>JAJRPE010000446.1 GCA_024280935.1 Candidatus Hydrogenedentota bacterium
TGGACAACATCCGCCGCCAGTTCCCCGGCACCGTCATTCTGGCCCACCCCGAGTGCAGCCCCGAAGTTATCGAAAAGGCCGATATTTCCGGCAGCACCAAGGTCATGGTGGACTACATCGAAAAAGTCGACGCCCCCCGCTACGCTCTTCTCACCGAATGCAGCATGGGCGACAACATGGCCGGTCAGTTCCCCCACCGCGACATGATCCGAAGCTGCAACCTCCGTTGCCAGCACATGAACCAGATCAGCCTCGAAGACACCTTGGCCGCCCTCCAACAGACCCGCTACAAAGTCGAACTCGATGCCGCCGTTATCGCAGGCGCAAAAAAGCCCATCGACCGCATGTTGGAAATTCGCTAGGGCCACCTGCCTGAGCACGCCCACGCGTTGACCTTTGGCAAAATCGCTTTGGCATACGCCGGAACGGCAGATCCTGATGAATTTTCACCAGCAGAGTTGGTGGTTTAGCCTGTGAATTCAAGATTTCTTAGTAGGGTAAATCATAAATTGCATGTGGCTCGGATCGAGGGGCCTTTGCGCGGGGTGCCGAAGTAGCGCAGGTAGGGCCGTTCCGCTACATCAGCTGTGCTTCTTGCTCTTTTCCGTCGGCTTGAGTTTCCAGGTAGCCTCGTCGCCAAAGCGATATTGTTGGCCCGCGTGGCCGGAAAACTGGTCGCCGTAGAGATATCGGGCCGCGCGCGTCATCCCGAAGGTGGCCAGCAGCAGCACCGCAATACCGATACATACGGCCCGATAGACGCTGCGACCATAGTTGATGAGTCCGATGTCGGGCACCGTTATGCCGCGTGTCGGCAACAGAAGAATCAGTAGAACGGCCAGGATGGCATTCACGAATATCACGCCTTCGGTGATAAGGCGCTGCGCCCCAAACCCGGCAAGCGCACGCTCGAAGTTCATCACGACCACAGTGGCCAGGAAGGCGATGTAGAGGAGTTGCCCCCTGCCCAAGGCCGATGCAGGTACGAGCGCGATGGGATTCCGCACATGGCGGGCCAAAAGGATAATGCCGATCAGCGCGGCAAGCCCGAAGATGAGGTTGAACCACACGGCCGCCGACCAACTCACCCCATCCACCAAGGGCATGTTCATCATTTCGGGCAGTGCGTCGTCCTTCACCCACTGGCGAACATTCTTGAACATGTTGAGGTAGCTCACGCCAAAGAGCACAAACGCTACAGCGAAAACCTTGGTCCACCTGCGTTCTGTCGGCGCGCCATCGTTTCGCCCAAGCCGCGCAGCCAGCAAGCCCATGGCGATGGCGATACCAATGCCGTTGATGAAGCCATAGCTTTGCTCCAACACGCTGTGCCAGTTGCTTCCCTGCCAGTGCGCCCACTGGGCGATGAGTTCGGGGTCGGTCGTAACTTCTCTGTTCCCCGGACGGATGCATATAAGCTTAATGAGCTGCCCTCCAGAGAAACCAAGGCCGCCAATAACCCCACTCACGAGCATGGCATAGAGGACCGGGATATAGCGATTGCGAACAAGCCAGATGGCTGTTCCGATAACCACACCCAAGACGCCGGCCCAATTATCGCCCCGGGGCGGCGTCATGCGAAACCACATCTCACCGTCATAAAAGGGATGTCCCAGCAACACGGGAAAGAGCAGAAAACACCCGAACCAGCCCAGGCACATGTGCATGAACAGCGATGCGCCAGAGCCGAAGCGCCCAAAGCGGAAGAAGTAGACGGCCAGCCCAATCAGCGCGCCAATGAACCAGCCAATGTGGTTGGGAAAAAAGAGAACGACGTTGGGCCAGTTGATGAGCTGGTCCGACAAGACTTCTGCCTCGGTCAAACCACGTTCCGCCGCCGCCGTCGCCACAAATTCGGGTGTCACCTGGTAATGAATGAGCGCCCCGGCTAGCGGGGCATCCAGCCCGGCCAGATGCAACACGGTCTGCACCAGCAAGCCAAAGGCCGCGAAAATCGCCAGGCTCACCGGTAGCAACAATACCTTTGCACGCAAGAAGTGCTCCTCCCGATTGTCCCACAACTCGAAAGCGAGCAGGGCCACTATCGCCGCTGTGGTCTCCATCCAATCCGAGTCGAACCAGTAGGTGTAGGCCGCCTGGCGAGACCACGTCGCATCGAAGTTCGCCGGAAAGAGGGTTTCGAAATAAAAGAGGAGGAATTTCCCGAAGATAATCCAGAAAACAAAGATCCAGCACAGCGGTCGAAAAATGGCCGTAAGCCGTTCCTTCTCCACCACCGCCGGGAAGGCCGTCCCCGCGCCCCCCATGGCCGCCCAGAGAAAGCCAATCACGAAGAGCCCGAAAAATCCGAAATATTGGCTGGGTAAATGGCCCGAGTGGGTGTAGGCCACCACCTGCATGTAGGACATAGACCCGCCAAAAGCCCAACCCAAGGCACCGAACATGCCAAAGTAGACCACCCGATTCCGCCAGTCCTCCCGACCGGACAAGAGGCACACGACGATTGCGGTCAGGGCACCGGGGATCATGGCACCATATTCGTGACCAAAGTTCCCGCGAATTCCCCATCCGATGGAAAGCGACAAAGCCGCAAGAAAAATCGTGCTGGGCTTGAGTCCGCTCAGTCCCTTGAATCTATCCATGCCACGCAACCTCTCGATTCCATAAAAGTCCGAAAGGGGCAGCATACCTGAAGACGGGCCGGGCCATCCAAATATCGGGAAGACAGGCCGCCCAAGCATGTTGATCTACGATATCCAATTCGTCTATGCTTCCGACCATGCGCGTGCTCTCTACTATAGTCTTGGCAGTTTTTGTGGCTGCATGGGGCCACATTGTCGTTCAAGATCACCATGCCGACGGTGGCGCGGAGCCGCACACACATGACGAACACCACAGTCACAGCGCCGAAGTTTCGCAGGAGGAAACCCCGTTTTTTCCTGTAATCACGGAGAGTGAGTCTACCCCCGGCAGACGCGGTCGGATTGCGCATGCGCACTTCTCGACCTCAACTCTCCGAAATGCAACCCCTTTTGAGATTCCACCGATCCTCGCGACGAGGATTCCTGCCCCCATCCAATCTTGGCATAACACAGGCCCAACGGGCTTGAATGTCAAACGCGAACGCGGATTAACCTTGCAAGATCCGCTAAAGCCAACAGGATTGCTCACGACCGTTCTCCGTCGTTGATCCGTTTCGAGGTATCCTTAGCAGTGGGATGCCTCTACGGTTCGCAAGCGTAATTTCGCACAGCAATGGAATCGCGATCCCTGCGTCCATTGCGCCGACAACAACGGAGTGTCGTGCATTATGTCCCCCCATTCTCTCGCATTTCTGTATTCATTCGTATTTATTTTAGGCAGCGCCGCCTCGGCGGCCCAGAATATGTTGCCATCACAGCCCCAGGAACCCCCTGATCCCTCGGGTGACGTGTCCCTCGCGGATTGTCTGGGGTTGGTGCTGGAACACAATCCAGAGCTTTCTGTCTACGCTTGGGAACCTCGGATGGCGGAGGCCCGCACAATCCAGGCTGGACTCCGTCCGAATCCGGAGTTGGACTTGGCAATCCAGGATATCGGCCTCGGGGGGGGCGAGTCCAATGCGGCCTCCAGTGTGGCCTTGAATCCGTCTTCTGCATTGGGTTTCGGGCTGGAACGGGACAGGACTTCCTATTCCTCCGGCGTTTTTGATTCGGCGGAAATTACGCTGAGCCTTTCTCAACTTATTGAGTTGGGCGGCAAACGAATGAAGCGCGTGCGACTCGCCCAAAATGAAGAGCGGGTGACCAACATGGATTATGAAGTAGTTCGCGCAGAGGTGCTTAGCTCTGCTGCCAGGGCCTTTTACGACGTGCTTCTGCGGCAGAATGGCCTTGAAATGGCTATTTCGTTCACGCAGTTTGCCGAGGAGGCCCATGCCATTACACAGGCACGTGTCCAGGCAGGAAAGATAGCCCCGCTGGAAGAAACGCGAAGTGACGTGGAGCTGCAACGAGTTCAACTGGAAACGGTGCATGCGAAGCATGCGTTGGATGCCGCACGCATATGGCTGGCAGCGCATTGGGGGTCGACCACGCCCCACTTTGGCAAGGTCTTGGGTTCGTTGAATGTTCCGGCGAGACCGGAGGACATGGACCGTTTTCTGAGCAGAATCGAAGACTCTCCCGATGTGCAGCGGTGGACTGCCGAGCGGGAGCGCCGGGAGGCGGAGCTCCGTCTGGAGCGTGCAATCGCCCGCCCGAATATCACCGTTAGCGCAGGTCTTCGGTCTACCGGAAGTGGTGGTCGCACCCGCACGACGGCTTTCGGGCTTTCCAGCATCGATGGCGCTCGTTTGTCCCGGGGGAGCCGCGCCGGAGCCAATGACCGGGAACTAAGTTTTCTCGTTGGCATCTCGGTGCCGCTGTCACTTTTCCATCGCAACCAGGGACGCATACGGGAGGCCGAATACGCCGTGGCGCAGCTTTCTGACCAGGAACGCGCACTTCGCATTCGGCTTCGCGCCGCCGTGAGTGCGCAATGGCAGGTCTTAAACGCCGCGTATGACGAGATAAGAACCCTGGAAGAATCTATATTGCCAAAGGCCCGGCAGGCTTTCGAGGCGACAGAGGAAGGGTATCGCCAGGGAAAATTCGGGTTGCTGGACGTATTGCTCAGCCAGCGTGCTTTGTTTGACACGAAGAAACAATTACTCGATACCTTCGCACGGCATTATGCGGCGAAGGTGGAAATGGAACGTTACACCGGGCAGTCCCCCTACGTCGATGCCGACGCGGCCAGCCCAATAGAGGGAGCCACACGATGAAAACACTCAATATAGTACTCGGATTGCTGCTGTTCATTGCAGGCGCCGCCGCCTTCTTTTACATACTCAACATGGAATCCGCCCCGGTTGCCAACACCGAAGAACACGGCCTTTCGGACCCGGCGGCGGCGGAGTACGAGCGCGGACCACACCATGGACGTCTTCTTCGGAGTGGAGAGATTGCGTTAGAAATCACGATCTTCGAGAGCGGGATTCCGCCTGAATTTCACATATTTCCGTTTATTGCGGGAAAGCCGCTCCCCCCGGAGGAGCTTGCGCTTACGATTACGCTGCACCGCTTCGGAGGCCGTGCGGATGTCATTACGTTTAAGCCGAAGGACGATTATTTGCTGGGCCAGCAGATCGTGGCAGAACCCCATTCGTTTGGCGTGGAGGTGAAGGCGACGTTTGAAAACCAGACCCATGAATGGCACTTTGAGAGCTACGAAGGCCGTACCTCCATGACCGAGGCGGTGGCGCTTCAGGCCGGCATCGAATACGCGGTGGCTGGTCCGGTGAAGGTCAGCGACTCCATCGAACTGCCGGGCGAGGTCGCCCTGGATGCGGACCGCCTGGTACACATTACGCCACGCCTGTCCGGTGTGGCCCGCGAGGTCCACAAATCCCTCGGCGATACGGTTCATAAAAATGAATTACTGGCGGTTATAGACAGCAAGGAACTGGCCGATATCAAGAGTGAATATCTGGCGGCTGTTGAACGGCGTGATCTCGCGCAATCACGGTATACGATTGAGAGCGACCTGTATGAAAAAAAGATATCGGCGGAACTGGAAGTTCTGAAAGCCGGCCAAGTCCTTGCGGAGGCGGGGATCAATGTACGAAGCGCCCGGCAGAAACTCCAATCGCTGGGGCTGAGTGATGAGGCGATCACCTCGGCCAGGCAGGGGGAGAGATCATTTACCCGGTATGAGCTAATTTCACCCATTGACGGCACGGTTATTGAGAAGCACCTTGCCGTCGGGGAGGCCGTTCAGGAAGCAGTGGATTGCTTTGTGGTCGCGGATTTGAGCCGCGTTTGGGTGAAGACCGTGGTCTACGCTGCTGATCTCAAGCACGTTCGTGCGGGACAGCAGGCCATCGTGCGATCCGCCGATCTGGATATCACGGCCAAGGGAACCGTTTCTTACATCGGTGAATTGGTCGGCCAGGAAACTCGGGCAGCCCATGCAATCGTTGAGCTCCCGAACCCGGACGGGCTTTGGCGTCCCGGCCTGTACGTCACCGTGGAACTGATCGATAAGACAGAACTGGAACTTCCGATTGCGGTGCCGTCTGATGCCATTCAGGAATTCCGCGACTGGTCGGTCGTCTTCATGCGGGATGGGGATCTCTATGAAATATGCCCTGTGGAGATCGGAAGAACCTTTGGAGACTGGGTCGAGATCACCTCGGGCCTGGAAGCCGGCGTGCGCTATGTGAGCAAGAACAGCTACATCATCAAGGCGGACATCGAAAAATCCGGCGCAACCCACGACCACTGATTGAAAGGGCACAAGATGAAATACATCACTGCCATTATTCAACCCCACATGCTACATAGCGTTATCAAGGAGCTGCACGAATGCAAGCACTATCCCGGCATGACGGTGTCGAACTGTGACGGCGATGGTCGAGGACGGGGGCCGGACGGCCATTACACTGCCACGATGGACTCGCTTTTCTTAAAGCCGCGCAAACGAATTGAGATTTACTGTAGTGATGACGTTTGCGAGGATTTGGTTGAGACGATACGGGCCGCGTCGCACACGGGAAATTCCGGGGACGGCGTGATCGCGGTAATGGATCTGTCCCGAGCCCTTCGCATTCACACGGGGCAGGAACAGGACAAGGCACTCTAAGTAATCTGCTCGAAATAACCTTTCCAACTTTGATCGACGTGCGCTTTACTTCCCCATGAAGCTCCGAAGCAATATAGATGTAGCAAACAGATGCGCAGACCTACGCCCCGAAGGGGCTCAATAGGTTAGCCCAGGGCAACGCCCTGGGTAAAATGGCCCGCCACAAAATAGCCCTGAAAGGGCGTAAGAGAATTTCCTGCGACAATGGAGATTTCCCCGCATATTATGGTTGGGTTACACATCGGCGCTATTGAAAATCTATCAAGAGGACACCAGTCGCGGTCCAGCTATTTCGCCCTTTCAGGGCTAGTCGGTTTTGCGACACCCTAACCCAGGGCGTTGCCCTGGGCTAACCTATTGGGGCCTTTCAGGCCGAATTGCCGATGCCGTAGTTGTCCGTTGGAGAAAAAAGGACTTGTGCTTTTTCGAGTGTCACTGCCAACTTGGCAATACTAATCTGGTCAGCTTCCTAAGGATAAATCCATGTTTGATAAATTAATCCGATTCTCTCTCGAACAACGCTGGCTTGTTATGGGCCTAACGCTCGGGATGGCGTGCCTTGGCGTCTACAACGCCTTCTTGCTGCCCATCGATGCCGTTCCAGACATTACGAACGTACAGGTTCAAATCAATACGGAGGCGCTCGGCTATTCGCCGTTCGAGGTGGAACAGCGCATCACGTTTCCCCTGGAAACTGTGATGGCCGGTCTGCCGAAGTTGGAGAGCACGCGCTCACTCTCGCGCTACGGCCTGTCCCAGTTGACCGTTGTGTTTGAGGACGGGACGGACATCTATTTTGCGCGGCAGTTGGTCGGCGAGAAGCTGCAGGAAGCCAAGGGAAACCTGCCTCCAGGCATCGAACCCATGATGGGACCGATTGCAACAGGCCTGGGCGAGATTTACATGTATACCGTGGAGGCCAGGGACGGTGCGCTCAAACCAGACGGAACACCGTACACGCCGACCGATTTGCGCACGATTCAGGACTGGGTGGTCAAGCCGCAGTTGCGCACCGTAAAGGGCGTGACCGACGTTAACACCATCGGCGGGTATGTGAAGCAATATCATGTGACCCCCGACACCAAGCGCATGATTGAATACGGTCTGACCTTTCAGGACTTGCTGGAGGCGCTGGATAGAAACAATGGCACGGTAGGCGCGGGCTATATTGAACGGGCAGGTTCACAGTGGCTTGTCCGCGCCCCCGGCCAGGCATCCTCCGCCGATGACTTGGCGGCTATCGTCGTATCCGTCAATGAGGGCGTGCCTGTTCATATGCACGATGTTGCGAAGGTGGGACTGGGTGAAGAACTTCGGACCGGCGCTGCCACAAAGGATGGAAAAGAAACGGTTCTTGGAACGGTTTTCATGCTCATTGGCGAGAACAGCCGCGCGGTTTCTCAGCGTGTGCATGAAAAGATTCAGGATATCAACAAAACTCTTCCCGAAGGTGTCATCGCGGATACCGTCTATGATCGCACTATTCTGGTCAACAAGGCCATCAATACGGTCTGGAGAAACCTCAGCGAAGGGGCCTTGCTGGTTATTATCGTCCTGTTCCTTTTCCTGGGCAACATTCGTGCCGCAATCATCACGGCCTCGATTATACCGCTGGCGATGCTGTTTACCATTACCGGCATGGTGACCAACCAGGTCAGCGCAAACCTTATGAGCCTTGGCGCATTGGATTTTGGCATTATCGTGGATGGCGCGGTAGTCATTGTTGAGAATTGCGTCCGGCACCTTGCGAAGGAACAACGCCGTCTGGGGCGGCGCCTGACCTTTGCGGAGCGGCTGGAAGTGGTCTTCGGCGCATCGAGCGAAACACGCCGCGCCATTCTCTATGGCCAGCTCATCATCATGGTGGTGTACCTGCCCCTTCTTACCCTGACCGGTGTAGAAGGAAAAATGTTTGGTCCGATGGCCTTCACCGTGCTCGCCGCGCTCGGCGGGGCGATGATTCTCTCCATCACCTTCGTGCCTGCCGCCGTGGCTATTTTCCTTCGGGGCAAGATCTCGGAGAAAGAAAAGTTTCTCGTGCGGAGCGCAAAGGGATTGTACCTTCCGATGCTTCGGGCTGCGCTTCAACTTAAAGCACCCGTCCTGATCGGCGCGGTGGCGTTGTTGTGTGTTTGCGGAGCCTTGGCCAGCCGCTTGGGCACGGAGTTCATTCCTAATCTCTACGAGGGAGACATCGCGCTGCATGCGCTGCGCATTCCAGGCACCAGTTTGAGCCAGGCTATCGAGATGCAGAATGTACTGGAGTCCGAGATAAAGAAGATGCCCGAGGTCGACAAAGTCGTCGCAAAAATGGGGACCGCTGAAATTGCAACGGATCCGATGCCGCCCAGTGTTGCGGACAACTTTATTATGATGAAGCCTCGGGAAGAATGGCCGGATCCCAAGAAAAGCGGGCCGGATGTTGTTAAAGACCTTTCCGCCATCATCGAGAATATTCCAGGCAACAACTACGAGATTTTGCAACCCATCCAGATGCGCTTTAACGAACTCATTGCCGGGGTGCGGACGGATGTGGCCGTCAAAATTTTCGGCGACGACATGGATGTTCTGCTTTCGACGGCGAAAGCCGCCTCGAAGGTGCTGGAAAACGTGCCCGGAGCCGAAGACGTGAAGGTTGAGCAAGTTACGGGACTGCCCCTCCTCAGTATTACGCCCAATCGGATCGCGATATCCCGCTTGGGACTGAGTATCGCGGATGTTCAGGAGGTCATCGAAGTCGCAATCGGCGGAAAGGCCATGGGTGCTATCTTCGAGGGGGACAAGCGATTTGAGATCATTGTGCGGCTGCCCGAAAAACTCCGAAGCGACCTGGAGATGCTTAAACGGCTTCCCGTCCCGCTTCCAAGCCAGGGACAGGCGCTCATGGCACCCCATTCAATACCGCTTTTCCCGGGCAGCGGCGCCCAGCAATATGTCAGTCTCGGTAGTGTTGCGGACTTCTCGGTTGCGCCTGGACCCAATCAGGTGAGCCGCGAAAGCGGAAAACGCCGCGTAGTCGTCACCGCCAACGTGCGTGGGCGCGACATCGGGTCATTCGTCAGTGAGGCGCAACGCCAACTAGAGAGCCGGGTAGAGATACCGGCGGGCTACTGGGTGGCATGGGGGGGGACCTTCGAGCAGATGATTTCGGCATCGCGCCGCCTCCAACTTGTGGTTCCGGTCGCGCTGTTCCTGATCATCGGGCTGCTTTTTATGATGTTTGGCAACCTCAAGGATTCCCTGCTGGTATTCACCGGCGTACCATTTGCGCTCACGGGGGGGATAATTGCCCTTTGGCTGCGGGATATTCCGCTTTCTATCTCCGCTGGCGTGGGGTTCATCGCACTGTGCGGGGTGGCCGTTCTCGACGGGATCGTGATGATTTCCTTCATCAAGAAGCTCTCGGCGGAAGGGATGCCCATCCATCAGGCGGTGATGGAAGGCGCTGTAACCCGGCTTCGGCCCGTGCTGATGACCACGTTGGTCGCCTCCGTGGGCTTCCTGCCCATGGCCCTCGCGACAGGCACGGGTGCTGAAGTGCAGCGTCCCCTGGCTACGGTCGTAATTGGCGGAATCATTTCTTCCACCATACTGACGCTGTTTGTTTTGCCCGTGCTTTACCAGTTGTTTAGCGCATCCGATAAGCAAACGGATTCCGAACTTGGGCTTGAATAGCCAGTTCGGAAGCCTGGTGTCCCGGTCGCGTTCCCAAACGGCATGCGGCATCCTCCCATATAGTCCGCTCCGGCCCAGGTGGCAGCGCGTGTAGTAGCGGAAATGTTGTAAGCGTTGAACTAAACGGCTTCGCCGTAGAGCACTGTGTAGGCGATGCCGTCATTTGGCACGCATTAAACCAGTCGGATGTGCCGCGCGATCCTGAGGAACGAAGGTTCGTGCGCTTGGAGGAACAGTACCGTGATATTTCCAA
>JAJRPE010000447.1 GCA_024280935.1 Candidatus Hydrogenedentota bacterium
AAATGGGCAAGGTCGATCAGGGGGTCGTGGTCCTCTGGGCCGCACGCCACATCTATGGCGGACAACTCAAATACATCGGGTATGGCGGCGAAGGGAAACAGGTTCGCGACATGCTCCATGTAGACGACCTCCTCGATCTGATCCTCCACCAAATAGAAAACCTTGACGCGCTGTCGGGACGCACCTTCAACGTGGGCGGCGGACGGGCCGTAAGCGCCTCGCTCCAGGAACTGACGGCGCTGTGCCAGGAATACACCGGCTACAGCATCCCCATCGCGCAGGAACCTGAAAACCGTGCGGCCGATATCCCCCTGTACATCACCGACAACCGCCGCGTGACCGAGGCCACCGGGTGGAAGCCCACGCGCACCGTGCCCGTAATTATGGATGACATCTGCCGCTGGATAACGGACAACCGCGATTCCCTGGCACCTATTCTAAACGGGTAAAACAGGGGGGCGTGACGCGGCCTCAGCAGGACGAAGTGATCTGGGTGGACGATGTGGACGCGGTGGACAAGGCCACTCGAAAAAGTTTTCTTCGTCCACAATGTCCACATCGTCCACCCAGTCCACAGGATCCATGGCGTATTGGCCCTCACACCGCCATCAAATATCGCAGTTTCCTCCCTATGCTCCTCTCTGCACGGCGTTTAGACAATAGATTACATTGACCATTGGGAAAATGAATGGTATCATCACCATAGCTGAAGCCCTTTAGAGGCAGGGAGATCCGTCCATGAAGAACCACCCCAAGCGTGTAAGTTACCGTGCCCGGCGCACGGGTTTCACGTTGATTGAACTCTTAACCGTTATCGCCATTATTTCCGTGCTCGCAGGCATTTCTATAGTGGCCGTGCCCCAGTACTTGGAAAAAGCGAAGATAACCCAGACTATATCCAACGCGGACCACATTGTGCAGGGCCTCTCCGAGTATTCGGCCCGCACCGATAACATTGGTGGGTACCCCCCTGCCTATGGTTATGTCCTTCTGGAAGCACGGGACAAACCGGTGGCGACACTGGTTGATACGGATCATATGCTTCAACCCTACACCGTCACTGTCGGCATCCACGAAAACCAGGATGTTTACCAGGTATCGCGCTGGGCCAATTCCTTCGATTCCAATCGCGATGGCTCCCTGAGCCTCATGGAGTATCTGCCCGTGGGCGAAAAGGACCCGGCTACCGGCACCTATCTTTTCTCTACCACACTCTATGACGGCGGCAATTCGCCCATGTCGGGCGCGGTGAACGAGGTCATCGCCCAACTGGATGACCGTTCGCGGCCCTTTGCCTACATACCCTTTAACTCCGCACAACTGAGGGCCGCACGCCGTTATTGGGCGACTTCAATCGCCAATGGAGGTGTCAACGAGATCGACACGGAGGCAACGGGCGGCACAGCAAGCTTTGACACCTCGCACGCTTTCCTGACGGGCCGCATGTTTTTTCCCCCGCCGAAGTATGATGGTTTTGTTTTGATTGGAAGCGGCATAGGTGGCACCGATGGTGGACTAACCTCCATCCCCATTCCAGGCAATCCAGGTGTTGACTACGACGCACGGCATGTTTACCACGTGCTGGGCCTTCGCATCGCATTCCTCGCCACGCAGGACCTTGACAACGACGGGAAGTTGGATTTCGATTTTCGCCCCCGCAAAGCCGGTGCCACCCCTGCGGTTCTGCCCGATGGCACCCGAGGCTTCGGAGCCTTTATCGAAGTCGTACAATAATCCCAAACCCAGATTAGCAAGTACACCGGCAGGTCTTCGGACCTGCCGTTTTTCAGACACTGCCTTGCCCAAGCCCACTCGGCACAACACAATGCACGACGTGGCGAACGTCCATACCCAACGGAACGAAGTGGCACTTTAGCAGGCGGGGCTGTCCCCAGATCCCGTAGTGTTTTGGGGACAGCCCCGCCTGTTTACATTTTCCTGCATACCTCAGTGATCCGGTCCGCCAAGACGCGCTCCACACTTCCACGACAGGAGCTTGGGCGAGGCAGTCCCCTCAATTCTAAATTCACTATTCAACATTCTCCATTCCTCGGACCCCTTCCCATGTTTGATGCCTTCATCCTCCCCGGCACGCCCCCGCTTCTGTTCTGGATCCTGGTCGCGGTGGCCATCGTTATCCAGGGCATCAGCAAGTCTGGCTTTGCCGGAGGCGCGGGCATTCTCTCCCTCCCCCTCATGATGCTGGTCATGCCCGTGGACAAGGTCGCGGCCACCCTCCTGCCCCTGCTTATCCTCTGCGACCTCAACGCCATCTACCACCACCGCAACAACAAGGACTGGACCCAGATTCGCCGCATTTATTTCCCCGCCTGTGTCGGCATTCTTCTGGGCGCGGCGGTCTGGTGGCAAATCGGCCAGGAGGGCATCGCCTTCTACGGCCCCCTTATCAAGCGAATGGTGGGCGTCATCGCCATTCTCTTCGGACTCTATATCATCGCGAAGGACCGCTCCATGGCGTGGGTGGAACATCACCGTGCGGGTCGAAGGACAGCACTCGTCGCGGGCGTACTGGCGGGCTTCACCTCCACCATCGCCCACGCCGCAGGCCCCATCGTGAGCCTCTACATCTACTCCCAGGGATTCGGGAAGACCCTCTTCGTCGGCACCGTCGCGTGGACCTTCACCCTTATCAATATGACCAAGCTCCCCTTCTACGCCGCCACTGGACTCATAAAAACCGACGTGCTGCTCTTCGATGCCTGCCTGGTAGCATTAATCCCCATTGGCTCCTGGCTGGGCCACTGGATGCACCACCGCGTCTCCGAATGGTGGTTCAGCAGGATCATCATGGTCTTCACGCTGGTGGCGGGTGTGCAGTTGCTCCTTAAATAGGGGACTGCCTCGCCCAAGCCACTCGGCACAACGCAATACGCGACGTGGCGAGCGGCCATACCCAACGGAACGAAGTGGCACTTCAGTAGGCGGGGCTGTCCCCAGATCGACGAGTGTTTTGGGACAGCTCCGCCTACTGAAATACCCCCGCATACCTTGG
>JAJRPE010000448.1 GCA_024280935.1 Candidatus Hydrogenedentota bacterium
CGAACAAACCGGACAATTGGCGTAGAACTGATCGAAGCGCATGCCGGCATCCATGAGGGCATCGATATGGGGGGTGCGCATGTCCTTCGCGCCGTGGCTTGCCAGATCGCCATTGCCGAGGTCGTCCACCATGATGAGGAGGATGTTGGGGCCTTTCTGTGGAACATCGGCGGGGCGTGCCGAAACCCGGGAAGCGCCAAGGGCACACGTGGCTGCGGCAGCACTACGAAGGAAGGCGCGGCGACTGAGGGCTGTTGGGTTTTGTGGCATGAGGTTTTCCTTATGTTCCGTGACTGTATATGGCGCAGCGCTACCGGCATTAGAGGTGGCACCCTTACAGATTACGTATGTACAACCCCAACAATATGAAACAAGCTTCGGGTGCCACGGATAGGCCTCTCAGGGCTTACCCGTGTGAAAATATGGGAGCGACCGAAAACTTTCTCTTTGTCCGACGAACATGTTTTTCAAACACGGGCAAGGGCTATCGCCCCTTGTCCGTGGCACCCAAAGCAACCTGTGAACACGTACCAGATTACTTTGTTGGTGTTTGGGCACTTGTAACTCTATCAATGCTTAGGGCATCCTACGAGCAATATGGTGGGCGGTGATGCCCGGTAAAATCAAGGTAATTGTGAATTAGTGTGATCAGTCGGATCATTCAGACTTGGGAAAGCGAAGACAATGAATCGAATCGTATGTTCCGGGCCGCTCTTGCTGGTCTTATTGCTGCTGGCTGGCCTTGCCGCATCGGCTGCCCCCAAAAACATCATTCTCTATGTGACCGACGACCAAGGCACCACCGACGCGGGCTGCTATGGGAATCCCGTCATCAAGACACCGGGCCTGGACACCCTGGCGGCGGCGGGGACGCGCTTTACCCATGGTTTCTGCACCACGCCATCATGCAGCGCGAGTCGTTCGGTGATTCTGACCGGTATCCTGAACCATGCCAACGGACAGTATGGCCATGCCCACGGCTACCACCATTTCAAGACCTTCGACAAGATAAAAAGTTTGCCCAACCGCCTTCGGGAGGCGGGCTACCGGACCGCCACCTTTGGCAAATACCATGTGGCCCCGAAGGAACGATATAACTTTGAATTCTGGGGCCATCAATACCTGAAAGGGAACGGCGGCACCCCAAGCAAGCTGGCGGAGGGCGCCGATGCCTTTCTGCGGGAAGAAGATGACCGCCCCTTCTTTCTCTACTTCTGCACCCACGAACCCCACCGCCCTTTCAAGCGGAAAGAAGCCGATCCGATTCATCCGAAAGATGTGCTGGTACCCTCCTTTCTGCCCGACAACGCGGCCACCCGGAAGGAACTGGCGGAGTACTACAGTTCCGTGCAGCAAGCGGATAGTGGGCTGGTGCGGCTCATTCAATCGCTGAAAGATACGGGCCATTGGGAAGACACCCTGATCGTCTACATCTCTGACAATGGCATCGCCTTTCCCGGAGCCAAGACCAATTGTTATGAGCCTGGCCTTCGTCTGCCCTGCGTCGTGCGTAATCCCGAGCTGGATACCCAGGGCACCGTCACGGATGCCATGGTCACCTGGGCCGACATTACGCCAACGATTCTCGACTATGCCGGACTCCTCCCCGATGAAAATGTCATGCACGGTCGTTCTTTCTTATCGGTGCTGGACCAGGAATCACCGGAAGGTTGGGACAGTGTCTTCATGAGCCACACCTTCCATGAAGTGACCATGTATTACCCCATGCGCGTGTTGCGTGATCGCCGTTACAAGCTCATCTGGAACATCGCCCATGGTTTGTCTTTCCCCTTTGCCTCAGACCTGTGGGACTCAAAGACGTGGCAACATCTGGTTATCACGGATGCGACCTATTTCGCGGGCCGTCCTATTGAGAGCTACCTGCACCGTCCCGCGTTTGAGTTGTACGATCTGGAAACCGACCCGGATGAACTGCACAATCTTGCTGACGAGCCGGAGCACCAGGAGCGACTTGCAGGAATGCAGGCACGGCTCAAGGAACACCAGAAACGCACCGATGATCCCTGGATTTTGAAGTGGGACCATGAATAGATTGCGTTGCAGTGGTGTGGTTAGTTCAGATGATCTTTGCAGGCGTTCACCGCCTGAGCGCGAAATCAGATCGTCATCCCCGCGAACGCGGGGATCCAGTTTTTCTTCGGAGAGGTCTCTGCCGCCTTTTGGATTCCCGCTTTCGCGGGGAATGACGATAAATATTGCCCAAGTACTGCTGCTGTGGACAGTTACTAATATTTTTTCTTCACCACAGAGGCACGGAGGACACAGAGGATGGCTTTCTCTGTGTCCTCCGTGCCTCTGTGGTGAATCTTCGTTCGTGGAAAAAAACCGCGTCAATAGTCTTTACGTATGGCTCAAAATTGCCATCGTAGCCGCGCTGATTGGTGCTATGGCTGGTTGCGGGAAAAATGCGCCACAGGAAGATTCCGAAACATCCCCGACAACAAAGCCCAACGTCGTCCTCATTGTCATGGACACCTTGCGGGCAGACCGAGTCCATGCCACGCGCAACGGTCACGCGGTCATGCCTTTTTTGTCCCGCATGGCGAAATCAGGCACCACCTACACCCACGCCATCAGCCCGTGCAGTTGGACCAAGCCCGCCATGGCCTCAATTCTCACGGGCTTGTATCCCCAACGGCACGGTGTCATCTACAGCGCCCGAATGGAAGACCCGGAGCATCCCACGAGTGATCGCCTGGCGGAATCCCACACCACCTTGGCGGAGTCGTTGCAGTCGGCAGGCTACACCACGTGGGCCTTTCAGACGAATGCCAATCTTACGGCGGCCCTGGGATTTGCCCAGGGATTCGCGCCGGAAGACTATCATTTCTCCGGTGGTGCTTCGGCTTCGCAGGTGACGGAGGCCGCGCTGAATGCATTGTCGAAATCAGACCTGCCATTCTTTGCCTACGCCCACTACATGGAGCCACATGCCCCCTATTGGCCGGGGCCGCAGTACGCGGATGCCCTGGGTGAGCACCCGTCGCTTAGCGATTATGACCATGCGTTGTTGTCGGACGATGTGCGTTTCATGGCTTACTATATGGATCAAGCGAAAACGGCCTTGGGCTTGCAGGATGGACCGACGGTTCCCGATCTGTCGGCGGCGGGGAAGGCTGCCGTGGAGCACCGTTATGCTCTGGAGTGCTTTGCCATGGACCAGGCCATCGAAAAACTGGTGGGCGGGATTCAGCAGCGCCATTCCAATACAATTTTCGTCTTTCTATCAGACCACGGCGAGGAGTTTTGGGAGCGGGGCGGCATGGGGCACGGCACGACGCTGCACCAAGAGCAGGTCCATGTGCCTTTTATCCTGGTAGGCCCCCATATCCCACAGGTTTCGATTGACGATACCGTATCGACCCTGGACCTTTTTCCGACCCTCTTGGCATTGCTTGAATTGCCCGCCGTGGCCTGTGATGGGGTGGATTTGGGGGCCGGACCCGGACCACGACCCGTTTATTCCTTTTCGCAGGGTCCCTGGCCTGCATTAAAGGTAAATACCCGCGCTGTCTTTTTCGATGGCTACAGCTATCTGCTGGATTATCGGCGGAAAAGTTCCTCGCTCTTCCATATTCCCGGCGATGTCCTGGAGCGGAACGACCTGCGCACAGCGAAGCCCAAAGTAGCAGCGCACTTGGCGGGTCTGCTGTCGGCGCACCTCGGGGCCTTCGAGGGAAGCCTCTCTCAGGATGGCGTTCCGCTGGACGACGCGGCCCGGGAAACGCTGGAGGCCCTGGGCTACGTGGATGGGTTGTAGTCGTCTTTGATGTGGTATGAACGTTTGGGATTGCGAAGGGTGCCCCAGCGGGGCACAGGAACTTAGCCTGGGGTGGAGCGTAGCGGAACCCCAGGATATATGGAGACATCAAAAAAAGCCCGCGAAGCGGTCGACGGAATGACGGGAAGCTTTCCGTCACCCGCTACGCGGGTTTGGGACGTGCAGGGCACAGATACCCAGGGTTGTGCTCGTACCTCGCTTCACCCTGGGCTAAGTTCCGTCGTCCACTTCGTGGACTAAAAATGATTTCTGCTTTCCATTCATAGTGTTTGAATTTTATAGCCTAATGTCCTTTCAATCCAACTTCACCTTCGCCAGATAGATGCTCGTTTTTCCCTCGTGGGATGAGTAATAGCTGACCCACAGCAAATCATCGTGCCACACCAGACCCGGATAGCTCGTGTCGCCGCCGGAAGGCAGGGCGAGGAATTCGGTGAGTTTTCCGGTCTTCGGGTCTACCCAGCACAGGCTCGTCCGCACGTTGGTGTCGTAGAGCCGCACCGCCGCCACCATTCGCCCATCGGGGAGTTGCATCATGGCCGGGCCACCTATTTTCATGCCCACGTCTTTCCAGGTCCAGTCCGTGTAGGGCGGGCGCGAGGTGCCGAAGAGGCCCTCGGTGTTCTTCGGCGCACGCTCGTCCCGGCGCAGGAGGCAATGGGCGGTGCCGTCTTCCAGGAACACCATCTGACTCTCGTTGGTGTATTCGTTGTCCCGGAGCTTGTCCACGAGTATGTCGAATTGTTTGCCGTCTTTACTCTGGTAGAGCCGCGTAAAGCGGGCGGGCCATTTCTTGCCGGTGGTGTAGCCGATGCCGTAGGCGGTGTCCTTGTGCCACGTGACGCGCCATAGCCAGAGATCCTTCTCGCCAATGGGAACGCCTTTGGTCCAGGTATGCCCATCTTCGGAGAAATAGGCCATGGTCTGGTGGCGGGCATCGGCGGGCTGGTGCAGGGCCGCTGCACCACTGAGCATGAGCTTGTTGTCGGGCGTGATGCAGATTTGTGCATCACGGAGGTCGGCGGTGTCCGAGGTGATGCGGGCGGCGGAGGTCCAGGTCTCACCGTCCTTCGACGTGATGACGCGGAGCACGCCATTGGCCGAGACGTGGCCGTTGCCTTCGCGGAAGACGCAATACCAGGCATCCTTATAGCGAATCAGGTTGGTGAAGGCGTTGTGGGGCGCTTCGTCCCAAATTTTGGCGTAGTCCACGAGGGTCGCGCCGGGCACAACGCCGCGCTCCACCGGCATCCAGTGAATGCCCTTGGAATTTGCGAGGAAGCGCTTGGCCCGAATGTTCGACCCGGCGCCTTCCTCGTAGTAGACGATGAGCACGGTCCCGTCTTTCAGATTCGCCATGGACGGATAGGAACCAATGTGATTGTCCACCAGCACGGACTCGCTCCACGTCTTGCCTTCGTCGAAGCTGTAGTGGAGGCTGGTCTGGGGCAGGCGGTGGGCCAGGATGATGATGTCATCCACGGTGCGGTGCAGGTAGGGCGCATGGCCGGGGAAACCGTAGGGTTCCGACACGCTCCAGGTTTTACCACCGTCTTTTGACTCGGACCAGGCCATGGAATCACCGCCGCTCCGCTGGGCCGCGTGGAGGGTGCCGTCCTTCAATTCGATGACATCGGTTTCTGCGTCGAGGGGCATGCCGTTGTTGTCGATGTCTACCACATCGCCCCACGTCAGGCCGTCGTCTTCCGAAAACACCACGGCGCCATGGCTCAGGGTGTCGGTCTCTCGGTATAGGCCGAGGGCCAGGCGGCCATCGGAAAGCTGTCGAATGGGGGAGCTGCAATAGTAATCCGGCGCAATCGGACGTGGTTCGGACCAGGTCTTTCCGAGGTCATCGGAATAGACCATCCAGGAACCGAGCCCCTTATAGGCCGGACCGGGGCCATCGGCTTTGGCCAGAGAAAAGAAATTGCACACGAGGCGACCACTCGATGTTTGTACGATGGACGGGTCCCGATCATCATCGGGGCCATCGTAGAGCGTTTGGGGCGGGGTCCAGGTGCGGCCTTCGTCACTGGACAGGCAGTAGGAAATCCGACCGCCCTTGGGTAGTTGCTCGTTGGGTAGCGCTATGTGGCCATAGCCCGCGTAGAAGACGCACATCAGTCGGCCATCACTCAGGCGGCACACATCGGGGAAGGCTTCATACGCTCCCGCGCCCGCGTCGGTACACACATAGGTGAAATCGTTCGGGGGCGGCGCGGGCAACGAAAAGTCGCGTTCCGCCTTCTTGGCCTCGCCAGAGACGACGATGTCCTTCACCCGCGCAAGCCCCTGCCCCGCGTAGAAGCCGATGCGCCCCTGTTTCAAGCGGGCATCTTTGGCTTCAAATAGGAGCGTTCCATTCAAGAATACCCGAAGGGTGTCCCCGACGGCCTGCACCTCGGCATCGTGCCATTTCCCGGCAGGTTTATCCAAGCCGCTCACCCGCGATATTTCATTCCATGATTGCCCCTTGTCGGAACGGCAAAGAATGGCCTGCCCCTTGTCATAGTGAACATAGTAGTAGTGGGAGCCGTCTACGGCACGCACGACGAATCCACAGGCCAGCACGCCATGGGCCTGCGGCTCCACGAGGAATTTCGCCTTCAGCGACACGTCTCCCCATTCCAAGGGCAGGTAGAAGGCTTTCGTGGGCGCGATTCGCCCATCCAGCACCAGCTCGCCCTTTTCGATAGTGGCGTTCCCATCGGAGAAGGCCCAATTCTTTGCGGCATCGGGCTTGGAAAGGTCGATGCTATGATCAGCGGCAAGGGCCGACAGCCCATGCAATACCGTGAGCGTCATGATTAGTGCAAATTGAAAGGTAATCTTCATGGTCATTGTGCCTCGTAGATTTAGTGTGCGCCTTGGCGGAACCCCATCGAACGTGTTTTGCTTATATGGGGCAATCACAGCATATACTATGAGGCCTTCGCCCATGAAATGCATACCAACCACAAGGTTCCTTGTCCATGCAGATTCAGAATCCCACTTCCATGGTGGATCACCTCCTTCGACAGACCCGCGTTCACCATGTGCAGCTAAGCGCCATGGCCGATGTGAAGGCCAATATGATGCTGACCGTGGCCTCGGTTGTGCTGACCTATACGGTGGGCTATCTGGCCGACCCGGCCTTTCAATGGGGTGCATTTACGTTGATACTATTTTGCATGGCTTCCGTCGTGGCCGCCATCTTCGCGACGATGCCCAGGGTGCCATTGCCGGGCAAGAGCGGTGGGCACCCCGATCTGAATGGAACCCACTTCAACCTGCTCTTCTTCGGAAGCTTTATCCATATGTCCTACGAGGAATTCAATGAATCCATGGAAAAGCTACTCAACCAGCCCGGAGAAGCGGTCGATGCCATGGTGCGCGAGATCTATACCCTGGGCACCTTCCTGGCCTATAAAAAATACCGCTATCTGCGCTGGGCTTATATGCTTTTTCTGACGGGGCTACTGACGGGTGGCCTGGTGCAGGCTGTTGTTTTGCTGCTTCATAACCTGGGCTACACAGTGTGGCATCTCGATTTCACGCCCCCGGCTATGCGGTAGCGCGGACCCAAGATTGTAATCGTTCAAGGGCCGCTACAAGGGTGCCACCCCCACACGCAGCCTGCGGGTTTACGGGAACCATTTCTATCTATCACACAGGCAGTGAACGCGTATCGGCTGCTCCATACCATCTCTTCATGATGGCATGGCGTTTGTCCCCGATGATTCACACCCGCAAGCTCCCCCGCTTCGCTCCCCCGCTTCGCTCCCCCGCTTCGCTCCTCCGCGTGCGGGTGGCACCCTTGTGGCTTATTTCATGGTGACAGGGTGACATTGAGAACGCTTGCCTGAAATCGGATAAATCATAGTTAATCCACCGGCTCTGCCGTTCCAGTGTAGTTTAGCGCGCTTGCGGTATACATCAACGTGTGGGATTGCGAAGGTGCCCCGGAGGGGCACAGGAACTTAGCCCAGGGTGGAGCGAGGTACGAGCGAAACCCTGGGAATAGAGGACGAAGGATGGAAAAGCCCGCGAAGCGGTCGACGGACTGCCGGGGCGTTTTCCGTCACCCGCTACGCGGGTTTGGGAGTTTCAGGGCACAGCTACCTGGGGTTTCGCTCGTACCTCGCTTCACCCCAGGCTAAGTTCCGTCATCCACTTCGTGGATTAGAAGAGCACTCGGTTTTTCGGTTTTACCGGTGACGTCGACTCTGCCGGTGGTTACTGATTTTGTTTCGGTGCCCCTTACGCGCAGCGGGGTTCTATCCGCCAGGCCACCAGGGGCACCAGCGCCAGGTACAGGGGCCAACAGAATCGCCCGCTCATAAAGGCTGCCGTGGTGGAAAAGGCGATGAGAAGGAGGCTGGGCAGGGCTATGGCGATAATAAAGGCCCGAAGATCGCGGGGCAGGGGTGTTGTGCTACGTCTTGTTGCCGCAAGGGCCAGGAGCAGGGGACCCAGTGTCAGGGTAACGGTGGCCCATGACACGGGGCGGGCCATGTTGTCCGCGAATCGGGACCACGTGGGCGTCCAGAAATAGGCGGGCAGGTCGGCAAAATACCAGCGGCTCGCGAGCGCGGCTAGCAGCGTGATTGCGCTGAGACCTGTGGCGGTAAGCACCCACTGGGACCGAGGCTGGAGGTAGAGGAAAATCCAAAGCACGGGCAGCATAAGCAGCGTGCTTTCTCGAACGCCTGTGCCCACAACCAGAATGCCCCCGAGAAGCAGATAGCGATGTTGTTGCATCGCGTAACACGCCGAAACCAGGACCAGGAAACCCGCCGCATCGGTGAGTACCGCCGAAGCGTAGTTGACGGTGGAGAAGGAAAGGACCAGTAGAAAGACGGCGGCTATTAGTTGCGTCTGACTGCGCAGCAGGTTGGCCAGCAGTCGTGCGGCGACCAGGTAGGAGGCGATGGTGGCCAGCACACTGCAAAGGGCCATGGCGACGTGCGGCGGGACGCCGGGCAGTGCCGAAGCGATGCGGGGAACGACCCAGCGAAAGGCAAAGGGCGTGTGAAGGGATTCCCGGGGCAGGGTGCCGCGAAAGTAGTCCACAAGATCGGTGTAGTAAATGGAATCTGGTGTGGTGTGGGCAAAGCGGGGCAGGGCGAGCAGGGTGGTTGCCACCATTATGAACAGCACCAGCACCTTCGTCAGCCGGGGTGCTATATCAGTGGTATCCATGTGCAAATCCAATAGTCATGCTCCGGTCAGGCGTGCGGACTTTCCTGTCCGCAATAAAGGCCGCCTGGCCTATGTAAGCGTCCACAGCTAAACAAAGGTGATGTGTATATACCTTGACGCTTTAATAAACGCCTCTGGGTGCCACGGTCAAGCCCCGTAGGGCTTGCCCGTGCTGAGGTAATACGTGTAAGCACATGTTGCGCGTGATAATACTTCACGGGCAAGGCGCTGTCGCACCTTGTCCGTGGCACCCGAAGCGGTCCATGAACAGTGAGGTACCTCGGGAGGACTTTGGCCTTCGTGCCCACGTGCAATACCCGTGGGCCGGAGTGTAGCATTGATGCATCGTTGTCGCAACCGGGTGGGCGGGAGGAGTCGAAAATGAGTGATACGTCACTGGAAACCTTGCAACTGGAGCATTCAGAATCGCTGGATGTCTCGGGCAATGCCAATGAACCCGGACGCGTTCTTGCGGCAGTGCTGCTCGTCTGCCTGATCGCGTTTCACGTCGGCATGAACGTCTGGTGGCTTCAAGGGGACAACCATACGATTCGCACCGACGAAGAGGGGCACATGCTCCTTGCCCGGACCTACTACGAAACTATGTTTACCAATGAGTATGCCGACCTGATTCAGCGGGTGATCGCGATTTCTCAGATTCGTCCGGGGAACCCGGCCCATCCACCCCTCTTCCACGCGCTGGGCGCGGTCATGATCGCGATCTTCGGCTACAGCACCGATACTATCGCCTTGACGAGTACCGTGCTGTTTGTGGTCTTGCTTTTGGGGTGCCACGCCCTGGTACGGTGTTTCCTGAACCCCTGGCAGAGCCTCTACGCCGTTTTCGTGGTCAGTTTTACGCCCATGGTCTTTGCGTCGTCCCGCTACTTTATGACGGACTTCGCCTCGGCGGCCACCGTGGTTTGGGCGATTGTTGCGCTCGTGCGCAGCGAAGGGTTTCTGCGGCCCGGCTGGACTTTTTTCTTCGCCGTGCTGAACGGGCTGGGCATTCTCTTTCGCACCATTACCTTTGCCTATCTGATTGCTCCGGCAATTTTGGCGGCGCTTATCGGTCTTGTGCGGCTTTTCGCTCGCCGCAAGACGGGGCAGCCAGGTGATACAAAATTGGGCGACTGGGTCGTCAACATCGTTATGGCGCTGACCGTTACGGTGGGCATATTTGCTCCCTGGTACTACACCAATCTGGAACCCTTTCACAGTTACTGGGCCAACAAGGAAATCGGTGGGCGGATCGGGCCACTGACCAGTTTCGTGCCATCGTCTGATCTGGTGACACCTGCTGTGTCTACGCCAAGCGAAGCGCCACAAAGCGTGTCAATTGTCGCCCCAATAAAAGCACCGACCCATTCCACGGAGCAAACCCTCGAATACGCCCTGAACAAAGTAAAACACCCCGCAGTCGCATGGATTCGTTATCCCGTCTACCTGGCCAACAACGGGCTGTTTCTAACGCTATCTATCCTTGCTCTGCTGGGTATGGTGTTGGTATTCCTGCGCAAGCAATTTCGTACCACCGCGTTGCTCTATCTCTACGCTTGGATTATTGGCAGTTGGTTCTTCTTTTCCGTGCTGCTGCGTTCGGGCACACCCCGTTATGGTGTGCCTGTGGTACCTGCCTTGGCCCTCTTTGCGGCCTTTTTTGTGCTGGCGCTGCCCGGACGGTGGTTTCGCCAGGGCGTGGCGGTATTGCTGGGTGCGGTGTTGATTGCCCAGTATGGCAACATGACGGTCCAGTCCCTTGGAAACGTGATTTTGCCGGTTAGGGCACCCGTGTTGACGGCGGAGGCACGTCATTTTATTGATGACGGCCTGGTGCTCTACAAGGATAACCTGACCTTGGGTTTCTCGTATTCCCATCTGGGCGTGCCCCAAACGGACAATTACAAAGAGCGGCTCATGGAAGCCATGCTGGCCCATGAGAAAACCCTGCCGGTCCGTGAGGGAAAGTACGCGCAGTACCAAAAGCTGGGGCTGCGTGGCATGCCCCTCTACGAGCAGCACTATTGGCCGGGAGAGAATCCCTATCGCCTGGCCTCCCTGACGCCCGAGGATATGCCTGAGCGCCGCGTGCGCCTGATTCATATGGGACTGGAGCCGGAACATCTGTTGTCACGTTTATCGGAGACGGACTACATCCTTTACCAGGTGGATGCCGCCCATCCCGAGACCGCGAAATCCTACGAGGCCTACTTTGGCGAACGTGGCTTTAGCCCGGTGACTTCCTTTGAGGTGCCCTCCTTCGGTTGGGTGCCCAAGACCATCAACGGCGTGCTAGCACGCCAAGTGACGGGGGAGTTGGTCCCGGTGACGGCTGCCAGCATTCCCGCCATGAATCTCTACGACCTCCACGAGCTCAGCGAGTCGGCGGACTTTGCCCGCCTTACGCCGGCATTACAGGGTCTTGTGCAGTCCAACTTCAAAACCAAGCTGGATGCCATTGCCACCCCCTTTCCCCTGAACGAGGCCGTCACCTTTATGGCTGCGGAAGTGACCAAGACGGGCGACGATACATTCCGCTTTCGCCTGGTGTTTCGGGTGGACCAGGCCCTTGACCGGGATTGGCGCATGTTCTTTCACGGTTTCGTGGCCGAAGAAGACGTGTTGAAGTTACCGACGGAGAAACAGGCCCAAGGTTATGTGGACTGGAACTTTGATCCCCAACCGCCCACAAGTACCTGGCAACCGGGAAAGTACGTCGTATTGACCCACCAAATAACAGCGACACCGATGGTCTATCAATTCAAGTTTGGGCTGTTTCGGGAATCCACCCTCGCTGGGCAACCGGCCTTACTCAAGCCTATGGATCTGGGAGCTATTCCGTGATGGATGGCAACAGCCAGAGAAAGGCCAGGGGCAGAAAAAAGGCTGCTGCCATCATGCCCGCTTCGCCCACACTCTTGGAGATGCCCGCCAGCTATGCTGGCTTTCTGGAGGGTCTGAAAGAGCGCATAGCCCATGAGCGGATCAAAGCAGTTCTTTCTGCCAATGCAGCGATGGTTTTGTTGTATTGGGATATCGGTGAATCCATTCTTGCCAGGCAACAGGAAGAAGGCTGGGGATCCCGAGTCATTGATCGTCTTTCCCATGATTTAAAGGCGAGTTTCCCGGACATGACCGGTTTCTCGCCCCGAAATCTCAAATATATGCGCAAGTTCGCGGATGCCTGGCCCAATCGTGCAATTGTGCAAGGTGCGCTTGCACAAATCACTTGGTACCACAATCTGGCATTACTCGAAAAAGTAGATAGCCCGGAAAACCGTCTGTGGTACTCTCGCAAGACTGTTGAGCATGGCTGGAGCCGTAATATCCTGGTTGCGCAAATCGAATCCCGATTACATGAACGCCAAGGTCAGGCCGTCACAAATTTTACAACCACATTGCCCCCACAAGATTCAGACATGGCCGAGCAGGTGTTCAAGGATCCCTATGTTTTCGATTTTCTCGGAACCGCCGATCCTCGCCGCGAAGCGGAACTGGAGCAAAAACTCATCGACCATATTCAGCAGTTTTTGCTGGAGCTGGGGCAGGGATTTGCCTTTGTCGGCAGACAAGTGCCTATGGAAATTGGTGATCGGGACTTCTACCTTGATTTGCTTTTCTACCACCTTCAACTCCGATGCTATGTCGTGGTGGAACTCAAGACGGGTCGATTTGAGGCGGAATACGTCGGCAAGATGAATTTCTACCTGAGTGCGGTGGACGATCTATTGCGTCACCCGGATGACAAACCGTCAATCGGACTGTTGCTCGTGAAAGGAAAAGAACAACTGGTCGTCGAATATGCCCTCGATGGATACACCAAACCGATTGGTGTTGCCCAATGGGAACGGCAGATTAGCCAGTCCCTGCCCGAAGAGTTGAAGTCAAGCCTGCCAACCGTGGAAGAGCTTGAAGCTGAACTGAAAGAATAAACGCAAGCAGTGCGTATGAGCATCACCCGAAAAATATGGTATGGTACATCGGACAGCGGAGCATGGGCGCTTATGGAAACATGAACGCGCCCACTGCGCACCATGATTTCAAAAAGGTGGGCGCACGGACGCCAAAGGAGCGAAAACTATGGCTATGACGGTCGAACAGTTGATGCAAGGGGCCATCGACAGGGATGCGTCGGATATTCATTTGAAAGAGGGCAATCCGCCTATCTATCGCATCGATGGCGCGCTGGTTCGTGTGGAGGACCAGGATGCGCTGACGGAGGAGGATTTACAGTCGATACTCCAGGAAATTGCCTCGCCCACCGACATCGCTAAATTTCAAAAGGTGATGGAGCTGGATAACTCCTATTTCTTCGCGGGTAAAGCCCGATTTCGTATCAACTGCTGCAAAGACGATGGCGCTACCCGTATTGTCATGCGCCTGATTCCCCTGGAAATAAAGACGATTGAAGAACTGAGCCTTCCACCGGTACTCAAAAAGCTCTGCGTGTTGAAAAACGGCCTGGTGCTGGTAACGGGTCCCACCGGTAGTGGTAAATCGACCTCCCTGGCGGCCCTGATCAATAACATCAATACCAACCGTCCCGATCACATCATTACGGTGGAGGATCCGGTCGAATTCTTGCACAAAGATAAGATGGCTATCGTGACGCAACGGGAGATCGGTCACGATACCCTGTCTTTCGCCAACGCCCTTCGCGGTGCCCTGCGCCAGGATCCCGACATCATTCTCATTGGCGAAATGCGTGATACAGAGACGGTTCGTACCGCCCTGGCGTCCGCAGAAACGGGCCACCTCGTGTTTTCGACCCTGCACACCGTGGATGCGGTGGAAACACTCAACCGCATCATCGATTTTTTTGAACCCCACCAGCAGATTCAAATCCGCAAGCAACTGGCATCGGTATTGCGCGGGATCATCTCACAGCGTATTCTGCCACTGGCCGAGGGCCGGGGCCGTTGTGTGGCTGCCGAGGTGCTTCTGGGTACGCGAACCGTGCGGGATTTCATCGAAAAAGGCAAGTCGTTTAAGGATATTGTGGGCCTTATCGAAGAGGGCAATGAACAATACGGTATGCAGACCTTCGATCAGGCGATGTATGTGCATTGGAAAGTAAAGCGCATTACCACAGAAGTGGCCCTGGCCAATGCGACAAGCGCCAAGGATCTCAAGCTGCGCATGCAGGGCATGTCACTCAATTAGCGTGAACATCAGGTGACCAGACCATGCAGTGCAACCCTATACAAATCAGCGCCTTATTTCGCAAGAATTATCAAAAAAAGCAAGAGAGATCCACGTCACTCCCACGAACGGGCCTGTCGATTTACGCATTAACTCCTACCGTTTGGAAGGAACGCCCGTATTCGTCATCCTCGCGAACGCGGGGATCCAGGAACGCGAACGCACAAACCGCCGAAACTCACTGGATTTCCGCGTTCGCGGGAATGACACCATGGCCTAACAATACAGGAATGTAGGATTTGTTCGCTCCTTATACGCTAAATCGACAGGCCCGAACGTGGAAATCCAGAACGCGGCAGGGGCACCGTCCAACGCCACTGGATCCCCGCGTTCGCGGGGATGACGGCTTTCGGGGTCGGGTTGCGGGAAAAGCGCACATTAAATGTCTATGGGCGGGTATTTCTCTACTGCTTTGTGGCATGAGCGCAATGGCCGAGGAAGGCAATCTGCTGGCGAACCCCGGTTTCGAGGCTCTGGTGGCGGATCAACCAGCGCGCTGGGACAGTTTTGTGCAGCCCAAGCCGGGGGCTGTGGCCCGGCTGGACGACCATTCCCACGCGGGCGGCTATTCCGTCTGGCTGCACACGCCGATGCCCTACGCCAAAGAACCGGTAAACAATTGGAGCCAGAATATCATCGCCGATTTTGGCGGTGAGACACTCCGGGTGTCTGGCTTCATCCGGGTGGCCGACGCGAAAGAAGCGGCCCTCTGGTTACAGTGCTGGCGGAAGCGTCCCTGGGGTGTATTGAGCGCGACGAGCACCAGCACCGACATGCCCGTCTACGGCACAGCGGATTGGCAAGAGGTCTCCATGAACGTCGAGATTCCCAAAGGAACGGATTTTGTCACCCTGCGGTGCGTGCTGTTGGGAACGGGTTCGGCTTGGTTTGATGATATTTCAGTGTCGCGTGTTATAACGGGTAGTGCGGACACCGTGGCGAAGGTGCGTCCAGAATCGAAGGAAGAAGAGACCGAAGCCAAGCCGAAGAAGGAATCAGAACCAGAGATGGTGGATGAACTGGACACGGTGGCCCCCCTGTATTTATCAAAAGAAGCGGAGCGCCAGGAGGCGCTGGTGATGCCGATGGTTTCACGATTGGAATCGGAAGTGCGCCGTTTGCGTGAGGCCAACGTGCTGCTGACCGACACGCTCCTGAAAATTCAGGAGGTCAACGAGGGACTTGTTAAAGAGATGTTGGCGGTGCAGACCGAGCTGCGGAAACGCAGAGAGGAGGAGGCCCATGCTGCAGCACCATCGTTGGGCGTGCCGTCGCTGCGGGTTCCACCGTTGATACCCTTGAGCGAAGCACTGGAAGGAGCGAGACCGTGAGTCAGTTCACTCTTATTATCCTCTGCGCCCTCGCCATGGGTATTTCCGCCGCCTTCGCGACTTGGCTGAGTATCGATCTGGCTGGGTGGCTGGGAACGTACCTTTCGGCACGCAAGAAGCGCAAGCGGCTGGAGGCAGAAGCCAGGGCCTTGCAGGAAGCCGAGGCGGAGGGTGCCAAAGACAATGACGAAGCGTAGCGAGTTTATCCGCGCTTTTTCCGGGAGGCGTGTGTAACACCATGGCGGAGAAAAAGCCCCGTCCCTCTATTGGCGTTCATTTCAAATGCTGCAACGTCTACACGCGGATCTACCTGAACCGCTTGAAAACCGCCTATTTCGGCCATTGTCCGCGATGTGCCCGCTCCCTGACCATCAGAGTGGGAACAGGTGGATCGAAGTCCCGATTCTGGAGCGCGGAGTAGGATTCATCCAGGACCATGGTATGCATGGGCCGGGGTCTGCTAGTATCGGCGAAGGTACGATGTAGAAGAGGCGCTTGGCCCGCCGCGACAACATGATTAAGTGTGGACATGGCAGAAGAGACATCATCACATAGCGCCGAGCGCGCGGTTCAGTTGAAGGCGCAGCTCGCGAATTGCACGGAGGAGTCCGCAGGCTATAAGCGCGAGTTGCTCCAGCTTCAGTACGATCTCGAATTGAGCGAACGTGCCATGGAGGCATCGAATGAGGGCATCGTTATTCTCGATGTGCGGCCTCCCGACAATCCGATTGTTTATGTGAATGCCGGCTTTGAGCGGCAAACGGGCTACCGCCGCGATGAGGTGCTGCAAAAAAGTGCTCGATTTATTCACGGTCCGCAGACCGATCCCGCGACGTTGGCCACGATCAGGGAGGCCATCGCGATGGGCCAACCCTGCACGGCCGAGGTACTGAGCTATCGGAAGGATGGCACACCCTTTTGGAACCGAATCTCGCTGAATCCCATAGAGAATCCTGATGGCGATATTACCCACTATGTTTCTATTCAATCCGATGTGAGCGCACGCGTCCAATCGGATTCCGATGTGCAGACGGCGCTCGAACTGCTGGAAAAAACGAATGTACACCTGACGCGTATTAACCGTCGTATGAGAAAGAATCTGGAGAGCGCGGCGCGGGTTCAGCAAGCCTTGCTCCCCGAGCGCATGCCCCGGCTGGAGGGCGTCGAATTTGCCTGGAAGTTTAAGCCGTGCGACGAGTTGGCGGGGGATATTCTCAATGTATTTCGCATCAATCGCAAAACCGTGGGGTTGTATTTACTCGATGTGACCGGTCATGGCACGGCGGCGGCGTTGCTCGCCGTTTCGGTGAGCCGCATGCTTTCGCCCAAGGCATTGTCCTCTTCGTTCGTGCGTGAGGAAGATCCCGATGCGGCCGATTATAAGGTGGTGCCGCCTGCCCGTGTTGCCCAGCAGCTCAACGAGCATTTTCCGTGGGACTCGGAGACAGGGCAGTTTTTTACGCTCATTTATGGTGTCTTCGACGCGGAAGATCGGACCTTTCGCTACGTGTCGGCGGGCCATCCGGGGCCAGCGATTTTCACGGCGGGCACCGATCCGGTTATTCCCAAGAGCGGCGGATTGCCTATCGGCCTGTCCACCGACACCTATGAAGAGCATTGCATTCAACTGAAGCCCGGTGATCGTCTCCACCTGTACTCCGATGGCGTTACTGAGGCCATGAACAAAAAACGGGAACTCTTCGGTGTCCCCCGTCTGCTGGATAGTTTGCGCTGCAACTGTGGCTGCTCGCTCGCGGAATGCCAGAATAAATTGATGGCGGACCTGGAGCGTTTTCGGGGGAGTTCGCGCTTCAACGATGATATCTCGTTGTTATCGTTGGAAGTACTGGCGACGTGACTCACTGGGTCAGCTACTAAAGTTAAGAACCGTTATATTTGGAACACAGTTTTCAGTGTCTTGACAGTATGGGTTGGTGATGTTCTAATGATGGCATGCACAAGAAATCGTGAATGTATGCAGGGCGGAGGCCCGTGCCATAGGAGAAATCGGAATGGTGAGCATAGCTAACTTGCATCCGCAGTATATAACCGACGAAAACGGGGAACGGACATCGGTAGTCTTGCCGTTGCCCGAGTTTCTTGCGTTGGTAGAGGATATTGGGGATTTAGCGATTGTTGCTGAAAGGCGGGAAGAGCCAACCATATCGCACGAAGCGTTATTAAAAGAGTTGCGCAGGGATGGCCTTGTATAGTATCGAATGGAAGAAATCTGCCCGAAAGGAATTGAGGAAGCTGGAAAAATCGGCGATTCCAAGGGTTCTTGAAGTCGTGAAAAGCCTAATTTACGATCCCTATCCGGCAGGAAGTAGAAAGCTGCAATGCTCTGAGCATTTGTATCGTGTGAGAATAGGGGACTACAGGGTCGTGTACTCCGTGAAAAACGAAGTGTTGCTGATAGAGGTGATTCGGGTAGGGCACCGAAAAGATATTTACCGAAACCTTATATAACACGATGAACCTTCGCATGCATCGTGTATGACTTCGGCTGTGTTGGAGTTTCCTTTCGGGAGAAGCTACAACACCCTTAAACTCCCTCGCATCACTCCTCCGTGCAGGGCTGGCATCCTTGTAATGTTTCTTCAACAAAGTCGCCCCCGAACAGCTTTCGCTATTCGGGGGCGTTGATATTCGCCGGGCACTATCCGTTGGGAACTAAGCGCCCCACTGGGCCATGTTAAAGACGAACCAAATCATGGCACCCACGCAGACCCAGAAAAAGGCAAAGCCGCCGAGGCCGATCAGGCTGGGCACGGGGAACTCCATATCGGGGTGGTTGATGAGTTTTCTGGGTTCCACGGGTTCTACGTCTTCGGGGAGCATGAAGGGTTCCGGCATGTGGGCTTCTTCCGCGTTCACTGGGGTGTGCAGGCACATATAGAAGCGGTCCAGTTTTGCCTTTGGAAGGCGCGGCGTGAATAAACTCACGATGATGCAGAGTCCAAAGCCCGTACTCAGGTAGGCCGCCATTTGGAAGCACTGGCGAAACTCGCCGTCCCACAGAAAGAAGTCAGACAGGTTGGCGGCGGCCCAGCCGTGGAACATGGGCGAGTCTGTAAATAACATGACCGAGAAAGCACCCAGCGTGCTGGCCCAAGCACCGGCAGGTGTGGCACGCCGCCAAAACAGGCCCACCCAGAACGTTGCAGCCATCATGCCCTGAATCTTCCAAAAGGTTTCCAGGCCACTGGGTATGTCCTCGACGGTATACGCAAAGAAAACGCTGAAGGTTACGATAACGAGTCCGGCGATGCGGCCCACCGTCACATAATGTTTTTCATCCCGGTCCGGCGCGAGGTATCGACGATAGAGGTTTTGTGTGACCAGTCCGGCTGAGGACACCATGAAGGCATCACAGGAAGACATAACCGATGCGAGCAATGCTGCCAGGAATACGCCCACCAAACCGGGCATTACCAAGGGTAGTAATTCACCGGCCATTCTGCCGTAAACTTGGTCTGGCTCAACAGCGTCGCCGCCGTTGTTCATGAAGTATACGACGCCACACAAGCCGGTTAACATCCAAGCCACCGTGCAAACCCGTTTCAGCAGATTGCCAGCCGCGAAACCGACACGACCGTCCATCTCTGTGCGCCCGGCAGCGCAGACGCCCATGATGTGGGGCTGGGTGACGATACCGAGCGCTGCATTCAGCGCGAAAATCGAGATGTGCCACCCATTGATTTCACCGGGTGCCACCAGGCTGAACATGCTCTCATCGGTGATGGACTCGTGTAGTCCGGCGAATCCACCAACTGCCTTCAGGGCGAAGGGAAGAATCATGAAGGAGAGGATAACGGTCAGTATACCCTGAATCAGATCCGTGACAATGGCAGCGGCCAGCCCACCCGCCATGCCATAGGCCACAAAGAGGATGGTCATTACGATCACGGAGTAGGTGGAGGGAATAGCCCCGCCCGAGATGGCTTCGATTACTTTGGCAGAGCCCAGCAACATAACGCCAATATTTACCGTGAGCTGCATGACACCCACGACCGTGTAGAGGCCGGCCACACTTCGGCTGTAGCGGTACTCGAAATAATCGCCCGTGGTGATGGCACGCATACGTCGAAAAGCCGGGGCGATAAGCCAGTAGAAGGGCGTGGCAAAGAGCCAGAGCCACTGATACCAAATCCCCGAGAGACCATTGGTATAGGTCTTGGATGCCACGCCGACAGCCTGGTTTCCGTTGGTTCCCGCGCCAAAGGCGAAGAAGATCATGGAAATCTTTCCGAAACCACGGCCCCCCATGAAGAAGTCGGCCGTGTCTTTGATTTTACTCGCGGTCCAGAGACCGATGCCCGTGACGACGACGAGATAGGCGGCCAGTGCCAGCCAGTCCCACAGGTTAATTCCCGCATATTCAGTCATTATTCTTCTCCACGCAGTTTTAGATGTGACTTGGACAGGACGGCCTATGGTAGTTCATGGAGGGGCGGGACTGTCAACCTGGATCGCGAGTTTTCGGGTGGGGCGGCGTTGGGATTGGGCGGGGGAAGGCCATGCCGTGCATGGCGGAAAGGGACTCGGGGAGTGTAGGCGCTCAATCCGGGAAAACCACCACAAAAAACACAAAGATTCTCAGGCGAAGAATGACAAGGACCATGGATCTTGGTTGTGGTCCAGCCAACTTCACCAAGGGCCCCATAGCCCGGAAAAACTAGCAGACCCCGCCCCGCGCTGCCATTACTTCCACGAGGTCGTCGTAGCCCATCAAGAGCGCCACGGCCATGGGTGTTAGTTTGCCGGTGTAATTCTCTCGCTGATTGATGTTGGCGCCGTGGTCAAGCAGCAACTCGGCCAGATCGCATCGGCCATTCAATGCGATCAGATGGAGCGGAGTCAGGCCTTGATCATTCTCCTCGTCGACATCGGCTCCGTCCTCGATGAGGCTTTGGGCCTTCTCCTTGCAGCCCTCGCACGTTGCACGGTGCAGGAGCGTGTCCTTAGCGGAGGGGGGCTTGACAGGGGGGGGATTCTGCTCGGAATCCATCAGTTTGTGCAACGAGTGGCTCATTCCCCAATAGGCATCCTGGTCCGATGCCGGGTGCCTGGTGTCAGCATGTTTCGCCTCTTCTTCACGTTCCTGACTGAGGAGCATTTCGGCGAGTGCCGTGTAACCGCTCTTGCGCGCACGTGTGGCTGGCGTTTCACCGCTCTTATCCATGGTGTACATCCAAGGATGGTCCATATGGGCAATGCTCCTGAATCCTAAGGTGGCCGGTCCACAGCCAGAATCCAAGATTCTGGCTTCCCTTGCCACAGCAAATCGCTTGTTCGTTAAAGGCCTTGCCAGCGCGTTGGGGACAACGCTTTCCCACTATCTGGACGTGACAAGGTCCGCTATAGCTTTAGCAATCATTGTGCCTGTTTCGTTGCGGCAAGACAAGGTAGCATAGAATCACACTAACTTGTTTTATACTAATCACTTATAGAAAAATTCCGATTCTTAGCTCTCCTCTAAACTTGCCAGATTTCTGCCATTTTTTACGGCAACCGCCAAATTCTACCTACAGCTGACCATATATTGAATCCTCTTGATTGTTACGTGTTCCATGGAAATTCTAATCGTTCCCAGAGGGTCTGTCAATATTTTCCCTCCAGACCACAAAAATAACGCAGAGAATAGGGGGCTGCCAGCACCCTATTCCAATTCATGCCGGTGCGGTGTAGGTTCCACGTGGCTGGGGGAAATTCACCTTTTGATTGTATTTGCGCTATACTCGCGTAGGTATGTTAAGAAAGTCAGATGCCGGGAGTCCGGTCCAAAGACGCGGGTTAGCGATGGGAGTCACGTGAGATATGTCAATGAAGCGCCGGGTAGGAAAGCTGCTGCTGAAGGCAGAGCTGATTTCACAGGGGCAGTACGAAGCAGCGGTGGAGATTCAGGAGGAAACCGGCGCAGAACTCGTTAATATTCTTTTCTCTCTGGGTGTCGTAGAACCCAACGTATTTATGGATTTCCTCCTTACCTATCCAGGTGTTTTGCCCTCCGATGTGCGGGATCTTGAGATCGATGAGGAATTGATTGCCCTTATCACGGCTGACATGGCCCGGGAAATCGGTGTGCTCCCTGTAGACGTGCTTGGCGAGCAGTTGACGCTGGCGGCCAAGGTGCCCGTGTCGGAAGTCGATGAGCAGCGACTCCACGAAGCGACAGGCTATCGTGTAAAAGTGATTCTTTGCGCGCCAGAGGATGTGGACGGCGCATTGGCGCGCTACTATCCTGCAGCGGATGCCACGGTCCCTGCCGATGTCTTGACGGGTCTGGCGCAGCCGCTGAAATTGTCGCACATGGCCCATTTGGTGCGGGAAATCCGTTCCCTGCCTGCCCTTCCCGAGACGGTGCATCGTGTCCGGGAGGCCATGTTGTCACCCGACAGTTCGGTTTCGTCCGTGACCGATATTATTACCCTGGATCCCCCGGTAGCCGCGAAGGTGCTGAGCGTGGCCAACTCGGTCGCTTATGGATTCAGCCATAAGATAACGGACCTCAACCTTGCTGTGTCGCTCATGGGCCTCAAAGAGACCTATGCTATCGTGCTCTCGGCGGCGGTGGTGGATCTGGTGAGCCAGATGGAGGAGTTTGACTACCGGTCTTTCTGGTTGGAGTCCATTTGTTCGGCGTGTGCGTCGCGCATCGTCGCCAAAGTGAGCAATCGGCGACAGTTGCCAGGCGTGTTTACGGCGGGGCTTCTTCACGATATCGGGCGTGCCGCGTTGTGGGAGGTGGCCTCCGAAAAGTGCAAGAGAATCGACAACACCCTCACGGGCGTGGACTTGCTCAATGCGGAGCAGGAGATCGTGGGACTCACCCATCCCGAGGCGGGCTATGAGTTGGCCCTGCATTGGGCACTGCCCGACGAAATTGCCCAGGCGATTCGTTTTCACCACCATCCCGAATTGGCCACGGAAGCGCGTGAGCATGTGGCCATTGTGGCCCTGTCGGATGTCATGGTGCAGGCATCGGGAACCCAGTTGGAAGACAACCCCGATATTTTTGAACCCCATAGGGCCACGCTTGAGACGTTGGGCCTGGATATCGAAAATGCGGAAGCGATGCTTGAAGAGTATCTCACCCGTCACGAAGCGGCCGTGCAAGATACCTTCGGTTAAGCGGGCGAACGGACTGAGCGGCGCTTAGCTTCGGCGGATGAAGGCGTACGTTTTTTCGACACGGGGCTATTTGGAAAGCGATTCTGATTCTTATGAGCAATTCACCCAGGAAGATTTATTTGTGCGGTCCCATCATGGATTGCACGGGCGGCGAAAGTGTCGATTGGCGCAGCAGGGCGAAAGAGCGCTTGTCGGAAAACTTTACGATCTTGGATCCGATGCGGCGAAATTTTCGGGATCGGGAGATCGACAGCGCAAACGAAATTGTGGACTTTGATCTGCAGGATGTGCGGGACGCGGACATCCTTCTTGTAAACTACTCGAAGACCTCGATTGGCACGTCTATGGAGGTCTTCTACGCCTCGCATGATTTGGGCAAATTTGTGATAGCCTTTAGTCCCTATTCCTATGAGAATATGTCGCCCTGGATGGTGAAGCATTGCACCAAGATCCTGCCAAGCCTGGAGGAATCACTTGCCTACATTGAGCGGCATTTTTAGGCGCACGAGAGCTTCCTGTCCACTTATTTCAGCCATTTTTTGTCGTGATGGCCGTCCCGCGCGTCGTACAAAGCAAGCAGTTCACGGTGGACGCTGAAGGGTACTGTGGGCCGGGCGTGGCGCGGGAAAAACCGGAGATCTATCGCGTCGGTGTCGGGCCGCATAGCTTCTTCTCCGCTCCAGTTGATTACAACAAATCCGAGGACCATGACCGCGCCGACGTTGGGACTTTGCTTTGTGCTCACGCCCAGCAATTCGACGGTACTTGCCCGTAAATTCGTCTCCTCCAAAAGCTCGCGCAAAACAGCTTCCTCGGCGGTCTCTCCCAGTTCAATGAAGCCGCCGGGAAGGGTCCACTCGCCCTTGCATGGTTCTACGGCGCGCTGGGTGAAAAGCAACTCGTCCTTGCCCCGGCGGACGAAGCAACAGGCAGCGGGGACCGGGTTTCGGTAAAAGAAACGGCGACATGGCGCGCAATGGGGCTGGACGCTTTGACCATCGTGGGTCATCACCAGCGGCGCGCCGCAGGTACCGCAGTAATTCCACGCGAAAGGTTCCGGTGCTTCGTAGGACATGGTGCTATGCTAACAGGGCGCGGTCAATTGCGCAAGAGCGCCGAGTCATCCGGTTCAAGGGTACGATGCCGTTCAGAGCGACTTGTCTTGCCTGTTTTTTTTCGTGCCGTTGAGCGCCGAAGGTGCGTTCAATATCAGCCTGGGGAAACGCCCCAGGTCTTAAATCGGACAGAATTCAGGGCTGAAAGCCCGGCCCATAATCTAGTCGAAAATGCGTCTTTTGATTGGTATGAAACGGGCTTTCAGCCCTGCGAAATGGGTGTATCCAGAAACCTGGGGCGTTGCCCCAGGCTGATATGAACCCGGACCTTCGGCCCTGTAAAGCAACAAATACAAATAACGTTGAATCAGATGAATAATTCATATTCAACACTGGCGTGTACAATGGAGCCTTTGTCTACAAATCCTTATGAATGATGTGCTGCCACTTAACAGGTAGGAACGACACGGGTAAGCCCTGAGAGGCCTATCCGTGGCACCCGCAGGTTGTGAATGCTTAGCAATGATTTTATCGCTTGGCGACATAGAAACTTCGGCTGACTAAAAGATGATTGCGAAGCTTAGGGTCTGGCGCGGACCAAGTAGCTTTGGTACATACGAAGAGCATGGTTTCACACACGGAACCCTGTGGAAACAGGGATTGCTATAGGGTCCGTGGCCGTCCTGTCGTTCGGCGAGAATCCGACGATCCTTTCACCAACGACAGGACAGCCACGCCCGGTAAAAGTGTCTGCCGTTGAATCAAGAGAATTCGCAGAATTCCAAGTCAACGAAAATAATCCACACGCTGCGGGGCGCGGCAGTCCCTGCACGTTTGCAGGGTCTTCGTTCAACGCTTTCCTTATCGTAATCGTTCTGCCAGCAACTCTGCCATGTGTACAGGAGCCTTGCTTCCCAGGTGGGTGATCTGGTGGCGGCAACTGGTCCCGGAAGCGACCAACGTGGTTTCTGCATCCAATGCGTCTACCTGCTCCAAGAGCGGTGCGGCAACCTGCTTCGACAGTTCGTATTTCTTCGCCATGCTTCCGAAAGCGCCCGCCATACCGCAGCAGCCGGTATCGAGCATCGCCACGTCATTGTTGGGGATGGCCCGTGCGAGGGCCGTCATGGTGCTGGTGCCGCCGAGGGACTTGGCGTGGCAGTGTCCGTGGATGGCCGTCTGCATGGGGGTGTCGTTGAAAGCCAGGGCCTCGGGTTCTCGTGACAGCAGGTCGGCCATGAAGTCCTCGAAGAGGAAACAGCGTTTGGCAATAGATTCGGCCCCGGTGATGCCCAGTTCCCGATAATCCTCGGCAAACATGGCATAACAGGACGGCTCCAAAAACACGACGGGCGTGCTTGAATCCGCCAGCAGCGCAATGTTCTTTTCGCCGAAGGCTTTCGCCACATCCAATCGACCGGTACTGAAGGCAGGACGACCACAGCAGGCCCGCCCGGTCAAAAGTGAAACGGTGAAGCCCGCCGCCTCCAGTACCTTGACCGCCGCCTGGCCAATGTTGGGTTCGTTGTGGCGGACGAAGCAATC
>JAJRPE010000449.1 GCA_024280935.1 Candidatus Hydrogenedentota bacterium
ATCGGAATTTTCATCCGCCAACTTGGCAAAATCATCACCTGCTTTGGCTTTCGCCAAAATCTCCTTCACCTTATCCGAGGGACCTTCCGGCTTGAGCGAGATGGCCACATAGTCGACCGTATACGTCTGGGGCTTCCGATAACCTTCTCCCCCGTCCTTGTCGTATTGCGCTTGAATCTCGGCTTCCGTCGGCACCGCCGGCGGTTCGACCTTGAGGTATTCCATTTGAATCTTGGACGTCTGGTCAATGAGTTGCTGTTCCACATCGCGATCCAGTATGCGGTTCGCGGCGGCCAGCTTGCCGCCCATGAATACTTCACGGGAAACCTGCTCTGCGATGCTTCCGTAGATGACTTCCCAGTCCGCCCGCTGGTTGGCTTTGACCCACGAATTATAGCGTGCGCCGTTAAAATTGCCCGCATCATCCTGGAACATCGGATCCTCTTTCAGGCGATCTTCCAGGAAAGACTGCTCGACGCGGAATCCCCGTTTGGCCTCCAGGCTGCTGATCAGTGCCGAGGTCAGCATCTGTTCAAATATCTCCCCGGCAACACCTTGCTCTTCGAGTTCCTTGAAGGTGGGCGTCTCGCCGCCCCGGGCTGCCTGGCGACGGGCCGCTGTCGAAAGGTTACGACGAAACTCCGATGCCATAATAGACACACCGCCAACGCTGGCCAACTCGATGTCCCCATTCGCATTGCCAGGCCCGCCGCTCGTGGGCACGCCAAAGAAAAGCATGGGAATGCCGATTCCCAGAAACATGAACAGCAACATCATTTTTTGATGTTTTCGAAAGATATGCACCGATCTAAACCTCCGGTATAGGAAAACAGGCACGCCGTTGCAAGCAATGTACACGGGACGGCCTGACGTGGTATAAGTTTCGCATGGCAAACCCGAAAACACTACCATATACCGCCCAATTGGTGCAAGATTAACGCGCCAGCCCCCAATAGCTTGGCAATTTGGGCATCCTGTTGTATGCTTAGGTGTATAAACGCAGAAAAGAGGTGCAACATGACGCGATGGTCTTTGGTCATACCCGATGAGACGAACCTGAGTGTGCGACGCTACTTAGCGCATACGGGCGGCAAGAAAGGGGATCTGTCCAAATTCGTGGATCAAGCGGTGCGCGCCGAAATCCTGCGCCGCTCCGTGTGTGACATCCAAGAACAAAACAGCGACTTATCCCCCGAAAAAGCGCAGGCCCTCGCCGATGAAGCTGTAGTGTGGGCGCGTGCGAATCGTTCTTGATACCAACATCTTTGTTTCTGGCTTGCTCGGGAAAAGCGGTCCCCCTGGAAAACTTCTGCGCCTATGGACTGACGGCGCATTCATGCTCATCACATCGGCGTATCAACTCGACGAACTGCGTCGAGTAGTGAACTATAGCCGCTTGAGACATAGAATTACCCCTGAGCAGACTGCGGCACTTCTTGACAACCTCCAGATAAAAGCATCGATCCTTGAGAAGCTTCCTGCGGTAGATTTCTCGCCGGACCCAGATGACAACCCCATTTTGGCTACCGCAATTGCGGGCGCTGCGGACATCATCGTGTCGGGCGACAAAAGTCACATGGTAGCGCTTGAACAGGTGGAAGGCATTCCCATTATCACACCACGGGAGGCGTTAGCACGTCTGGAGCCGCCCCCGTGAGAAGGCCCTATTACCTCGCTATTGCCCTCTATTGCACGTTTCTCTTCTGGATGTCCCACCAGTCGCGTCCTCCCGGCTCCCAGATCGATTTTGAGGGTGCCGACAAGATGGCCCATTTCATAGTTTATGGGATTCTTGCGGCCTTGGTGTCCGTGGGTCTTCATCGCGCCCCCAAGGGCAATTCCGCCCTCGTGCGCCTCTACGCGCCCATCCTTTTTGCCACCCTCTATGGCATTTCCGATGAGATTCACCAGTATTTTGTCCCTGGCCGGACCTTCTCCATCCTCGACATGGTGGCGGACGGCATCGGCGCAATAACGGCCCAGAGTCTCTGTCTCTACTTTTTTAAGCGGACTCAGGCGTCGTCCCAGACAAAAGAAGAAGGAACCGGTTGAGGGTGTCGGGGTATTCCAAGGGTAACGAACAAACCGGTGAAATTGCCCGGATCCAGCGTCGGGTGTTAAGCTAGCCTGTGTTGGCGTGGTCAGCACCTGCCAGTCAGTAAGCACCCACGGAGCCGGTGGCTTGAGGAAGGCCCCAAGAATGGGCCAATTTGTCAAGCTCAGGCTCAAAGCCAGAGCAGATAGTCCCGTAGGGACGACATATCGTAGCCCAGCGGTGAAGCGAGGTACGAGCGGAACCCTGGGTAGAGCGACCCATTAAAAAACTGAACCCCGAAGGGGTGGCATAGAAAAAACCGGGCACATTCTCAACACTTCTATGCCACCCCTTCGGGGTTAGACATCGCTTATGTTCGAGCTATCCCAGGCTTCGCTTCGCTCTCGCCTGGGCTACGATATGTTGCCCCTCCGGGGCTAAAACGACATGGCACACACGCCATGTATGAATGCCAACAACTAACGCGGTAACGGCAGAGCAAGCGGTTTGCGTATGAATTAGACCGCGCCCTGCCACATTAAGACGTTGAGCAGAGAAAACGCCCCGAAGGGGCAAAACAGGAATTCCCCATGGCAGCAGACAAACACAAGAAAACCGCGAGCAACACCGTGAAACGCGGTTGCGCCGGCCTGTTTTTCTTTCTCATGTTGGTCATGGGTTCCCTGTGGGGCGCGGGTCTGGCTGTATTCGTTTCCGTGCTGGAAGATGCCAAGACCACGATTTCGGCGCTCGAAGAGTTTCGGCCCAATATCGGCAGCAAGGTTTACTCCAGTGACGGCGAAATGCTGGGGCAGTTCACCATCGAAGAGCGGCAACTGGTCCCGCTCAACGAAATGCCCCTTCACCTTTACAAGGCTTTCGTGGCTACCGAGGACCATCCCTTTTACCAGCACAAAGGTGTTCGGCCCGACGCCATCCTCAACGCGGCGCTCAAGGGTCTCCAAACGGGCCATTTTCGCGGCGGCAGCACCATCACCCAGCAGGTGGTGCGGAATGTCAAAGATCTGTCTGTCGGCACAGAGCGGACGCTACAGCGTAAGATACGGGAGGCCATCGTCGCGCTACAGGTGGAGCGTGAGTTCACCAAGGACGAAATCCTGGAGCTCTACCTGAACCAGATTTTCCTTGGCATCAGCGCTTACGGCGTGGAGGCCGCATCGCGCCAGTATTACTCCAAAAGTTGCCGTGAAGTCACCTTGGGTGAAGCGGCCACGCTGGCGGGCCTTACCCGCGCCCCAAATGTACAAGAACCCATTCACAATCCGAAGAATGCACTGACCCGACGAGACATTGTGCTCAAACAGATGCTTGACAACGAGTTTATCACCCAGGAAGAGCACGACAACGCGCTAAAGGAAGACCTGGATGCGTCGGTGGTTACGCCCGAAGAGCGTCTGGAACTGGAGGCCAGGGGCGAAGGTGTCTGGGCACCCGCCAAATTCAAGGCACCCTATTTCGTCGAAGAAGTGCGCCGGAAAATATACGCGCAATATGACAAGGAAGAAGTGCTCGAACAGGGCATGGAGATCTACACCACGGTCGACATGCGCATGCAGCGTGCTGCCGAAAAAGCGCTGCTGAACCACTTGGACCATTTCGATGAAAACAAATTGACGTGGCTCACCAAGAAAGGCAAGGAAAGCGAGTTTGTGCCCGTCTCCGGCGCGTTGGTCTGTATCGATAACCGGCCTGGCTACGAAGGATTCGTCCGTGCCATGGTAGGGGGACGCGACTTCGACACGATTAAATTCAATAGCGCCACCCAGGCCAAGCGGCAGATCGGGTCCAACATCAAACCCTTCGTCTGGGCAGCCGCCATCGCAAACGGCTTGACCCCGTCCACGGTTATCCTCGACGAACCCTTCGAGCGGACCGATGCCATGGGTCGCGTGTGGCGGCCCAAGAATTACAGCGGAAAATTCGAGGGCCCCATGCCCATCCGATACGCCCTGGAGCGCTCCGTCAACATCGTTTCCATCCGACTCGTCGAACAACTGGGTGTGCCCTATGTCCGTTCCTACCTCCAAAGTTGTGGTATTCAAACGGACATACAGGGTCTGACCATCGCTCTGGGAACCCCGCAGGTTACCGTTTTGAAGCTGTGCAGCGCCTATAGCACCTTTGCCAACGGCGGGATGCTTTACAGTCCCGTGATGATTACCGAAATCAAGGACCGTGACGGCCTCACCCGCTATGACTACACCCAATCTATTCCGCCTGCCACCGAGGCCATGCGGGAAGATGTGGCCTACGTGGTAAACCACATGCTGCAAGGGGTCGCCACACCCGTTCAAGGCGGTGAGTACTACCCGACTGCATGGCGTGCGTCAAAACTCGAACGGCCACGAGGCGGCAAGACCGGCACCACCAACGACAGCCGCGATGCCTGGTTCTCGGGCTTCACCAAAGACTTCACCTGTGTCGTCTGGGTCGGCTACGCGGACAACCGTCCACTGGGCAAGGGCCGAGACCACGATGGACGTACCTTCACCGGAGGGCACCAGGCGGGGCCCCCTTGGCTTGAATTCATGCAGGTCGCCGAGGAGGGCTTGCCCGTGCGCGACTTCGAGGTGCCCGATAATATCGATTTCTTCAACATCCACCGCAAGCAGGGTAACCTCGGCGGCAGCTATCGCGAGGCCTATATCAAAGGGACCCGCCCGCCGGAACTGTGGTACGGTGATCTCTACGAGGCCATCCAAAGTGCCGACGACGAGATGGAGCTGGAGTCGCTCTGAGGGACTGAGGGACGTACCCCCGCCGATCACGTAGCAGAAGTGAGGTAACATTCCTAGCCCGTGCCATAACCTCCAGATATGTGTACGCCGCCACAACGCGGGGGCATGTCCCGGTGGCGGATGTGAAGACAACCCAAAATCAAGATACCTTCCCAAAGCCCGCCGGGACAGGCACGCGCATCTATGGTTACGCTGCTACCAAAGATATCCTGCTCGCCAAGACATGC
>JAJRPE010000450.1 GCA_024280935.1 Candidatus Hydrogenedentota bacterium
AGGAAGCCCCAAAAGATGGTGATTTGCCATCGCCTGAACTAACACCGGACGAATTTGATCAGCTTGCGGCTCTACCTACCCCCGCCATGAAGCCGGAGCCGATTTCAGCGCCACCAGCAGAACAGGAACCGAGCGCAGACATGCCAAGGGACGAGGGCGAAGCTGAAAAAGCAGAAGTGGATACGAAGAGCAAGATGGAATTTGAGGACATGGATGTACCCTTAGAGGAGGTGCTGACGCCGAAAGAAGAAAAGGCTGATGCCGATTCTGCGGAAGACCAACCCATCAAGATTGCCCAGGCAGACCCAAGATTCGTACAGCGCCCGTCGCCAGGGAGAAGCCGAATTCAAGATGGTGCCGCCAAGCAAGGCACCACCAACTTCCAGGCCATTCAAAGTGAAATAGCGCCCTACATGAAAGTAATACGCGCCCGCGTGGAACGAGAATGGAATGAAATGCTCTACACACGCTATTCTGGAACCTCACCCGTAAAAGCGGTAATCGACTGTGCCATCAGCCCTTCCGGGAAACTGGTTTCCGTCTCCGTCGTGGGAACACAGAATGATCGCATTTACAGCTTGCTCTGCAAGGACGCAGTGCAGCGGGCGGGGCCTTTCGACCCCTTCCCCTTTGTGGTTCCCGACATCTATCGGGACAAAAACCTTGAAATTCGTTGGACATTCAGTTTTCTCTAAGAGGGTGTATGGAAGGCGCTGCATGGGTCGCCAACAGGATAATCTGAGGACACGACACTCCGCCCGGAATACGTGCCACCTGCGTTGCTATGAGCAAATTTGTGTAGAATCGTTACCGCTATGTCGTATGAGCAACCGCCCCGAAGGGGCAAAACAGCTTAGCCCAGGCAACGCGCTGGGTTTTTGGAATGCAAAACACACCAAGCCCTGAAAGGGCGGCACAGGAGACCATAGCCTATCCAATACGCTTTCTATTCCGCCCTTTCAGGGCTTGCTCAGCGATGTGCGCTCGAAACCCAGGGCGTTGCCCTGGGCTAACCTGTTGAGGCCTTTCAGGCCGAAAACCGCCCCCCTATCTTGTCAATGGCAGACCCCAAAAACCGATGAGACTTTCCATACACCCTCTAAGGCCATAGTGCCCCGCACTGAATAAAGGACTCATAAATGTCGGATTTAATTGCTATGCTTCGCCAGGGCGGATGGCCCATGGTACCCCTTGGCATCTGTTCCCTGGTGGCCTTAACCGTCGTGCTGGAGCGGGCTATCGCCTTGCGCAGAGAACGGGTCATCGCCCCCGAAATCATCCGCATTCTACACGAATACGGGCACGACAACGGAACGACCATTTCTCACATGCTGGCCATCTGCCGTCATTCGCAGGGCGCTTTTGCCCGTATAGCCGAAGAACTCATCCAGATGCGCCACCTGACCCATGCCCAACTCCTGGAAACGATGCATGCCGTCGGGCGCACCCATGTGGGACGGCTCGAACGGGGCTTGACCCTGCTGGAAATCGTCGCAAATATCAGTCCATTGATCGGACTGCTCGGAACCGTGCTGGGTATGGTGTCCGTCTTTGATGCGATTACCATGGAAGGCTTGGGCAACCCCCAAGTCCTGGCCGACGGAATCTCCAAAGCGCTGGTTACGACCATCGCCGGCCTTTGCGTCGCGATTCCTGCACTCACTTTTCACAGCATCTATAGCAAACGGGTCGATGAGTTGGCCATTGAGATGCAGGAACGGGCCACGGCCTTCCTCGCTAAACTCCCCACACCCTGAACCCCCTACCCAAAGCCTATTCGCTCTGTAATGCGGGCGTAAGCAGCTCGCGCATAAGTGCCTGAAGCCTGGGAAGATCAAAAGGCTTGGAAAGAAATCCAGCGACATCCACACCATCGAAATGAGCGACAACATCCTGCTGCGCATAGCCGCTTGCAATCACGACGGGAATCCCGGGCAACACCGAATTCAAACGACCGCAAGCAAGCTCGCTTTCGAGTCCCGGCATCTCGTAGTCCAAAATAACACATTGTAGAGACTCCGCATGGGCACAGGCACACTCAACGACTTCGTCGCCATTGCTTGCAGTGACCACATCCAGCCCGAGATAGCGCAACATCATTGACCCCACGGAGAGTATCATGTCCTCATCGTCGGCCAACAGCACGGTGCCGTGACCATGCCAATCGCCTTGAACTTCACCCGTCGCCAAACAGCTCTTCGACACGACGGTCTCTACGGGAAAGTACAGTTGAACCGTCGTTCCGACACCAACCTCACTGTCTATCCTAATTGCACCCTTATGACCGCGAACGATCCCCAATACGGCGGGAAGTCCCAAACCCCGGCCAATAAAGCGAGTCGTATAAAAAGGTTCAAATATTTTTTCTTTCATCGGCGCTGGCATCCCACACCCGGAATCTTTCACTTCAAGAAAGACATATTCCCCGGGTGCCAGCGGCTCGGCCAGATAAGTGTTCCGCAGAAAAGCTTCTGAACACGCCCGACATCCCGTCTTCACCGATACCGTTCCAGGATGTTCCCCAATCGATTCCGACGCATTCGTCACCAGATTACCCACAATCTGGCGAAACTGGCTGATATCACCATCAACTTCGGGCAAATCCTGCGCCAGATCAAAAACAAGCTCCGTTCTGTCCGACGCGGATGCCCGAAGCAGCGGCGACATCTCGTTGATAATATCATTGATGTCAATGGACTGTGTGACGAGCTTCCCCTTGCCCGAATACGCGAGCATCTGTCGGCATAGTTCCGCAGCACGCCGGGCAGACTGGATCACGCCATCCAAGTAGCCATGGGTGTCAGAATCCTGGTTCAAGCCCAATTGCGCCAACTCGGTGTTCCCCATGATACTGGTTAAGAGGTTGTTAAAATCATGGGCGATACCACCCGCCATAACCCCCAGACTCTCCAGCTTCTGCGCCTGTTGCACCTGAATCTCCAGCAAACGACGCTGCTGCTCCGCGCAACGCCGCTCCCAGGCCATCAGTAGTATCTCGCCGATCATGCGCAGCAATGGCTGGGTTTCGTCCGGCCAGGTCATTTCCTGCGCCACGCTGTCGAAGCCGATGTAAGCACACAACGTGTTATTGGAAATAATGGGGACGTTGATAAGCGATTTGGTGCCCTGCCCCTCAAGCCACTGCAACTCGAAGGCCGCCTCGGCGGGAAGCTCCTCCAGGCACCGCAGGCGGATGCTCTCTCCCCGGCTTAGAACGCCGGTAGCCCACGCAAAATTCTCCACAGAAACATCCAGGATTGCCTTCTCAAAAGATTCTACGCCGGGTGCGCACCATTTGAAATTCTCGGCAACGATCAGTTCCCCCGGTTTCGAGAATGTGATGTAGGCGCGGTCCACTTCGGCGAATTGGCCAAGTGCCGCCAAAGAGCGATTTATTTCGGTGCCGAATTCGTCATGGTTCAGGTTGATAAACCGGGTGGAAATTCCGGTGGCAAGATTCTCAAAGGCCACGCGGCGGGCAAGAATCGCTCCGCTCTCTTCACTGCGCAGCAGCGCCTCCTCTTTTTCCTGCGCCTCACTGACGAGTTCCCGACGCATCCGGGCGGCATGGAGCGTAGACAGGTAAAATCCGCCCAACATAAGGATGAAGCCAGGGTAGAGCAGCATATCATCATGGTGCTTGAGATAGCCCCAATCCTCGGGGCCGATCACCGGAACCCTTTGGAAAGCGGGGACTACCGAAACAAACGCTGTCACTTGGGAAAGCCCAATCGAGCATGCGCCGACAACAATCAAATGCGAGACAAAGGGCAGAAAATGTCGGACGATTGCGCCGTAAACGACGATCCCGCACAGCACGGTCGTGCCCGCCAAGACCATGCCGTGTATCAACGCCTCGGAGTAGTCGTCCTGGGAACGAAACCAATAGGTGACAAGAAATATCGCCACCGTAAGCAACGTAGCCACGCCTTCAACGAACCCCGTTTGCTCCCTGGGCAAATTGCGCAGCTTTTTCCAATCGGGACGTTTCAGCAACCTTAACTCCTGGAGAAAACTACACAGAACAACATCGCATGCAAGAGAAAGATATTTCCCCGGAGATGCTTTTGACACGAAACGGGCGCAAAGACCCGCTCACCACGCAACATGACGCATCCAACGCACGGATGCTCCAGCAAAATCATACCACATTCTTGCCAAGTTCGCTTGTGGTCCCCGGGTCTCAGGAAAAACACGTTGCGCTCTCTTCCTGAGCACCTGCCATTATGTGTCATTCAGGGCTATTGACGCAGAAATGGATCCCGTCCGCATCCGCCCGGTAACCAAAGCGGGCCACCGGCCACTGCCGAATGATCAGGTCCAGCACATCGGATATGGGCAAGCCAAGGTAAACCGCCTGATTCACGGGAAAGTCCGCCAACACGGCATCTGCCGTCACAGCGACACCCATCTGCTCGGCCAGATCATCCAGAACCGCTTGTAAAGGCATGGCTTCGTACTGAAAAACCAAGGTGCCATCACGGGTCGGCAATCGAAGATCCACCGTTTTTTCCAGCAGCGCCCGCGCATCAGGCGAGAGGCCAGCCCGGTTGACGCAGGTGTCGGACTTGGTCATGTTGGCTGCGGACCGCAAAAAGATATAGTGTTCCGTGCTTTCAACCACAAAGGCACCGGGCACAACGCGGGCAGACTGGAGCAGGGCTTCCACTATCGTGGGAGCGGGCGCGTCGTAAAGGAACAATTCCCCACACCACACATCGGCAATGGCATTGTCTGCTATTACGGTAACGCCGAGCGTCTCACTGAGCAAGGCCAGGGCATTGTACATATCCGTTCCCGCGCCAACGGCGAAGGTCGCTTTCAGCCCCTGGAATCGCGGATGAACCTCTTCCCAGACCGAAACATCCAGCAACGCCTCATAGCCCGGCGGATAGACGAACTGATAGAAGGCCCCGCTATCCACAAGGCAATTGGCGGGCGCAACGAGTTTCTTCAACCCCGTAGCATAGACAGCACGAGTTACTTTGACTGGCGGTGCGGGCCATTCTTCCAAGCCAGCGACCAGCACGATTCCGCCACCTCCCCCGCTTTCCCCGATCCCGCGAACAAGTTGGCCCAGCGTATTGTACGCTGCACCATCTGCCGTCAACTTCGGATAGCGGTTCTCCGCAGGACGCAGGGATGCTCCTTCCCCCCTGCTATCCGATGAACTTGTTCCCGAATTAGTATCGGTGGTCACGCAACCACCAAGCAAACCCAATACCAGCAGCGCAATCCACGGCGCGTGTACCGCGCTCCGAATGCAACGAAAGTGGCTGGTCCACAGCCCAAGACCGTCATCCCCGCGAACGCGGGGAACCAGTGGTGTTACGACGTGCTCCTGTCGCGTTCTGGATTCCCACTTTCGTGGGAATGACGCGGACTTATCTTGTTTTTTATAGCGGTTTTTACCGAGTAAGGTACTAATCTTCATAATGTTCTCCGTCGTGCCTTATTCAGCGAGAAGGCCAGTAAAATGGACCGATATCACCGGTAAAACCAAAAGTCGAGGGCTCCTTCAGTCCACGAAGTGGACGACGGAACTTAGCCTGGAGTGAAGCGAGGCACGAGCGCAACCCCAGGTATCTGTCCCCTGCATAATACATGTCGCCTTCAAGCTGATTGGTTCCCCAAAGAGCTCGCGTTCGGGATAAAAAAAACGTCCTGGGGGCCGCGAAAGCATCGGGGGCATAACAGCGTCCCGTCATCGGTTCGCTTTCTGGTAACGTATTCGCAGCAGGCCACGCAACAGACCGCGTCACAATGGCGGCACACAAGGCCCAAAGCATCGATAGGTCCCGGGGCCGAATTGATACGTCCATCGTAACGCCCCAGTTCCCAAGGAGGAGCGACCAGTTCCCGTTGGCATTCGCCACACCGGCTCCCAAAACGCTGCCCCTCATAGAGATTTACCCCCATCGCCACGGCCCTGCCTCCAGAGATGGAGAAGCAGTGAGAGGCATCGCACGAACGGCATACGTATTCCACCAAATCTTTTCCCAAGGCCTGGGCGCATTCCCGCACGGCCAGGGCCTTCTCCGCTGAACTGAGGGAATGAAGCGCCTCAGGCGTGATCAAGGTTTCGTCGCCACAAACAGAACAAACATGGGGAAAGGTGCCATCGCGATTTCGCGCATGATCGCCCCCCTTCACAGCCCCGGAAGCAATAGCACGGCGCAGGAACAGCAATGCCATGATCAGGAGAACGAGGATGGCTCCAATGGAAGCGCCTGTTTGAATAGTTGTCATGTGAAGAATCCCTGGCTACACAACCGGCATGGGAACTGCTCCTTGCCTGTGCTGCCGCGATAGCCTATACTCTAGCATATGAAAAAGGCACTCCTCATACTATGGCTCTTTGCCCTTACGGCGATCAGCCAGTCAACGAATATTACCGGCATCCCCGACGGCGTAACGGTCTTCACGATAACACTCGAAGGGGGCGGTGAATTGCACGGAGCCATTGAAAAAGATGGCTCCTTCATTGCGAAGTTCCAAAAGGACAACGACAATTCCCTTAAGAGCGTGACGGTCATCAAAGATACGCCAGGCGATCCAGGCAAAAAAAACGTCAACTGGAACAGAATTGTCGACGCACAGCCCGAAACGCGGCTGAAGCGCGAAACGCGCTATAACAACGAAGGATTCGTCATCGTAACAGGCAGCGATGGGAAAGAAATGCTCGTGCCAGAGGAGACCGAGGCTCGGGCGCTTCGACTGGCTGAACTGCAGGATGATCTTGCGAAGAAAGAGCAAGAGCGATTCGCCAGCTATGAAGCGTCCCCCCCAGCTTCCGATGTCGAGACTCACGGAGCCGGATTTGTCGCACAGTGGGGCCGTCATATCCTGATCGTTGTTGTGGCCGGGCTGCTCCTCTTCGGGATAGTGAAATTCTGCTTCTAACAGCGATGGATTTTCCCCACGCTGGTCGTGCTACACCCCCGGCACGGAAAGAATCTCGTAGGCGTCAACCTCCAGCTCTTTCCCTTTGAGCCGCACGGCTCCGATGTGCTTGCCTTCCACCTTATCCTCGATGTGCGACCAGGTCTCTTTACCCACGAGCACCTGACCCGGCCCAGCCAAACTACAAAAACGACTTGCCGTATTCACACGATCACCCATCACGGTGTATTCCATGCGCATGGGCGAACCAAAGTAGCCTGCCGTGACCTCGCCGGAATCAATGCCAACCCCCAACTGAATCACGGGGCGACCTTCTTCTGCCCGGGTCTCGTTGAGTTCGGCGTTGAGTTTCTGAATAGCTATCGCGGCCGAAACGGCAGCAAGGCTATGGTTCTCGATTTCTACCGGTGCCCCAAACACGGCCATAATCTCATCACCCACGTATTTGTCGAGCGTACCCTGGTATCGAAAAATAACCTCCGTCATGGTGGTAAAGTATTCGTTAAGCATCTGAACCAATTCCGTGGGAGAAATCCGCTCGGCGGTGTTTGTGAATCCCCGAATATCACAAAAAAGTGTGCTAACCTCAGTCTTGTTACCCCCGAGTTCCACCGCCTTCTCTTCCGCCATGATCTTATCGACAATGGCGGGGCTGAGAAAACGGCCAAATTCCTGGCGTTTCATTTCCGCCGCAAGCACCTGGTCGTGAAGTTGGACGTTGTCAATCGCCAGGGCGGACTGGGAACCGAGCGACGCAAACAACTCCAGATCTTCCTCGTTAAAGGTCACCGTGGCCTTCCTGCTATCCACATAGATGGACCCCAGGATGCGCTCGTCTATCTTGAGCGGCACACACATGGCGCTGACAATTTCCGAGCGAATGATGCTCTCCCGCATTCCAAACTCACTGTCAGAATCACTGTCCACCATGAGGACGGATTCGCCATCGATAGCCGCACGACCCGCGATGCCCATACTGGGGGAGCTGGCCGACAATTCACGGCCCATCTCGCGCGCCACCTTTACATTCAGATTGTTGGTGCCCTCTTCGCGAAGCATGACAAAGCCGCGATCCGCCTCCATGGTCTCCATGACCATATCCAACACTTGGGCAAGGCGCTCCCGAAGATTAAAGCCCGAAGCCATAATCTGGCTGGCCTTGTGCAACGCCGCCAGACGTCGGTAGGCCCGGCTCATCTTTACAATTTCGTCGGGAGTGGCCTCGACCTCTTCTTTCGGGCGCTCATCCGCATGGGGCGGCGTGGGCCGGCCAATCATGGTCATGCTGTTGCCGACACGATCCATCTCTTCGCGAATCTTGTCCATATTTCGCGCAAGATCATCCCGCGCAACAGCAGGCGTGTCGTCTTCCGAATCAAGGCTGTGCCCCGTTTCATCGCGAAACACAAGGTGGCAGCGGCTACCGAACCAAACCTCATCCAAGTGAGAAAGCACCCGCTCCACGATCCGCTGACGATTCACATAGGTACCATTGAGACTTTGAAGGTCAAATAGCACCATTTTGTTTCCGACGCGGCAGATCCTGGCGTGGTTACGGGAAACCTCGTCCGCCACCAAGACCACATCGCTGTCCTCAGAACGCCCGAATCGGGTCTCCTTTTCGGACAGGGACACCGTCATGGGCGGAATACCTGGTTGCTCAATGATCACTTGTGGCATTAACGTTTCCCTCTATGTTGCATTGTGATGATATCAAGGTGCGCCGGGCGGGTCAATCATCGTCTTGGGACCTGTCCAAAGCGACTCAGGGTGCCACCTGCACGGACACGAGGTACGGGTGGCCTTGTGGGTGCGGGCTGCAAAGAGGCCAGGCCTCAGCGAAGGAAATCTCAGAAGGAAGGCGTTCATAGCTGCACTACGGGTGCCACGGATAGGCCTCTAAGGGCTTACCCGTGCTAATTCCTACCGGTGAGGGAGATGAGCCAGATTCAGAGGCGGCGGTTCTGCACGGGTAAACCCTACCGGGCCTACCCGTGGCACCCAACGATCTTTTTGTCGACTATAGTTGCCCGTTCTGTGAACGCTTACCTCAGGAAGAAGGTAACGACAGGTGTTCCCATACGAATGAGGATTTGAATCACCCGGCACAAACCCGAACCCACAAGCTTAGCCGGGAACCGGCTGCGCGTGTAGGTGGCACCCGTGAAATATCTTCCAACATCCACAGACTGCGTGCCGTAAACGAGTACGAACACCCCGATTAGGGCACCACGCCATTTTGTAGTATAATGGGCATAGTCTGCGGGTAGCCAACGCTGCCCAATTCTTCCCGTAGTGCCTCAAACACTACGATGATGCCATGTTCCGGTCAGCGGAACGCCCCGCCCACTGGAGTTACCATGGAACCAACTGATCAACCCGAGGCCATGAGTCTGCGCGACATGTGCAAGCGCTATGGCGTCACCTTCAAGAAAGCGCTCGGGCAGAATCTCCTCCTGGACGACAATATAAATCGCATCATGATCGATGCCGCCGCGCTGGAGAAGGATGATTACGTGCTGGAGGTCGGGTCGGGCCTGGGCGCCCTCACCCGCCGCATCGCACCCAAGGCCGGCAAACTGCTCACCGTGGAAATCGACGCCTCATTTATGCCCTGTCTTGAAGACCAATTCGGGACCATGGACAACGTCCACATCTTTCGTGGTGACATTTTGAACCACCCCGTGGAAAAACTCGTCAATGAGTTCATCCCCAAGGGAAAAAGCCACAAGTTCCTGTCCAACCTTCCCTATTACATCACGACCAAGATTCTATTCCACATCCTGGAGTCGCCCCTGTACTTCTCGCGGCTGGTCGTCATGATGCAAGATGAAGTCGGCCAGCGCCTGGTCGCCCCCGTCGGCGCGGAGAATTACGGTATCCTCTCCGTCGCCGCATTGTGCTATGCCAACGTCGATATCGTTCACCGCGTGCCGGCCTCGTGCTTCGTGCCCCGACCCAAAGTGGACAGTTGTGTGGTACGATTCCGGTGTGACCAAAAAGAAACCATGCCGAGGGACGAAAAACTGTTCCTCATGAAGGTGGTTCGGTCGGCCTTTGGACAGCGCCGAAAGACACTCCGAAATTCATTAACGCGCTCGGGAACCTTTGGCGCGCCCAAGGAAGCCGTGCTCGATGCCTTGGATGCCGCAAAAATTGACCCTGGACGCCGCCCCCAAACCTTGGGACTGGAAGAATTTGGTCTTCTGGCCGAGGAGATTCGCAAACGAGTCTAACGTGGCTGGGTCCAACCCAAAACCGTCATCTCCGCGAATGGGCCTGTCTAATTTACGCATTAGCCCCTGCCGTTTGGAAAGAACGCCCGTATTCGTCATCCTCGCGAACGCGGGGATCCAGGAACGCGAACGCACAAACCGCGAAAACTCGCTGGGTTCCCGCGTTCGCGGGAATGACGTGGGCTTTTCTTGTAATTTATGGCGTTTTGCGGATAAAGGCACTAGCCTGAAAGGCGGAGATCAGCCTATGGTTCAAGACAGTGACAACGCCTCAATACACCATCAGATTATTTCCAGCCTAACCAGTGGCGTTTTAACCGTTGACGCGACCGGCGAAATCATCACCGCCAATCCCGCCGCCTGGCGCCACCTCAACCTTACCTGCGACGCACTGGAACCAGGCACCGCGCTGGACCAGATTGACAACGTGGGACCCCTGGCCGATTTGCTGGAAGAAATGCGCGAGGCACCGCAGAACGTTTCACGGCGGGAGCTTGTCCTCCACTCAGAAGAAGGCCCAAAGGTCTTGGGTATCACGGCCTCCCTCCTCCAGGGGGCCGCTCCATTTAACGGAGTTATCTTTCTCTTCATCGACCTTACCGAGTTGCGCCGTCTGAAAAAAAATGCCGAGTTGAACAGGCAACTCGCCCAGATCGGTGAACTGACAGCCGGTGTCGTCCACGAGTTGCGCAATCCCCTGACCGTCATCAGCGGCATGGCCGAACTCATTCTCCGAAAATCGGACCCCGAGGACGATGCCCACAAAAAGGCAGACACCATCCATTCCGAGGCGAAACAGATGGAAACCCTTGTTGCACAGTTTCTGACCTTCGCCAAGCCCTTTGAGTTGAAACAAACGGTGTGCGAACCCATGGAAATTGCGAAACGCTCAACCGACCTCACCGCGCCCCTGGCCGTCGACCACGACGTCACACTGAAGCGCCATGAAGACGCTCCCCTGCCTACGATTCTCGCGGACGCCCAAAAAATGGCCCAAGCGGTCAGCAACATTCTCCGTAACGCCATCGAAGTCAGTCCAAAAAACGGCACGGTAACCTTGCGCACCACCGCGCACGGTTCGACTGTTTGTTTTCGCATCGACGACGAGGGGCCGGGCATTCATCTGAAAGAGGACGACGACCTCTTCAGCGCTTTCTTCAGCCAGAAAGAAGGCGGCACCGGCCTCGGCCTCTCCATCACCCACCGCATCGTCACCGCCCACGAAGGCGCCATCACCTACGGCAACAACGACGCAGGCGGGGCCTTCTTCGAGATTAGCCTCCCCACCGAGTTGCCGGGCGCGTGATCGAGAATCGCTCGGGCTACAGCCCCAGCCGTCGCCGCACTTCTTCGGGCAAATCGTCCATGCTCTCGTAGGTGACTTCGTTGCCTTCGTCGTCGCGAACGACGATCTCTTGCCGGATCACGCCTTTCACCCCATGGGGAAGCGCGTCCGTAAGGCCGCCTGTCATCCCAGCAATCCTGGCTTTGATGTGCTCGGGGATGGCTTCGCCCCTGCGGTATGCGTGCTCCTCGCGCGAAATGAGTTCTTCCTTGACGGCCCCCACGGGTGCGTCGTAGGCCACCTTCCTGCGCCCGACGATTCGGCCTTCGACAAGCTGGGGCGGCTCGGCCTGGAGTCCGGTAATTGCGCGAAGGCCCTTGACCAGATCGCGGACGGCCTCGGGTGCCTTGCCGACCATATTGGGCTGGCGCTTTTCCTGATCGATGTGAAATTGGGGACTCATGGCACCAAAAGAGACGCCCGTGCTGCCCAGAGACGGCAGGTGAGGATTCCCCTTGAAGGAAAGCGGCACGATCCACGCCCAGCCATGAGCGTTCGGCCTGCCATAGCGGTCGAATCCATAGTGTTCCATGGCGAAGGTACGGATTCCGTGGAACCCGTCCACCGGCCAGTGTGTGGTGCTCGACAAGAGCGCGCGGCGCTTGATCACCAACTCGCCCTGGGCCGTTCGGGTCACGGTAACGCGACTCCAGAGGCAACTCAGCGGCGCGAGGAGGCCAATAAATGAAAATAAGCCGATGATTCCGTAGTGGGCATAATTAAAAGCCTGGCGTAGCGGCGCAAGACGGGCTTCAGCCTTTGCGGCCTGTTGCGCACGCTGGCCTTCCCGCTGGGCCTTAGCCGCCTCGGCCTCCCGCAGCACCTGCGCATATACCTCGTCACCCAGCATCCCGCGCAGCGATTCCTCCAGCGCTGGCCGCGTTTCCTCAAACTTGCGGAGTTCTTCCTCCGTCACCGGCGAAGCAATGGGCGGAGGCGCGGCTATGCGCCGATATCCATACTCGGTCCCGCCAACGACCAGGGCGCAAACCGCTGTGATCACCAGACGGCGTACAAAGGTGCGCAGACTGGGGCGGTAGCACAGCCCACGATCACCCAGGCTGGTCTGGTTCCACGTGTGAATTCCATACGAGGGCGCGACAGACATCGCTACGCAAACTCCCGGCCGGGTTGCAAACAGGTCAATGTTTTTCGCTGCCCTCCAATTCTAGGACATGCGGGGCCAAACGTCAACCAGCGGAATTTCAGACTGGGGTCGGCTAAAACAGGCACGACGGAAACTCATCCCACAACGCGGTCTCTCTTTGCATCCATCAAGACACCATCGGGTGCCACGGGTAGGCCCGGTAGGGTTTACCCGTGCGAAACCACGATGCTGCCCTAACCCAAACGAGGAGCACACCATGTCCCCAATTCCGATCACCGCACGGGTAAGCCCTGAGGGGCCTACCCGTGGCACCCGACGGTAGATTTTGCGTGGCTTCATCCAATTCTGAATATGGGAATTGCACGCCAGCGAGTTTGCCTTAATCCATCACTGGTTCCCCGCGTTCGCGGGGATGACGGTCTTGGTTGTGGCCCTGCCACTTTAGAACGAGCTTCCGAATATCGCGCTATTTCACCACGGGCCGGAGGACAATATCGCGGTATTTCACACCGGTGTGGTCGCCTTGAAGAAAAATAGGGCCGGGCCGGAATTCATCGGACCAGAGGGCACCGCCGGTACACCCGAGGAGGGTCTGGTTGTCGACAATCATCTTGCCGTTCAGTTTGACGGTGAGGTGGCGGTCGACCAGCGTAATATCCATGCGCTGCCATTCGCCTGGGGGCTTTTCCGCCGTGACGAGGGGCGTAATGCGGCTGTAAACACCACCCATGTGGTGGGGGTCAAGCTCCATGCCGTAGCTGTCCATCACCTGTACTTCGTAGATACCGCGGAGGTATACGCCGCTGTTCCCTTTCGCGGGCACATTGACGTCCAGCGTGAGATTAAAATCTTCAAACTCCCTGTCCGTCCGAAGGTTGCCATAGCGCTTATGGGGCTTGCCCTCTTCCTGCGCCGGGTTGTTTACCAAGAGGCCCTTCTCAGCAGACCATCCGTTGACCCTCCCATCCGTGAGCGACCAACCCGCCAGGTCGAGTCCGTTGAAGAGCACCACGGGATCACCAAACTTGACTTGGGCCAGATCGGGTGCGGGTGGCATTGCTGGAATGCGTTTCCCTTCAAAGGCGCTGTTCTTAACGCCGTTTCCGTCGCGATTGACCTCTTCGATGCTGAGCTTCAATCCATCGGCCCCGTTTTTCGTCGCCCTGATGGTTTCCGTGAACTCCTGCGTCCGGACGACCTTTCCATCAGCACCCTTTCGCTCGACCTTGCGTACGCGGGTCACATGGAGCGTATCCCCCACCATGTACACACTCTCCACGGGAACCACGCTGCCGCCGCCCCACAGGATACGTCCATCGAGATAGCCATCCTGCTGCGTCACCTCCAGCCAGCCTGCGCCACCCGATGGAATGGTCAGGGCCCAGCGGCCAAGGAAGGGGGCGACATCCTGGGCGACACTGGCAAAGGCAACAACACAAAGAAAGGCGCTGGCAAGCGCGGTGAGATGAAGTTTCATAATGCAGATTCTCCTGTCGGGGGCACGGCGAAGCGCCGTTGCTTCTCCGACGGGTTATAGCAAAACCTGTCCAAGCGCTTCAAATGCCCCTGTATTCCAAACCGCGCCCCTTTAGTGCCTCATTCTGGAAGAACCGCGACAAAAAATAAGAAGCTCTATACGACCATCTCTATAGGTTCTTGTGTGGTACCGATTAATGACATGTTCAATGCCGTACTCAACTCTCGGGCTTTTTGGTCTATTCGATGTCTGAAAAGGAGATGACCAGGGTGCCACCCTCACACGCAGCCGGTTCCCGGCTAAGTTTGCGGGTGCAGGTTTACGGAGTTCCTTGCCTGGCTTGGTAACGCGCTTTGACAAGCTACGCAGTCTCTTTATAGGACAACGTATATTCTAGTGACTTGCACCCGCAAGCTCCCCCGCTTCGCTCCTCCGCGTGAGGGTGGCACCCTTGCTAATTTTTTGGAGTACGCATTGGGTTGTGGGCAAAGCTCACTTTAGAAGGTTTCTTAGCCTGTCCCGTGTGGTGTAATCTATGGGTTCAGACCTTGGGTAAACTACAGGCTGCACACGCTATGACTCGAAACACACGATCTGGAGTTCTCGTGAATGGGAAAGCAGGAAATTCAATACCGTCGTTCGAAATTCTCGACGCGGCTTCCGACGGATCGCATGTACACCGCCGGGCACTCGTGGCTCAAAAACGAAGACGGGGACCTCTGGCGGGTTGGTTTAACGAAATTTGCGGTCAGAATGCTCGGAGAAGCCGTAGAAATAGACTTTGAGGTCGCCGTGGGGGCACAGCTCGAAACCGGACAGCCCATAGGGTGGGTCGAAGGTTTTAAGGCGGTGACGGATATTTATGTGCCCATACGGGGTTCCTTTCAAGGAGCCAATGAGGCGCTTCTTGAGGACTTGGAGTTCCTGCGCAGCGACCCCTACGACAAGGGATGGCTCTACGTTATCAAGGGGCAACTGGATCCGACCTGTGTCGATGTGGAAGGCTACATGATGGTCCTTGACGGGACGATCGACAAGATGCTGGGAAAAGAGTCCCTGTAGCGGGCTGCCTTCCCGCCCGCGATGCCAGGCTCTTGGCCTTTGTATAGGAATTAAAAGGGCATGGCCGGTGTTTATATGAGCCTAAGCGAAACAAAGAACGGGTTCCCATGAAATATAAAGCGAACGAGGCAAAAGCCCGGTTTATCATGATCGGTGGATTTCTAGGGGCGGGCAAGACCACGGCTGTCGCGGCGTTGGCGCAACAACTGACGGGGCAAGGGATCCGGGTCGGCCTGATCACCAACGATCAGAGTATCGGATTGGTAGACACTAAAATGCTCCGATCTCAAGGCTTTTCGGTCGAGGAGATCGCCGGGGGATGCTTCTGTTGCCGCTTCAACTCCCTGCTGGATGCATCGGCGATGTTGACCGAGAAAACGCGCCCCGACATTTTTCTGGCGGAACCCGTTGGCAGTTGCACGGATCTGGTTGCCACCGTTTCCTACCCGTTGCGGAGAATCTATGGGGACCACTGGACCATTTCGCCCTTGAGCGTACTCGTGGATCCGAATCGCGCAGCGCGTATTCTTGGCCTTGAAGCGGGCAAGCCCTTCTCCGAAAAGGTCGTCTATATCTATAAGAAACAGCTTGAGGAAGCGGATATCATTGTCGTCAACAAGTGCGACAGCATTGCCCCCACGCTTCGCGGTCGGTTGGTGGCAGCGCTTAAAGAATCCTATCCGCAGGCCACGGTTTTTTGCTGCTCCGCGCAAAAAGGCACGGACCTTGCCCCATGGTTTGAAAAGATTCTCGCCGAAGAGGCCGACCCCGCGAAAGCAATGATGGCTCTCGACTATGACATTTATGCCGAGGGAGAAGCACTGCTTGGCTGGCTGAACTGCACCGTAGCGATACGCTCCGAAACAGCCTTCGACGCGAATTCGTGGCTCCTTGACCTGGCCCGAAGCCTTCGCAACAGCCTTCGCGGGACCGATACCGAAATAGCCCACTTGAAAATGACCTTCGACGCAGGGGACCCATCTGGAAACCTTGCCGCCGTGAGCCTTGTTCGGGGCGACGGGGAACCCGAGCTTCGCGAGTCACTTGTGGACGAGCTGACTGGGGGCGATTTGATTATCAATCTCCGGGCCGAAGCGGATCCAGAGCACTTGCGCCGGATCGTCTCGGAGACCTTGCAGACCATTGCGGAATCGCCGAGTAACTATCAGGTCAACCTGGAACACATGGAGTCCTTTCGCCCTGGCAAACCAGAACCCACGCACCGCTTCTCCGGCGAGCGAGTTGCTGCGAAGGTATGATGCCATGGGAAGTTCGGACATCGAAAAACAGCAGGCCTATGCGCCTTGCGATGGGCGCGGCGAGGCAACTGGCTGCATTCTTTATTGCAACTGCACCTATGCAAAGGTTGTGCCGGAAGCCGTCACACGAGAGGTTCTTGAAGCACTCAGCGCATCGGGCCTTTCTTTTGATGCCGTGCCGGACCTGTGCGACATGGCGGCCCGAAACGACCCCGCGCTCAAGCGTATTGCCGAAACAGGCCCCTTGAAAATCGCGGCTTGCTACGAGCGGGCGGTCAAGTGGCTCTTTCACGCGGCAAAAACACCACTGCCCCACGAAGGCGTTGAGATTCTTAATATGCGGGAAGAACCTGCGGAGAGCATTGTAAAAAAACTTATTGCCGGCCCCGG
>JAJRPE010000451.1 GCA_024280935.1 Candidatus Hydrogenedentota bacterium
GCGGGTTTACGATGTCGCGGCGGCCAACGCCCCCGGCGTCCGTGAACGCCTTGGCGAGATTGCCAGTGGCGAAGGGCCAACCATGCTTGCGGCACAGGCCAGGCTCATGTTGACCCTTCTGGATGGCGGCATGAAGCCCATTAATACCAACGGCTCTTTCGAGACAGGCGAAGGAAACCTGGCCGATGGATGGTCCCTCTGGGTCAAGTGGGGCATCGGCGCGATGCGACGGAGCGACCATGTGGCGCACAATGGCCAGTTCAGCATCCTGTCCGAATCCATGAAGCGCGGCGGCCCATGTGCCACCCTGCCCGCCACACCCGGCACCTACGGCCTGGTTTGTTTCGTCTACACGCCGGAAGGACAGGTGTCGAAGGGCACAGCGGAGCTTTCATTGACGCTGCGCGATGGCGCTGGAAACAATTTGCCGTCCCAATCCGCGAAGATCGTACCCGCGCCGGGTCGATGGACCGCCCTTGGCGTGGCCGCCGAAGTGCCCGAATCCATTGGTGGTACTCCTGTAGCTACCTTGATGCCGATTCTTATCGTGAATGGCTTCGAGACCGGAGAACAGATCTATATCGATGACTTGGCGTTGTACCGCATGGACGAATGAGACAGGGACAACTACATCTCTTTGTTGGCGAAGCCAACGCCTTATGTCCCCACCCTGGAGGGGTCAGAGGTGGGTTAATGTCTTTTTTCACCGAAAACAACCCACCCCGAGGAGGGGAGCCTTTTCGCCCTGGGACGCTTGCGAGGAATGAGACAGCGAAAGCACCAAGATGGAATCACCAACCTCATCGAGGAAAATCACCAATGAACATTCGTATACTTGTCGTTCCGATATGCTGTTTGGTGCTTGCGACGTTCCCATCGCCCCGTGCCGATGCCGTGGAAGCGACGCGTGCGCTAAGATACGTTTCCGGCACTCCCGAGGCCGCCGAAGCATGGCAAGAGGAGCTCAGGACAAAGCTATTCGACCTTCTTCGACTCACCGATCTTGTCAGGTCTCGTGATGCTATCGCGTTCGAGGCGACGGTAGTGGATGAAAAGGAATTCGATAGCTATCGCCTGCAAACAATCGAGATACAATCCACGCCCGCCCGCCGCATACGCGCAGCGTTGACAATTCCTCTCGAAGCAGCAGAGGGCGGTCACCCCGCCGTGGTGGCCATTCACGGCCACGGCGGCTCCATGACGACACCATTCGATGGAGAGAAGCCCATCTACAAGGAGTTTGGCAGCGCCCTTGCCCGGCGCGGTTTCGTCGTTATTTCCACCAACGTTGGGCAGCACGATGTTTATGAGCCTGGACGGACGTTGATGGGCGAACGACTTTGGGACTTGATGCGCTGTGTCGATTATCTCGCATCGCGATCCGATGTCGACAACCAGCGTCTCGGCTGCGCCGGGTTGTCGCTTGGGGGCGAAATGGCCATGTGGCTCGGCGCGATGGACACGCGCATGGCTGCGACAGTCAGTGCCGGTTTCCTCACGGTCATGGACCAAATGGAGCAGAATCATTGCATGTGCTGGAAGTTTGATGGCCTGCGCGAACTCGTTGATTTTTCGGACATCTACGCGCTCACGGCCCCGCGCCCGCTTCAGTGCCAGAATGGCCGCATGGAGCCGGACACGCAGTTTACCGTAGCCTTGGCCGAGAAGGCGTTGGCCGAGATACGTCCGGCCTATAGCGACTTCAATGCTTCGGACAAGCTAATGCATCAGATTCACGATGGCGGACACGAGATAGCCCTCGAAGCGATGATTCAATTTCTGGGCAAGAACCTGGACGTAAAGGAAGGTGGAATCGACAGTCCGGGCCGTGATAAATAGGATTGTGTAACCCGTTTGATAAGCGTTTGAGACATAGGAGAAGAGAGTACCATGCATAACAGATTCAAGATTTTATGGGCCATCGCGCTGGGAGTTTCTCTCTTCGTCTCAACGGCCCTTGCAGATATTTCAAAGGCGGACTACGGGGAGATTGTGGCAAAGCGAAACGCAGAAAAAGAGGCGTTGTTGGCCAAGAGTCCTTATGTTACGCTGCGCGACGACCTCTTTGGACGCTATGTTCGCGATCCAGCGGCGCAGGCCGGCGAAGGCGATGTGGTCGTTGACGCTTCCTGGGTGATTGTACAATCTCAATCGGACGACCCTGTCGCCGTGAAGGCGGGCATGATGCTTGCCCGGTTTATGCAAGAGGTTATGGGACTGGAATTGCCCGTTGTTGCGAACGTTCCTGAAGGCGCAGCGTTTAGCGGCTTGATTGTTCTTGATGGGCGGGGCGGTGGGCAGAAAGGGGTGCCAGAGAGCTTTGCCGTTACGGTGGCACCGGGGAAAATACGGGTCGCCGGAATTGACACACCAGGGTTGCGGGATGGCGTGGTGCGCCTAATCGATCTCTTCGGTTTTCGCATGGCTCCCTTCCTTGAGCCTCAGGACATTACCTACACGCCGCGTATCGCCATGCGTCGATCAGCCAGTGTGCCCGGCTATGACATGACGGTGCTCCTCGGCGGCAACGCCGTTGGCGTTGGGGGTGGGGAGGTCTATGCCTTCTCCACATCGGAGGCGATTCCAGAACTGGCTGTTCGACGTGTGCCGGGAACACTTGAATCCCTTGCCAAGGCGGCAAAAGCAGCCACCGATGCTGGCCTGGACGCCCATGCGCATTTTGGTATTCGGACGAAGTTTCCCAAAGACGACCCTGTGTTCCAAGCCCATCCCGAGATTCGTGGTGCCTTAACCTGGAGCGCCGACGGCGAGTACAATTTGTGTACGGAACATCCCCTCGTTAAACAGTTTCTGGAAGAATCGATTGAAGAGATCTTTCGTGGCGCGCCTGATCTCCAGGGCATCGAAATCATCATTGGCGGCGAAAACTTTTATCATTGCTTCATGAGGCCTTATCCGCAGAAGAAAGGGCACACGAACTGTGAGCGCTGCGAAGCCATCGGGCCGGATATCGTGGTTTCCAATCTGGTCAACAATTTGGCGAACGCGGCACGCCGCGCCAACCCGAATGCCGTTGTTGAAGCGTGGCCCTACTCCGCTGTTTCCCTTTGGGCTGCCGACACCTATCAGAGCGGACTCATCAAGCGCCTCGGCCCCGGAACGGCCATTCTCACCGAATCCGTAAAGGACACGACCATTGAGAAACCCTTTGGTATTCAGAAGCTTTTATGGGATTACAGTATCGACCTGATTGGACCCAGTGAGCGCGCCATGCGCCAGATTGAATTGTGCAACGACCAGGGCATCCCCACGACGGTGCTGAGCATGTATGAGATGAGTTTCGAGGCCGCCCTGTTGCCCGAGATTCCGTGTATGGACCGGTGGGCGGCCCGGGCCGATGCCTTGGCCGGGTCCGGCGCTGATGGCACCTATCTATGGAAAATGGGGCCCTACTACGGTGGCTTTTCCTCCGAGATTTACAAGCACTTCATGTGGAGTCCTGCGCCAGACCAGGATGAGTTGCTCAACAAACTGGCGGCGCGCGTGGCTGGGTTCAAAGCCGGGCCCTACATGCGGGAAGCCTGGCGCAACGTTTCCGAGGCCATTGGATGGAGTCCCGAAATCGCCACGTACTATAAGGGGCCGCTCTATATCGGGCCCGCCCAACCCATGATAGCGGATAAGGCCGCGCCGGTTTCCGAACTGTTCGACGGTTACTACTTGTTTCTGGCCGAAATGAAACTATCCGACGGTCTGAAAGCTCATCCGACCTATTTTGTCGACGCGCCGGGCGGAAAACAGGTGGAAGCCTTCTGTAAGTCATACGAAAAGATGGAAAGCTATCTGGCCCGCGCCAATGAGGAATTGGACAAGGCCAAACCATTGGTTCCCGAGCAAAACCGCATCCTTTTTGAGTCGCAGGCCTATCCTATCCGGTGGCTCTACCACTCCGTGCGTACCCAGTCCAACTTCAGCAGGTCGTGCCTGATCCGCGACGAGTTGATTCCCCTGTCCCAGAAGAAGTCGATGTCCGTAGAGGAAAAAGCGCGAGCCGCAGCGCTATACAGGGAGTGGCAAGAAGTGCTGCTTGATGAACTGGAAAACGCCCGCACCGCAGCGCCCATTGCCCGGGCCGACGTTCGGCTTGATTGCTATTTCCGTGGTGATCACATGTTTAACCATCTCTGGGATATGGTGGATGCCAAGATTGAATTGCTGGAGCAGGAGATCGAAGTGTTCCTGCCGTCGGTAGCAGCACGTTGCGGGATAGAAACGCGTTAAGCGGCGTTCGCCTAAATATTTCGGTTCATCGTCGATTTGAGTCTGTTACGTTCATCATTCATGATGCGCCCGAGCTTCGTCAATTGTATTTCTTATTGCGCTTCAGGTTTTAATAGTCCCGCCCCATACATTATGATGGGTGCCTGACTGGCTGCGTCCCTTGGCGGCGCTTATTCCATAGAATCATCTTCAATACCGAATCGGAAGGAAAGAATGTTATGGCTATCAACCTCATGACCACCATCAAGGGTTCGCTCCTGGAGGGATTTTTTCCCGAAGGCTGGGATCTCGACGCGATTGACAAAATCGTCTCCCGGAAACCGGAAACCCTGACCAAACCGGAAAAATGGTGGAACAAAAAGTTTGAGCCGGTGGCGTGTGCCTCGCTGGAAGACTTCGACACCATGATGGGACACGAAATTGCCCTGGCCATCCTCAACGCCAAGATGAAGAAAAAGCAGATCGCTTTCATTCTTCCTGTCGGTCCCATGGGTATGTACCGCTGGGCCGTCTATTTTCTCAAGGAATGGAACATCGACTGCAAGCACGTCCATGGCTTCAACATGGATGAATGGAGTGACGAGAAGGGCACGACCCTCCCCGCGAAGGACAGCGGTGCCTTTCAGAACGCCATGGAGGGTGCCTTCTATGGGCCTCTTGGCAAGCTGACGGTGCCAAAGAGCCAGCGCAACTTTGCCACCAAGAAAAACCTGCCGTTGTTCGGCGAAAAGATTCGCGCCCTGAAGAAAAAGGGCGCGGAGCTGATTACGGTTTTTGGCATTGGCCGGGCTTGCCACATTGCTTTTTGGGAGCCTCACTTCGCGGCGGAGTACAAATCGGAAGCGGCGTGGAAGCGGGAAGACTATCGCCTGGGTGCCCAGCTCTGCCCCCTGACCGTCGAACAGAATGCCATCACCAGTTTCAAGAGCCGCACGACCCTCGTGCCCACACGGGCCAACACCATCGGACCGGGCCTCTTCCTCATGTCAAACCGAATTATCGGCGGCTGCGATGGTACCCTCGGGCGCGGTATGCAGTGGCAGGGCATGTCGCTGTGGATGAGTCTTCACCACAAACCCACGCCGTGGATCCCGAGCACCTACATGCCCACGATGCCAGGCCGCCTCTTTTTTCTCGAAGAACTGGCCGGCCCACTCGAGGCCGAGTGCAATTAGGCCAACGTGAGCTTTGCCCACAACCCAAAACCAAAGGCCGTCATCCCCGCGAACGCGGGGAGCCAGTGATGGCTTAAGGTAAACCCGCCGCGTTCTGGATTCCTACGTGCGTGGGAATGACGCGACACTTATTTGTATTTAATGGGGTTTCTTGGAGAATAATGCGCTACGCTTCTTCTGGGACCTTGCCCAGAAGAAGTGGCACCTGCGGCGCAGCGGGTAAATCCGCGTACAATCGTTACAACCATGTCACATGAGCGACCCGCCCCGAAGGGGCAAAATAGGTTAGCCCAGGGCAACGCCCTGGGTCAGAATGTAAAATAATTAATAGCCCTGAAAGGGCGACACAGTGGTGGGGATGTGCTTCTATTACGCACTTTCAGGGCTTTGAGTTTCTAATTTCTTTTCCCAGGGCGTTGCCCTGGGCTAACCTATTGAGGCCTTTCAGGCCGAAAACGACATCGCAAATTCATAATTTTTTGTCGATAACAGGCCCAAAGACACTAATGTTTTTTCATAGCCCAAGACTGCCACCCTCATGCGGGGGAGCTTGCGGGTGTGGGCCACCCGGATAGCCTATACCCGTAAAACCAGAGCCTGAA
>JAJRPE010000452.1 GCA_024280935.1 Candidatus Hydrogenedentota bacterium
AAATATCCCCGCCGAATGCCCGCAACCGCTTCCTCAATGGCCTTCTTCATATTGCCCTCGCGATAGGGCCACTCCCGCTTTTTTCCGATGCCGAGTCCGTCCTGGGATTTTTCCTTGCCCACGGGGATATAGCAAGCCTCGGTACATTCGCTGTCCGGCAACAATTTATCCTCGACGGCCTTCGCATAAACCGAGAGCTGCAAGGAACGCCCGCTTGTGATGTCACCACTGCCCGGCGTGCCGCCGGATTTGTAGTCAATAATCCGGGTCTCGCCATCCGACAGATCGATGCGGTCGATACGACCGGTGAAGCGCACCGTGCCTTCCTCCGTTTCCATGGCGTAGGCCTCCGATGTGGAGAGCGGATCTTCCTCTTTTCGGGCGGCACGGCCAAAGGCCACTTCAAAATTCTGGGGCTTCCAGCACTGCTCCTCTTCCTTGGCGTTCTCGATGCGGAGATAGCGGTGAAGGCGCGTCAACAGATTGGCCTTTTCCCCCGCAATGGCTCCCCGGGGCGCGGAGGATTCGCTCCAGTCGTTGGTGTCGAAGACCTCGTCCACCAGGGAAGCCATGGACTTCTCGGCCTTTTCCAGGCCAATGTCCCGGATGTGCAAGCCCGCGAACTGACGATGAAATCGGTGCAAGACCTCGTGGAGCAAATTGCCTCTCATCATGGCTTCCACACTGCCATCGGGCACGCTGAGTTCTTCCAGGTGGAGGATGCGCTGCATGTAAAAATTGAAGGGACAGCCGATGTAGGCCTCCAACTGATTCACGCTGAATTCGTGGGCCTCGCCATAGTATTGGGCGATGGAGGTCACCAGGTCCGGGGCTTGCAGGGCCGCGTCATAGGCCCCGAAGGCACAGGGTATCTGGCGTTCCCTTTCCACCGCTGCCCCCACCTGGGCATGGGCGCAATGTTCCGGGAAGGCCTCCGCCAATACGGGGCTGTCAAAGAGTGCTCGATTCGCCAGATCCGACCCACAGGCCACCGCCGCTACGGGGGGCAGAAAGCTGTCGGCCTTGGGATAGGGTGCTACGACACCGACTGCGTCGGGGAAGAGTTCGCGCACATCGGTCAGGAAGGGGCTTGGGCTCGATTCACGGCCATCATCCTGGGTAACGGGCCAGGATAGCACCATAGACGTTGACGCACACTCCAGCACGTGGCCAAAGAGCATGCGCTGGCGGGCATGGTGGGCCTGGTTGCCTTCGATGGGAATCCCCGCCTCCTGGAGACGTTCGCGATCCCGCTCGGGATAGACCGCGTTGCCCGCCGGAGGCGCAGGCACCTGGCCCTCCACGAGTCCGGCAAAAAACACATGGTCATAGTGTTGGTTGCGCACTTGCTCTGCGTCCATGCACTGCACGCCGCCAGACGCACCTTTTTCCTGCACGTTCATGTCGCTCATGCCCTGCTCAAAACGGGCGAGGAATTCTTCGCGGCGGAGGGGCACGATATCACTGCCGGGTCCATCGGCCAGCAACTCCAACAAGGTTTGGATGCCCCGGATAGCCTCCTCTTCCACGGGCGCGGTGGTGTTCCCCTCCTTGGAGGGGTTAGGGGTGGGTTTGGGAATTGACCCACCCCCAGCCCCTCCAGGGAGGGGAGCCTTAATATCTGTCAGCAATTCGTCGAGCTTTTGGGCGTACCCATACTGGGTGGCTTTCGCGGGGAGGTAGTCTTGCAGTTTTCGGAGCCGCTCGATGCCATCAAGGAGTGACTGTACTTCGGCGGCGGCCTGGGGGAGGCGTGACAAAATGGCTTTCGCATCCATACTCTCGCCCCGTTCCAGTTTTTGCTGGAGACGCTGGAGGCGCTTTTCCCAATCTCGGTAGCCCTCCAGGATGCCCGCCTTCCGTGCGTAGTAGGCGGCGGCCTGGGGGATCGTGTCGCCCATTACCCCGTGCAACCAAGGCGAAAAGAGCAGGTCAAGGACCTTCTCCCGCATCCAGCCGTCTGCCCCGGAAAGGAGGCTCAAGAGGGTGCCGCCGAGGCTGGTTTCGCCCAAGGGGCGCGTCGTGGTGATCTGGCAGGGAATCTGGAAGGCCGCGAAGGTGCTCCGCAATACGTCCGCTACACGGCTGAGCTTCCAGTAGACCACCGCAATCTGATCGGGGCGCACGCCCTCCTCAACGATAAGTCCCTTGATGCGTCGACCAATGGATTCGGCCTCGTGAATCGTGTCGCTGCACGGCAGGATATGCAGGTTGGCATCCAGCCCTTCCGGCAAGCTGGGTTCTTCGCGCCAGAATATATGCTGGGCCGCGAAACCGACATGGCTCTGGGCCGCCGGGGCCTCGCATTCCACAACCTGGCAATCGAAGTGCTCCTGCAAGGCCCGCAGGGTATCCTGGGAAAGGGTGTAGCGATCCTGGCGGTCCGGCGCGGGGTCGAGATTGAGTCCGATGACCAGCGAATCCACGTGGGAGGCCAAGGACCGCAAGAGCCGAAACTCGGAGGGCGTAAAATCGTCGAAGCCATCCCAGAGCAGGGTCGAGACGCCCTCCAGAATCTTGGGGCGGCCCTGTGTGGCCAGATAGTCGGCATGCCAATAAAGACCGGGCACATCATAGAGGCCGTCCGCCTGCATGGCCTCCTGATACAGCGCGTAGATGGCCGCCACGCCCTCATCGAGTGAGGCGGTGTAGGCGGCCTTTTCGAGACGCTCGGTGAAGTCGGCGGGTTCGACGGCTGCCTGTTTGAGATCGTTTACCACGGTGACCAGATGGCGGATGAGGCCCGGCGTTGGACGGATGCCCACCAGCATGGTATCGGGCAGGTCCACCGCGATTTCTTTGAGGCAGTGCTCCATCAACAGCCGCTGCTGGAAGCTCGAATCAAAGCGCGTGACTGGGATGCCTTCCCGCGCCACCAGATCCTGGGCAAAATCGGTGAGCGAAAGAACGGGCGCGCCCCACGCCCCGTCACAGCCCTCGGCAGAAAAATATCGCTCCCGACGCATCTGCGCTTGCCGCACCGAGGGCACCAACAATCGTGCCGCGCCCTTCGACTCTTGCAATCGTGCGTCGATCTGGGCCGAACGTGCGCTGCCATTGGGCCCGCACAGTATGGTTATCGGTTTTCGTGCCGCCATGATCTCTCCCTGCCTGATAGCTGATGGCCCTATGGTACCGTCAGCGTATGGGGAGACTCAATGCTCGGTGGACGATGTGGACAGTAGGAGGTCGGGTTTTCCTACCCGACACAAGAGGCATGTTGCTCAATCAAACCCGCTGGAAGTCGTTAAGCGCTTGGTTTTACAAAAACACAGGCGGGACACCTATGCTACGATAAAGGAGGAACCTGTGGCGTGTTGACCGGCGGCGTGTCCGCCAATCTGGAGAGGGTAAATGATCGAGAGATACCTTACGGCGGCGCAGATGCGTGAAGCGGACCGCCGGTGCATCGAAGATATTGGTATTCCGGGTGCTGTCCTGATGAACAACGCGGGCACCGCCGTTTTTCGCGAAGTTCATCAGGCTCCGGTTGGCGTTATCTGCGGCAAGGGAAACAACGGTGGTGATGGATTCGTCGTGGCACGGCTGGCCCTGTTGGCCGGACTGGATGTTCGCGTGCTGCTGGCTGCATCTCCTGACGACATTCGCGGTGATGCGTTGACGTTTCTGTCGGCCTATCGTCGGCTCGGGGGGCGCATTGATGTGGTGGAAACGCCCGAGGCTGCCCAAGCCGCGTTGGACGAATTGGCGAATTGCGGTGTCCTGGTGGATGCACTGCTGGGGACGGGTATCCAAGGCGAAGTTCGCGGGCTGGCCCGCACGCTTATTGAGGGGTGGCCCGCTGTGTATACGGTGGCCGTTGATTTGCCCTCGGGTATGGATGCGGATACCGGCGCGCCCTGCGGGGCGTGTGTTCGCGCCGAAACGACAGTGACCTTTCAATTCGCCAAGGCGGGATTCAAGAATCCCGCAGCAAAGGCCTATCTGGGACGGTTGGTCGTTGCCGATATTGGCATCCCCGCGTGCTGCGCGGAATAGGCATCGCTGGCTTTGGATAGTTTTCCTCACCTGCGGGAACTACACGGGTAAGCCCTGAAAGGCCTATCCGTGGCACCCGATGTGGATCTTCAAAAAATGTGTCAAACCAAATTTCCCCGAGATCAGGAAGCCCAAGCCCACAAAAAAAAAGCGGCTGGACAGGTGTCCAGCCGCTTTCTAAATTATGCGCAAGGCAAAGGGGGCAATTAAGCGCCCTTGACTTCGACAACCGCGCCAGCGCCTTCGAGAGCTTCTTTGATCTTATTGGCTTCGTCTTCTGGAACGCCTTCCTTGATGGGCGTGGGGCAAGCGTCGACGAGGGTCTTGGCTTCCTTGAGGCCGAGACCGAGGAGGGCCTTGACCTCTTTGATGACGGCGATCTTACCGGAGCCGTGTTCCTTGAGGATTACGTCGAAGGAGGTCGGACCCTCATCCGCAGCGGCTTCACCACCACCAGCGGCAGGCATGGCGCCCATCATCATGGGTGCGGCGGCTTCAACGCCGAACTTCTCTTCGAGGGCCTTAACCAGCTCGCTCAGTTCAAGAACGGAAAGTTCCGCAATGTTGTCAATGATTCCATCAAGCTTTTCAGACATGGTCTGTATTCTCCAATTTAAGGGTGTTGAGTTAATGAAACGAACTAAATAAGGGGAAGGGAGCTAGGCTGCCTCTTCCTCCTCCTTTTTCTTCTTCACCTGGTCAAGCACGTTGACCAAATTAACCGGCAAGGCGTTGAGGGTACCAACCAGTTTGCGAAGCGGTGCGGCGATGGTGCCAACAACCTGGGCAAGAAGCTGATCGCGGGAAGGCAGACTGGCCAAGGCGTCGAGCTGGGCGGCATCGACGGGTTTCCCCTCCAACACACCACCCACCATGGAAATTACCTTAACCTTTTTCGAGAAGTCCTTGAGTACCTTCGCGGGGGCAACGACATCATTCGAGAAGGCCCACGCAATGGGGCCTGACATGCAATCCGCTGCTTCTTCCATATCCAGTTCTCGGAGCGCACGACGTGCCAAGGTGTTCTTGTACACCTTGAACTCGACGCCTGCTTCACGGAGCTGCTTGCGAAGTTCCGTCACCTCTTCCACGGTAATACCAATGTATTGCGTGGCAATGGCGATGTCGTTGGTTTCGAGCCGTTCTTTGATTTCTGCGATATCGGCAGCTTTTTTGGGAGTAGCCATATGTATTCACCTCCTTCCTGATAGATTTGTTTGTTCTTCAATTTCGCAATAAAAAACCCGTGTCGTCCTGAGAAACAGACAACACGGGAGACAGATCAAAATTTGAACTGTACATCACGTCTCACGGTCTCGGCAGGGTGTTTAAGGCCCAAAGGGCCACCGGCTGTCTGCAACACGTAGCGATGCGAATAGCTAAGAGCAGAGATAGTAGCAAATGTGGGGGGGAAGGGTCAAATAATTGGTTGGCTGCGAAATCTGCATGGAATTCGTCTGCATAGGTCCTGGCGGATGTGCCGCGCGATCCCGAGGTACGAGGGTTCGTGCGTTTTGAGCAACCGCACCGTGATACTCCCCAAGACACCACCGTACGCACGCGGCGTAATCCCGTCCTTCTCGTCCTCAGGAAGGCTGCTTTGCGCCAGCGCACGAACCCGTCAGGACTCGTTGATACTCGCCTTTTTGGGATCGCGCGGCACGACGGGGATCCGTGGTAGCCGTTTCGTAAGCGTTCACGGAGCCGAAAAGGCCCCCTCCAAGGAGGGGAGCCTTTTCGACCCCGCACACGTTTACGTCATCGAGAATATCGCAAGCCATACATGCGGCGGTGGATGGCTGTCGCGGCTTCGACCAGGAGCGGATAGGGCTGGTCGGTGATGTCCACAAAGCCGATATTGTAGTTTTCCCCATCGTAGGTGCGGCCCGTGGTGGGTTCGTCCACGTATTGAAACCAATGGCAGCCAACCACCGCCGGGTGGCGCAGCATGGCCTCCACATAGCGGGTGTAGGCGGCGCCTCGATCTGCTTGCGTGGCTACGGGCACCAGCCCGGTGTGAAACATGCCCCGGTCTGTGGCACCAAAGTGGAACTCGCCGATAAGCACCGGTTTGTTTAAGGAGGCGAAAAGGACATCGTTGCTTGGACTGAGTCCGGTCGCGTAGACGTTGAAGCTCACCACATCGGCGAATTGGGCGCAGGCCCGCACGACAGGTTCCGGGGCGGTGGCGAAGCGGGAGCCGAGATAGAGCTGATTGGGCGCGTGTTTCGCAAAGGCTTCGGTGATGCCTCGGTAGTAGGTGGTGGCGAAGACCTCCAGAAAGGCTTCCAGGTCCGAGGTGGTTGTGGCGGTGTAGTTCTTGGGTTCGCCTATGTCGGCCCAGTTGGCGTGGTTTGTTTTCCATGCGGTGTTAAGTTTGGCGATTTCCTCATGGCGCTCTTGGAGGAAGGCCTCAAAGGCGATTCGGGCAGGTTGTTCCGGGCCGCTATTCAGCACGCCCTTGACCACCCCTTCCCAGGCCAGTTCGTTGTCCACGAAATAACCCAGGCACTGCTTGTTGTTCCGCCACGATTCGGTGCCCTTGGCTATGGCCTTCGTTACGGCTTCGCCGAAACTCGGGTCATAGACATCCATCATCTTGGCCCAGTAGCCCGAAGCAGCCTCAATAGGGCGAACCCCGCCCAGGTTGAGGTGGACGACAAAGGGCATGGCACTCTGTTTCATCAGGTCCCACTCGCTCCAATTTCCGATGGTGTTGAAGCCCCAGGATCGAAGGCGCGCCACCGTGTTCTTTTGCCATGCTTCGTTCCAGCCACCGCCATAGGCCCGCATGAGGTTGGCCCCATAGAATCCGAAGGTCTTGCCCGTACCGTTGATGGTCTCCGCCATGCTGTGGACATTTTTTGCGTAGCCGTAGGCCACTTTGAATCGCGGGTCCGCTTCGTCTGGGAGCCACTCGAACCAGTCGTCGCGTCCCTCGACGAAGGTGCGGCTCCACGTTCCGACGCAATCCGGGCCTACGGAAAAGAAGAGATGGCCTTCGGGCGTGACAAACCACCATTTATCATCGACTCGGGCCGTGCGAAACCAACCCGTGGCTTCCAGCTGAGGGCCGTCTTTCCAGCCGCCGTATGCATCGAGGTTGGCGGATGGCTGCGTTGCGCGCGATTCGGCTTCTCGCGCATGGGCCAGCCGAAGCGCTTCATCGCTGTGGATCTTGCCCGGCCACGCAAGATGCTTATATTGACCGTAGGCATCGATAAAGGGAAAAGGGACTTTTTCGGCCAGATCGCCCCCTTCGCCGAAGAGGGCAACCGACGTGAGCAGTATGGTGTGGGATTGTTCGGGACGGTTCAGGTAAAGCTGCCACGCGGTGATTTGGGAGAGGTCCAGGGGCGCGCCCGTGCCCATGGGGCCACGAACAGGGATGCCGCGCATGCCCCAGAAGCGTTTGCGGTCCGTGGTGCTGAAATACAACGTAAGCGTTGCGCTTTCGCCGGGCGGCACCAACTGTTGGGTGGTATTGCAATGGTCGGTTCCATTGGCACCGGCGTTGTCCACCCGAAGACTTACCGCGACGGCCTTGTCCCCCGGATTATAGAGGCCCACGCGAATACCGGCATAGTCGCGCCAGTCCCACGGGGTGTCTGCCTTGAAATAGAGATTGGGCCAGGATGCGTCGGTGCCAAAAGTGATGGCAAGGGCCGCTTTGTCGTCGTGGGTTGCCGGGGACGCGACCACGTGGTTGGTCTGAGCAAAATTCGAGACCGGCTCGTTCAAGGCGGGGATGCCCGGTGCCACGTTTTGACCGTGAGCGAGGGCACAGGCGAAGAGGAGGAAAAGGTACTTCATGATGCGTTTCCCCGTTGTTGAAACTGATTGAGCTGACATCTAGATTTTCCCCTGAATTCGTTGATATTTCAGATTTTATTGGTGAGGCGGCGTTTATCTGTCACGGGTCGCTACAAGGGTGCCACCCTCACACGCAGCCGGTTCCCGGCGAAGTTTTACAGAAATTCTCGTTGCCGATTCCGTGGGGATCATATGCGTGTCGGTGAGTTCTCGCGGTCTATCTTGTTGGCATGACATCTAGCCTGATAACTTGCACCCGTAAACTCCCCCGCTTCGCTCCTCCGTGTACGGGTGGCACCCTTGTGGCTCATTTTATGGCGACAAGGCGGCATTAAGACCCAAAATATTGGCAGTGGTTCAGCCACATCAGTTCTTGTTTGCGCTGCTCTCTTCTTCTTCCTTGGGCTTCAGGAACTCCGCCAGAATCATAAGGACCAATCCGCCGACGATGGCAAGATCGGCGATGTTGAAGATGCCGGTTCGTGGCTCCCAGCCCCGAATCTTTAGCCAGGGCAGGCCCATATTCATGAAGTCCACCACGACCCCGCTGTAGGCGATGCGGTCGATGAGGTTGCCAACGCCCCCGGAAAGAATGAGCGCGAGGGCGATTACGGCGATATTCATGGTCTTGCGCGGCAGAAAGAGGAAGACCGTGACGGCGGTGAGAATAATGGAATTGAATCCAATCAGGAGCAGGTTGCGCGTGCCTGCCGACAGGGTTCCGAAGAGTCCGAGGAAAGCGCCGGTGTTCTCCGCGTACTGTAAGCGGAAAAAGTCGCCCCAATAGATGATCGGCGGATGGCCCATGAGCCAGGCAATGGCCATACGCTTAGTGATTTGATCGAGCACGACGCTCACGATGAGGATTCCGGCGACAACGGCCAGGCGCTTTTTGTAGTTCATACTATCCTGTGGCGGGCTAAGGGAAGCCCGAAAGTGTTCAAGGGGGAGCTGCCGCCGAAGTGCGGGCCGCATTGGGAGAGTATAGGGAAGGGGGCCGAATTGAGTCAATGGGCGGGTGGGTATTCAGAAGGTGGATTCTTCCCAACGGTGGCGCGGCGCGGCGAGCCAGGCGTGTAGTTCGGCGGCCAGCTCCTCCACGATTGCCGGCTGTTTTTCCAACAGATTGACCGTTTCCCCGGGGTTGGCGTCCAAGTCGATGAGCTCGACGGGGATGCCATCTTTGGCGAGGAGCTTCCACCGGCCCTTTCGGGCGATTTCGGTGGCGTATGGCTTCGGCTTGGCTTCGTGGCGCTGGAAGCCCTTGTAGAGATCCATCTGCCAGAATACGGTGCCGCGTTCGGGTGGCGGGGCGTTTTCGGTGAGGTGGGGGAGCAGGTTCAGGCCATCGAGTTCCAAATCGGACGGCGGCGTCACCCCTGCCGCCGCGCAAAAGGTCGGGAGCAGGTCGTTGGTGTGGCCGAGTGCGCCGGTTTCGGTGCCCGCCGGGATGCGCCCCGGCCAGCAGGCAATCATGGGTACGCGAATGCCCCCTTCGTGGAGGTCCGTCTTGCCTCCTTTCCACGGCCCTGGATGGCCCTCATAGGCCGGGCCATTGTCGGAGGTGAAGAGGATCAGCGTATCTTCCGCAATGCCAAGTTCGTCGAGCTTTGCAACGAGTTGGCCCACCTTGGCGTCCATATGGGAAACCATGGAGCGGAACAAGAGTTGGTCTCCTTCCGCGCCGTCTTTATAGCGGTTCAGGTGGGGCTCCGGCGCGGGTTCGTAGGGCTTGTGGGGCACGGTGAACCAGAGGTTGATAAAGAAGGGCCGTTGCTCCCCGTGATAACGCTCGACCAGACCGACCGCCTCGTCGCCCGTGATGTCCGTCCAGTGCCCTTCGTCGGGCGGGGCGTTTTCGTCGTTGCGGACGAGGTGCTTTCCGCCGTCCCGATAGAGGCGACGCGTGCGCCCGAGTTCGGCGCGAATCGCGGGGTCTTCCAACTGGGTAAGGTAGTGCTCGAAGCCCTGTTCGTGGGGGCCGGGGATGTTGTTGGCTCGGTCATCGATGTGCTTCTGGTTCAGCCCGCCCAGATGCCACTTTCCCATGTGGGCCGTGGCATAGCCCGCCTGTTTCAGTAGCTTGGGTAGCGTGACGGTCTCACGGGGGAGATGCTCCTCGTGGTCCGTGAAATGTTTGCGGATGTCAAAGCGCAGCGGGTAGCGGCCCGTCAACACCGAGGCCCGCGTGGGTGTACAGACCGCCGACGCCGCGTAGAACTGGGTCCAGCGCATGCCCCGTTTTGCCAGCGCATCGAGGTGGGGTGTCTTCGCGGCGGTACTGCCGAAACAGGTCAGGTCGGCGTAGCCCAGATCATCCGCGAGAATGAGGATGATGTTGGGCCGCTTTGCTGCCGCCCTCACCACAGGTGTGTGCGCGAAGAGCGCGGCCATGGTGCCGGTGGCTGCCATCGTCAGGAATTGGCGGCGGGTTGGTGTGTATCTCATTTGTCCTCCACTTTCCACGCCGAGCGCTGTGCGGGAATCCAGCGGGCGAGGATGTCCTGGCAATTGATGACTTTCTCACCGAGATCGGTTGCCACGTAGAAGTACTGGCACGCCGCCTCGAAGCCCAGACGGGAGTCGTGGCTTTGGAGCGCCCGAAGACGAACCGCCAGCGCGATTTCGTCGTGCAGCAAGCTTTCGAGGGTATCGATGGATGTCTTCGCTTCGGCGGCGTTCTTCGCCTCGGCCAGCGCGTCGCGCTCCATGACAAAACGGGACTGGTTGGCGATGCTCTGGAAGTGAATGGCACAGGCCTCGGCCACGCCCATTTCCAAGATCAATGCGGGCGAGGATTCTTCGCCCAACGATTTTTTAAGGGCAGAAAGCGTTTCGCGAAAGCCTCGGGCAACGATCTCGAACTGCGTGGCGAAGACCTCGGGCGGATAGGGTCCGCGCCAGGCCTTCAGGTCGTCGAAGGGGTAGGCAAAGGCCATTGTTCCAGCGCCGCGATAGGTCGTTGGTTTCGCCCAAAGGAGGTTGGCGGGGCCAAGATGGATGGGGCTGCGGTAGAGAGCAAAAGCCGTGAAGGGATATTCGCGGAGTGCGGCGCTGTAGCCTTTCCAGGCGGCGGTGACCGCCGGGGCGGCTTTCTTGCCGAAACGCCGCGTGGCGACCACCTGCAAGGCCTCGTCCACCGAAGGTTTGCTGACGCGCCCTATTTCTGTCACGGCTTCCAAATTGGGTGATGGATAGCCACCCAGCGTCCAGCTCATCATGAGGCCATCAACCTCAGCATCGCGTAAGTTGGCCACATGCTGCGCCACGTTTTCCACCGCAGGAATATAGGGCACGGAACCCAGTTCCCAACTGGTGCCCGCCTGAATCTTCGCCATGGTTTTCAAGCCCGCTTCCCGCGCCCAGGCCCAATGCCGTGTTGCGCGGGGTCCGGGTCCGACCGCCGACAGGGAATACTCGGCAATGGCCCCGGCGACACCGCCCCGCGTGATGGGCAGTCCCCATTCACTCACACTTTGGAGCGCTGCGGTCTTGGGAAGGCGCTTAATGATACCTTCGGCCCACTTGGTACTCCAACCCCAATCCCATACAATGAGGTCGCAGACAGTGCCGGAGGCTTCGATGCCTTCGGCGAAGAGGGTATTGACCTCGGCGATAACCTCGACGGGCCCCCGAGGGCCACAACGGGGACACTGTTCTCCGTTGTACTTGGACCAACAGTTGGTATAGCTCTCGGAAGCGGTAATGGTGAAGATCCCAGTCAGATCGGGCACCTCCCGGCATAGGGACGCGATGCCGTCGCGGATATAGGCCTGGACGGACGGGATACTCGTGCAGAGGGTCGCCAACTCGCCTGCGATTACGCCCGTGTCGTCGATGCCCTTGAGTTCGGGGTGCTCCGTGAAGAACGCCATGGGCATGGGGCGGGGTTCGTTCAGGTAGAGATAGACGCCCAGGCCCCGTTGCTTTGCGCGCGCCACCAGATCACGCATTCGTGCCAGCCGCTCCTCCATGCCCTCGGCGAGCGCCTTGTCCCACGGAAAGGGCGCGAGTTTGTAGAGGGGTTCATGGAGCCATACGCCACCGACGCCGCTTGCCGCGAGTTGATCGAGGTAGGCGTCGGGATAGGGGTTGTTCTCGTCCTCCAGCGGTTCACGAAAGGGGCCGAAGTAAGAGAAACAGAAGCGCGGAGAAAAGAGACTGTCTTCTTGCGGCGACATCGAGGCGGAGGAGGGCTGGGAAAGTTGCCGCACAAAATCGAAGGGTGGTTCTTCTACCTGATCCACACCGCCGGGGAAGGCATTCCCCACGACGGCAGCGATCTCCGAAGCCCGCGCCTTCGCCGCGTCGCTGGGCGGGGCGTAGTGCAAGGGTTCCAGTTTTGGTTTGTAATTGCCCATCCACCAGAAAAGTCCATCGCCCTCACGGAGGGCGTAGTCGAGCTTTTCCAGGGACCAGTCGAGGAGCGCAGCGATCTGCTCGTAGGGCAAGAGGTGCCAATTGCGGCGGATGATGGTGATGTAGGATTGGGCCAACTGGCCTTCCGGTAGTATCGGTGGCTCGGACAGCCCCATCGAACGGCCCAACGCCAGGATGGCCTCCGGCTCCGCGTCGAGAACCGATGCGATGCGATCGGTGGGCACGAGGGTCCAATTTCGCCAAACACAGGCGTGGACGGGGCTGGGGAAATGGGGAAAGGCGACGGGTTCGGGGGCGGGACCCATGGGCAACGCGCCCAGGCAAAACACCATGGTAAGGACAGAAGATAACATCGTGTGGGCGCTCCTTGTGGTTGAATGGGGCATCCTACAGGGCTTCGGGCGGCGAATCAACGGGGTGGAAGTGTTGAAGCAACGCGATCGGGCCACAACCAAGACCTATCCAAGAGGACCGTAGAGGGTGCCACCCTCACGCGGAGGAGCGAAGCGGGGGAGCTTGCGGGTGCAAGGGGCGCTGCCAAGGCCGCGATTCAAGAGTCTGCACGCACGTTACGGGCTGCTAAGCAATGCACTGAGACGCACACCCCGCGAGCCCACACCCGCAAACTTAGCCGGGGACCGGCTGCGTGTGAGGGTGGCACCCTTGATGCTTCCTTTGCGAACCCTGAGTACACCAAAAAAATCGAGAGTTGACCATAGTTCTATTCCGACGCGCCTGCGTCGGCGATGGCATAGAGGTGGCTTCGCCCGCGCAGGTACAGCTCATCCCCAATGACGACGGGGGAGGCATCGAAGACTTCATCGAGCGTGTTGCTTGCCACAATCTCGAATGTGTCAGAAGATTTGATAATGATCGTCATCCCGGAACGTCCACAAATATAGATGTTGTTGCCTACAGCGAGGGGCGATGCGTAAACGGTTTTCAGACCCTTGATGCGTTGGCGCTCGTAGAAGGGCTTCCCCGTGGCGGCATCGTAGCAGGAGAGTGATGCGCTGTATCCCTTGAAGACGTAGATTCTGCCGCCGTGAATCAGGGGCGTGGGCACACTCGATCCGGTCTCATCAACGAACCAGCGAACCGCATCGCTATCGGTGAGGTCGCCGCTATGGCCAAGCTCAATAGCCATGAGGGCTTCCCCTTTGTAGCCCGTGGTGCAGTAGACCAGCCCGTCGCTGATGATCGGCGAGGGGGTGGCGCTGGAGGTCAAGCCGCCACAGTGCCAGAGCAACGCGCCGGTGGCGGCATCGTAGCTGTGTACCACGCCTGTTGCTGTCGTGATAATCTCCGTGCGGCCGTTCACCTTTACGGCGGTGGGCGTATTCCAGGAAGTCTGCACGTCGCGGTCACGTTCCCAGAGGAGCGTGCCGGTGTTCTTGTTGAAGGCAAAGAGTTTGGATTGCCCTTCGTGGTCGGCAAGCACGATGATGGCGTCATCGACGAGGATGGGTGAACTGCCTTCGCCAAACTTCCCGAATTTGTTCATTTGGATGGTCTTGGCTTCCCACAGCACCGTGCCGTCCATGTTGAGGCAGAAGAGACCCTGGGAGCCGAAGCTCGCCCAGATACGTTCACCATCGGTCCCCGGGGAGAAGGGGGCCACACTGGTTGACTTGTGATGCCCTTCGTGGGGCCGCGCTTTTCGCACGGTCGTCTGCCAGAGAATCTTGCCGCTGCTGCGGTCGAGTCCAAGGACGCTGAACGTGTAAACCGGTATTTTTTCTTTCGCGCCCGAGTCGAGGGCTTCCGCCGTCTGGAGGATGATTTTGTCGTCCCAGATGATGGGGGTGGATTGCCCGTCACCGGGGAGCTTGGTCTTCCACTTGATATTCTCCGTTTCGCTCCAACGAAGGGGCGGGTTCCCCTCGGGGATGACACGGGAGCCATCGACGCCGCGCCATGTGGGCCAGCGTGCGGGGTCCGTGGCGGCGTGGGCGGAGAGGGTGAGCATGAGGGCTGCTATCGCGATCAAGACGGTTCTGGAGGTCATATTGGTGGTTATCCTCTTGTGGGACTATCGATTGCGTGTTTATACTATTCGCGGCGTACGGGCCAGCATGTCAGCCGCGTGGAACCCGAGATAGGGTGCGCTGTAGCGGATTGTAGCAAATACGGCGGGGAGGGGATATTCCGTGATGCACAAGGAAACCGTCTGGGTGCCACCCGTACGCGGAGGAGCGAAGCGGGTGAGCTTACGGGTGTGGAGTATCCAGGCGAGCGTCGGGTAAACAGGAAAGGTAACCGTTCACGACACGGACATCTTATAGTCAACAAAAAGACCGTCGGGTGCCACGGGTAGGCCCGGTAGGGTTTACCCGTGCAGAAGCGCTGCCCTTGGAACTGGATAGTTTGCTTTCTCACCTGTAGGAACTTACACGGGTAAGCCCTGAGAGGCCTACCCGTGGCACTCGACGTATTTCTTTTGAGGGCCAACAAGCCAACGTTATTTCCACAAAAGGGGGGATCCAACACGGGGGGGCGGTCCTTGGTCTTGGGCGAAGCTCACTTCAGTCTACGTGATGGAGGAAGCCATTTTCCGTAGACCGCACCCGCAAACTTAGCCGGGAACCGGCTGCGTGTGAGGGTGGCACCCGGAGGTCGAACCCTACGAATCCACATTACCGCTGCCACGCGATTATCCGCGAAAACAGGCGTGCAATCCAAGGTTTGAACTTCGCGTGCATCATGGCATCGCCCGCCCGCTTAAAAACCTCCGCTTGCGTCGGGTAGGGGTGGATGACCCCGGCGAATTTTCCCAGCCCTATTTTCTGGGTGATGGCGAGGGTCAGTTCGCCGATGCTTTCGCCGGCGTGGGCGGAAACCAGGGTGCCGCCGAGAATGCGGTCTGTGCCCTTCGCTACGTGGATTTTCAATAGGCCGTCCGTGTCGCCGTCGAGTTGGGCACGGTCGTTTTCGGCCATGGCGACGGTGATGGTGTCGATGGGGATGCCTTGGGCCTTGGCATCCTGTTCGGAGAGGCCCACGTGGGCGATTTCGGGCGACGTGTAGGTCACCCACGGTATGACCAGCTTGCTGAACTTCGACTTGGGCAAAAAGGGAAAAAGGGTGTTGTGAATCACGATGCGGGCGGCAGCATCGGCGGCGTGGGTGAATTTGTAGAGCTGGCATACATCGCCACAGGCGTAGATGCGGGGATTGGTGCTTCGGAGCGTGTCATCCACCACGACCCTGTGTTGGGGCGTGTATTTCACGCCGACCTTGTCCAAACCCATTCCGTCCACATTGGGCGCACGGCCTACGGCGATGAGTAGTGCGTCCGTTTCGACCTGGGAGGGGATGCCGTCTATATCCACCTCGATTTG
>JAJRPE010000453.1 GCA_024280935.1 Candidatus Hydrogenedentota bacterium
CCATTTTTCAGCACAAAGCGCGGACGGAGGCGGCGACGAATCTGTGGCGCGAGCGCCTGCGAATCAAACGACATTCGAGCACGAATAGGCCTGGGCATTCTGTTCCATGGCAGGAAGTGCGTCCTCGCGATCAATGCACGCTTTGTCTCAGCCTGGAAGGCTAAGCTACGTGTACTTACCTTTGAGTATCCGAGCTTACATAATGTAGGCAACGCCTTTGATGATCGTGTTAGCCATTTGGGTTACTTTTCTTCCTTGTGTCTCCCCAGCGTCAGCCACGCGATCACCCCCAGCGCGATCAGCAGACCACCCAGCGAGCCTGCAACACCCAGCATAACCGAGCGGGGACGAAACTCGAAGCGGACGGTGTGGGTGCCTTCGGGCAGGGGGATGGCCTTGAAGACATCGTCGGCCTTGAGGATAAAGACCTCCTGGTCATCAACGTAGGCATGCCAGCCGGGGTACCAGGCATCGAGGAAGGTCAAGAGGCGCGGGCCGGGCAGGGGGCCGATGTTCAGTTCGACCTTATTGGCGGTGAAGGATGTGATCTTGATCAGCGCATCCTCATCCGCCGGGTCGGTCAGAAGGAAGATATCCTCAATGTCGAAGGCCCCATTCCCCTTGGTCTTGATGCTGATATCCACCCTGGCGCTGCTCACATCGGGCAGGGGGACTTCCAGCGTGCGGATGGTGTTCCGTGAGGTACTGACACGATAGCGTTTTCCCCAGACGCGGCGACCGCCGGAAAGCGGTGTGATGCGGGTGTCCACCTGGGCCGTGATGGCGCTCTGATAACGAATCACCAGCGTCGTGTGGAGCGCCCCGCCAGACCCGGCACGGGTGTCCGCGACGCTATCCGGCACGGCGATGTCGAAGCGAATCATGCGCTGCTTGTTCGCACGCTGACGATTCAGCACGGCGTCAATGCCGGGGATGGCGACTTTTTCGGCCCGCTCCGACACGCTTTGCCAGGGTGTTCGGGTGGCGGGGGGGGGCGGGAAGTCGATGCTGCTGCCTTCGGGCAAATACGTGGTCGTAGTCGGCGGAAAGAGGGCTTGCTTTCCGGGGAGCGGTCCCTCTTTGGCGTAGCGGGAGAGCCAGAAAAAACGCTTTAATAGGAGGTTGCCCCGGTGATTTTCTGCGGTCGGCTCCCACTCGGTTACCAAACGATGGGAGCCTTTATCACGGGGCGTGCCACTCAGGAGGTTCCGTACATCCGCGAAGTGCAATGGGTCCACACCATTCATTACCGGGGTGAGGGAATAGAGCGCTCGGTTGGCGATGGGGTCGGTGGTGCGGGTGTTTGTTGTGGGAAATTCATGACCCGCTTGTTTGACAGGCTCGGTATCACGGAAAGTCTTCTTGATCATCCAGGGAACGTATTCCCGATTCCAAGACCAAGTCTCTCCAAAAAGGAGGACAGGGAAAAGCAGAAGCAAGATCCCAGACCAGCGCCATCGGCACGGCATCCAGAGGGTGATCAGCATGGCGGCTGCCGCGATGAGGGGCAGGATAAAAATAGCCTCCTTCACCGGCAGATAGGGATGGGGCGATGCCCACAGGATCAGGGGGATGACTGTGGCTGCCGTTCCGTAGAGAAGGAGCAGGGACATGATAAACCGTGCGGGCCGCTCTCCGCGCCCGTGCCACAGGGTGTCCACGCCGAGTCCGGCAAGCAAGCCGAGGGGGAGCAGGGCGAAGTCGAAGCCCCGCGAATAGGCCGACGACGAGAAGGGGGTCAGAAAATCGGCCAGCGAGGCGATGGGGAAGGGCGGTCCGAACCCGCAATCGATGAGGGCGTATGCGGACAGGCCGAAAAGCAAAACCAGTTTTTTGTTGCGGTGGAAGCAGCCCGCGAGGGCCAGAAGGAGTGCGATGATGCCGGCGCTCCGCAGGGTCTCGGCTTCGTACTTCATGCCCGCAAACACGACGATGCTTTGATAAATCCGGGTGACATCCCACTTCATCATGTCAGAATACATGGGGACCGCCATGCCCTTTTGGCGTGCGGAAAATCCGCTCAGTTCCGCCACCGGGAGCAACAATGCCAAGGCAATCAGGACGGCAAAGAAAAAGATCAGGCCAAAGGCGAGAACTTCGCGAGAGAGGCCCCGCACCGATGTCGTTTCGTTTTTTGCGTTGTCTTCGCGGTCCGGCAGAAAGCGGTAGAGCAAGGCATAGAGACCGATGCAGACCCCCATGTAGCTCACGATCTGGAGAAAGCCGCCGAGAATGCTGAGCCCCAGGAGCAAGCCTGCCCCGATGGACCAGGCAAATTTCTTGCGCGTCGCGGGCGTATCGATGGCGCACTTCACCACCAGTAAGATCAACGGAAGCCAGGCCATGGTGTAGAGGAAATGATATTCACAGGCCCGCCGCACAATGAGCGCACTGCACACCCATGCCAGCGCCGCAACGAGGGCACCAGGAAAGCTCAGTTTGTGGGCGCGTCCGAGGAGGTAGGTAAAGAAGCCCATGAGCAGGAGGTGAAGACCGACGAAGGCGATCATGCTTTCGTTGGTGGCCTGGGGACTGATGATTTTGAGCAGGAGGCTGCGGATCAGATTCGGCGGATAAAAGACGAAGGCCTGGGGGTTGGCCGCGTTGGGCAGGCCGCAGTAGACCAAGGGATTCCACAGGGGCAATTCGCCCTGGCTGATGCAATAGTCGAGGTAAAAGGTGATGGGGCCGTAATAACGGTAAATGTCATAGCGACCCATAATGTCGTCGGGGCCGGATTTCAGCACGTGGGAAAAGGTGAGGGCCAGGGCACCGCCGATGAGGATCAAGGCAAGGAAGGCCAGTATGATTTCACGAAGATATGTTTTTTGTTTGGGAGATAGTGTCATGAATTGACCTTGTTGTCACGGCAGCATAGCCGCAAGCAAAGGGAGTTTCAATGAATGTAGGACATCCGTCCCGGTTGTCACAGGCCGTTTACGGCCTCTACGAAACGTATGCACGCATTTTGTTTCTTTGACAGACGTGCCGTCTGTCGAGACAGCCGAGACGGCTATCCTACATTGTTTGGTGCTTTCTTGTATGCATAAACGGTCATCAGATCGAAGGTGTTCATGGGAAAAGAGAAGTCCAGCAACGACGCTCGACGCAGTCCCCGATAAAGAGGCGCTGCCCAGCGGTCTTCGGGATGGCCCAGGAGGCGGTAGGCCACCGCATCGGCGCTGCGCCAGAATGCGGGGTAGCGAATCTCGATCCCCGCAAAGCCAAGCCTTTCCAACAGCGTTCGCATGGATTGCGCCGTGAAATAGTGCAGGTGGGTCGGCGGATGAATCAGCCGCCACTTTTCGCCCCGAAACCGGGCCATCCACGTCCCGATGTCGCCGGTGCTGAGCGCCAGCACACCGCCTTCCTTGAGCTGCTGCGCCGCCTTTTCCAGATAGGCCGCTGGCGCAGACAAATGCTCGATGGTGTCCCAGAGGCACACCACATCCTGCTCGTTGGGCGTGTCAAGCGTAAGATAGTCCCCGCACTGCACCTTCTGGCCCAGGGTGTCGCAGGCATGACGCACGGCATGTTCCGAGATGTCGCAGCCCGCCACCTTGTAATGGGCTTGGGCCAAATCGAGGAAGTTGCCATAGGCCGTGCCAATTTCCCAGAGGGCACCGCCTTCGGGCGCACGACGTAACAGTTCCCGGAGTCGCAGCGTGAAATTGCGGCGCAGTGCGGGTTTTTCCTTTTCGTAGTCCAGGTACTCCTCACCCAGAAAGTAATTTTTGGAGTAGAGAGCCTGGAGTTCTTCGTGGGAGAGATTCAGGTCGGCCCACACATGGGTGCAGTCCGCACACCGCTTGAGTCCGCGGAGGTGCGGAACATGATCGGTGCCGCCACAGCAAATACACGCATGGGTCATGGGACGTTTTTCTCGCGCTTCCGTGGCTTCTTCAAGATGTAAACCGGACGTTGTTTCTGCTCCATGTAGGTGCGGGCCAGGTATTCGCTCGCGATGCCAATGGCAAAGAGCTGGGCACCGCCCAGAAGCATGACCACGAGAAGAATGCTGGCCCAGCCGGGGGTCAGGGCCAATCCTGCATACTTCGCCCACAACACGAAGACGCTGTAACAGCCCGCTATCCCGATGACGATGAGGGCCATCAGAAAGGAGAGGCGCAAGGGGCGAACGGAGAAGGAGCTGAGGCCGCTGAGGGCGAAGCTAATCATCTTGGTGTAGCTGTACTTCGTTTCCCCGTTCAGGCGCGGCTCCGAGGCAAAGTGGATATATTCACAATCGAAGCCCACCCACTGCACGAGACCCCGGACAAAACGAACCCGTTCGGGGAGGGCATTCAGTGCATCCACGGCCTGGCGATCCATGAGGCGAAAATCTGCGGCACCTGCGGGTAGATCGATGTCGGCGAGGAGGCTGAGTACCCGATAAAACCCCTTGGAAGTCTGTTGCTTTAACATTCCCTCCTGGGTGGCGGGGTCGCGCAAAGTTTGGACAATGTCGGCCCCTTCGTCCCACAAGGCGATCATCTCGGGAATGAGTTCCGGGGGATGTTGCCCATCGGCATCCATCGTGATGACGGCCCCCGTGGCCCGAGCTGCCTCCAGCCCCGCGCAGAGGGCGGCCATGTGCCCGAAGTTGCGGGAAAAGTGCAAGGCACGAACGCGTTGGTCCGCGCTGCAAAGTTTGTCCAGCACCTCTGTCGTATTATCCGTGCTGCCATCGTCAATCCAGAGGATCTCAAAGGGACGGTTGAGGCTCTCCAGCGTCGCGCACAGCCGCTCTGTAACCGGTACGATATTCTCCGCCTCGTTGAAGGCGGGAAGGACGACTGAGAGTATGGGAGTGCTTTGTTTCATACATCAACAACCAGTATTACAGGAGAGGCGACAGTCAAGGCGGGCGGGTTTTGTTACCCGCCACAAGGTACTCGTTACGCTAATACACGCGACGGGGTGCAGCATACGCAAGGGGGCGACGCCGATGCAACTGGCAAGGTACGTGTCGGTTTGTGCTACAGTCTTCTCAGAATTTGTAGGCGGAGGTGATAGAAACCGGTCGTGCCGCACGATCCCGAGGTACGAGGGTTGTGCGTTGTGACCAGGGAAGGTCAATGCACGTCGTATATGCTGCGAGCGAGGGGGCACAGATCACACCTCTTGCTCCAAGTGCGATGTTTTATGCTGCACGCACATGCCTGTGTGAATGCGGATAGGTGAGGCTGTGATGCAATTGAGAACGCTCTTGCTGTTGTACAATGCCCCGGTGAATGTCTCGGTAGTCATATCCAGTGGGAAAGAGGGGTTGTTTCTCTATGCGCACGAACCCTCGTGCCTCGGGATCGCGCGGCACGGCCGTTGAGGTGACGTGGTGCGATGAAACAGTTTCCACCCAATAGCACCCAACAGGAGTACCCATGACCAACGAATCCCACAATCCCCAGGCAGTGTATGAAGCCCGTCTGGCACAGCTTCGGGCCGCTTGTGTAGCCCACGAGAAGCGTTTCGACCATATCGCCAACGCACGTCTCGCCGTGTTTGCCGTAGCCCTTGCGCTAGGCGGTGCGGCCTGGGCCAGCGATGGCGTGTCCTGGTGGTGGATCTTGCTGCCTCTGGCGGCCTTTGTCGCCCTGTTGGTCTGGCACGAGCGCACCGCACGGGAACGTACTTGTGCGAAAGCGGGCGTGGCCTTCTACGAGCGGGGACTGCGGCGCATGGTCGGCGACTGGCCGGGGGATGGCAACCAGAGTACGGATCGCCTCGAAGAGGATCATGGCTACGCGCTGGACTTGGACCTTTTCGGCGAAGCCTCCCTCTTTGAATTGCTCTGCCAGGCCAAAACCGAGGCGGGGGAACG
>JAJRPE010000019.1 GCA_024280935.1 Candidatus Hydrogenedentota bacterium
GGGAATACGTGGATCGGAATTTCGGTGATGCCCAGGCGCTCTGGACGGTAAACCCGGATGGAACCAACCATGCGGTCTACTGGGGAAACAATACCAACTCGCCCGGCGGTGTCATTGATGCGCGCCCCATACCGGGCACACAGCAGGTGCTGTGCATATTTGGATCCTGCCATGACCGTCCCTGGGGCGCCGTGGCCATCGTGGACCGACGCCTCGGGCTGGATGGCAAAGATCCGGTTATTCGCACTTGGCCGTCCAATGCCATCGATCTCGTGAACGTGGGCGACTTCGACACCTTTAAGCGGGTAAACCCCAAATACGAAGACCCCTATCCCCTCGACGATACCTACTTCCTTTGCTCCCGGATGACAGGGCAGGGCGAGCAAATGGGCATCTATCTCCTCGATACCTTTGGGAACGAGATCCTGCTGCACGCAGAAGGCGCGGGCTGCTATGACGCCATGCCGATTCAGCCCCGCATCCGTCCGCCTGCGCTCCCGGAACGTCGTGATTTCAACAACGAAGAAGGCTTCTTTTTCGTGACCGACGTTTATAACGGGACCCATATGAAGGGTGTCGAACGGGGCAGCGTAAAATCCCTGCGTGTCGTGGAATCACCCGAAAAACGCTACTGGACCAAGTCCCGCTGGAATGGTCAGGGCACGGCGGCACCGGCTATGAACTGGCATGATTTCAATAACAAACGTATTCTCGGAACTGCTCCCGTACACGAAGACGGGTCGGCCTACGTTGCGGTCCCCTCGGATACCTTCGTCTACTTCCAACTCCTCGACGAAAATGGCATGATGATTCAGTCCATGCGAAGCGGCACAATCGTACAGTCCGGCGAGGTCGTTGGGTGCGTGGGATGCCACGACAACCGGAAGAGCGCACCGAGCTATTACGGTGGTGAGAAAATCCCGCTGGCCTTAAAGGAGCCGCCTGCCAAGCTCAACGGCTGGCATGGCGAAGCACGTCTCTTCAACTATATCGATGAAGTGCAGCCGGTATTTGACAATAATTGTGTCGAATGCCATGACTATGGAAATGCTCAGGGAAACCTGAATCTGGGCCGTGACCATACGTTGACCTTCAACACCTCCTACAATGAACTCTGGCGAAAAGGGCTGGTCTCCGTGCCTGGGGCCGGTCCCGCCGCGATTCAGGAGGCACGCTCCTGGGGGTCGCACGCGAGCAAACTGGTGACGGTCTTGCGCGAGGGCCACCACGATGTGCAACTGGACCGCGAGTCCATGGATCGTATTGTCACCTGGATTGATCTGAACGCGCCGTACTATCCTCGTTATGACAGCGCCTTTCCGGGAAACCTGGCGGGTCGTGCGCCGTTGGACAAGGCCCAGTTGAAGCGGCTGGGAGAACTTACCAAAATTCCCTTTGAGAAACTTGCAGACTTTCGGACCAACAGAGGGCCGCAGATTAGTTTTGACAGGCCCGAGTTGAGCCCCTGCCTTCAGGGGATCGAAAATAAGGCCGCACCGGAGTACGAAGAGGCCCTGAACATTATTCGGGCCGGTAAAGCCGTGCTGGCATCGCGACCGCGTGCGGATATGGAAAATTTCAAGGCATCACCGCTCGATCAGTTGCGGGATGAGAAGTACGAGCAGCGGCGGTTGATTGAGTTGACCAACCGGGCCGCCATCCGAAACGAAAAAAAAGTCTACGACACAAGTTTGAATCCAGATGGGCGTTGATGTCCGATTGGATTGCACGATGTGCGAGGAGACACTATGCGAAGCGTAAGGTCTATTCCAGCGATTCTGTTTCTGCTATCCGCGATGGCGAGTGTGGCGGAGCCCCCGGCCCCTGTCCAAGAATCCGCAGCTCCCGTGGCAGCAGCTCCGGCTCCGGCCCCCCCAGCACCAGCACCAGCACCAGCACCAAACTTGCTGGAACCAGCCCTCGCCGGTCCGCTTGCGGATGTTGAAGAAATTGTTTTTTCTCTGCGAAAGCCCGGTAAGGACGGCCATTGGTATGCCAATTTCAGTTATTATGCGGAAGGCCCAAGCCGGGTAACCTATGAGTCCGGCGGCAAGTTACTCAAGTACAACCTGCGCAGTGGTGAAACTACGGTCCTTCTGGATGATCCCGCAGGGGGCATTCGTGATCCCCAGGTTCATTACGATGGGGAGAAAATTATATTCGCTTGGCGGAAAGGCGATGATACGCATTTTCATCTCTACGAAATTGGTGTTGACGGAAGCGGACTCCGCCAATTGACGGATGGAGATTATGACGACCTTGAGCCAACCTACCTTCCCGATGGTGGCATCATGTTTGTATCGAGCCGCTGCAAGCGCTGGGTAAATTGCTGGCTTACCCAGGTGGCCGTGCTCCATCGCTGCGATGGGGACGGCACGAATATCCGCCAGGTTTCCAGCAACAACGAACACGACAACACGCCCTGGCTTCTTCCCGATGGCCGCGTTCTTTACCAGCGCTGGGAGTATGTGGATCGCAGCCAGGTTCATTATCACCACCTTTGGACCATGAATCCCGACGGCAGCGGCCAGATGACCTATTATGGGAACATGGAACCCGGCATCCTCATGATCGATGCGAAGCCCATCCCTGGAACGGACAAGATACTGTCCATATTTTCACCCGGTCATGGGCGGCGCGAACATGCGGGCCGACCCACGATTGTTGATCCAAAGGCCGGCCCGGATGCTCTCCAATCCGCTTGGCCCATTCACGAGGGAACGGATTTTAGAGACCCCTACCCCTTATCCGAAGACCGTTTCCTCATGGCGAGAAAGGATCAAATTCTCCTCATGAACCGTGCGGGAGAAACCGAACAAATCTTCCGTGTCTCCGAGGAAGATCGTGAGGCTGGGTTGGAGTGTCACGAACCACGCCCCATTCAGAAGCGGGCGCGGGAGCTGATATTGCCGCCCAGAAGCAATCCTGAAGAGGAGACGGGTACCCTGATTCTTGCCAATGTCTACGAAGGCCGGAATATGGGGGGCGTCGAACCCGGCGAGGTCAAGAAACTGCTTGTCCTCGAATCCCTGCCAAAACCCATCAACTACACGGGCGGCATGGAACCCCTGAGTTACGGCGGCACCTTTACCCTGGAACGGGTGCTGGGTACGGTTCCCGTTGAACCCGACGGCTCGGCCTACATGGAGGTGCCTGCGCTTCGCAGCCTGATTCTTGTGGCCCTCGACAAAAACGATCTGTCCATCAAGCGGATGCAGAGTTTTCTCACCGTTCAGCCCGGAGAAGCGCTGAGTTGTGTGGGTTGCCACGAGCAACGCACCCGCACGACACTCCCTGCGACCAAACTACAAGCCATGTCGCGTGAACCCAGCGCCATCACGTCCATTACCGATGTGCCGGATGTTTTCGACTTTCCCCGTGATATTCAGCCCATTCTCGACAGGAACTGCGTGGACTGCCATGATTATACAGCGGGGGAAAAAGGCGGTCCCAGAGCCGGCAATGTCATCCTCACCGGTGATCGGGGTCCGCTCTATTCCCATAGCTATTTCACGCTTAGCGCCCTGCGCCAGTTCTCCGATGGCAGGAATTTGCCGAAGAGCAATTACGCCCCGCGTACTTTTGGCAGTGCCGCCAGCGCATTGCTGAAGATGCTCGACGGGGAGCATCACGATGTGCAGACGACGGCTCACGAGAAAAAAGTCATCCGTCTGTGGATTGAGACGGGCGCCCCCTATCCCGGCACCTACGCAGCACTCGGATCGGGCATGGTAGGGGGCTACGCGGAAAATAAGATTGACCGCAGCGACACCGAATGGCCCACCATGCAGGCGGCCCAGCAAGTGCTCCAGAACCGCTGTGATACCTGCCACGCCGAGACGGCCATGAAGCTGCCCGATTCACCCTCCGACAATATGGACATGCCGCCTTGGGCCATTAAGTACGACGATCCCCGGTTGCGCTTTTCGCGTCACATTCTCTACAACCTGAGTCGGCCCGAAATGTCGCTGCAAGTCCTCGCGCCCCTCGCACAGGAATCCGGCGGCTTGGGCATTTGTCGGGATGAAAGCGGCGCAGCGGTTTTCAAGGATATGAGCGATGGAGACTACCAGACGTTATTGACGGCGGTTAAGGAAACGAAGCAGTATCTTGATACGATCAAACGATTCGATATGCCGGGTTTTCAGCCCAAGCCCCCTTATATGCGCGAGATGCGGCGCTATGGCATTCTTCCGAGCGATTATCCCGATGACGGAGAAATCGACCCCTACGAAACGGACCGGGCGTATTGGGAGTCTCTTTGGTGGAAACCGGTGAAGTCGGTTGCCCCCCTGGCGAAACGCTAGCGTTCTTTTGCGCCTGGTATCGACAAAAAATCATGAGTTTGAGAGGTCGTTTTGGCCTTTCGGGGCGGTCGCTCATACGACATACTTGTAACGATTGTACGCGAATTTGCTCGCTGCACCGCAGGTGCCACTTCTTCCGGGCAAGATCCCGGACGAAGCATAGTATCTTACGCTCCAATGCGGTCAATAAAGAAACAAACAATTTGAATCACGAATGGAAGTACGCATTCACCGCTTGATCGCGAAAGCAGATCGTCATCCCCGCGAATGCGGAGATCCAGTGTGACCGAAGAGATTCCTGTCGCATTCTGGATTCCCACTTGCGTGGGAATGACGGTGTGGAATTTCCTTGGGGTGAACGCTTACGAAAATAACGAGAGGCCGACTGTCGGCACTTGGAAATTAGATAAGGAGAATTGGGCGTGAGATACCGTATTTTATGCAACGCTATGACATGTGTTTTTGTCGTATGGGCCGGACTCATCAGCGTACCTGCCGTTGGCGAGGGAATATACCTTTCGCCCCTGGCCCTAGCGGTTCAGGGCGACACCGTGTATGTAGCCGAGTTTACGGCAAAGCAGATAGCCGTCTTTGACTCCGCTACGAATGAGGTTAAGAAGATTATCGCACTACCCGTCCAGCCCTCGGGACTTGCTCTTTCCCCCAACGGAGAACAGCTCTTCGTAACGGGTGGCGGCCCGGAAGGCCAGGTCTATGTGGTTCGGCTGAGTGATGGCGAGGTAGTCGCGACCCATGCCGTAGGCCATACGCCCAAAGCACCCGTCGTTACACCAGATGGGAAAACGCTCTTCGTGTGCGACCAGTTCAATGACCGTGTTACAGCGCTTGACCTGACGGGTTCCGGGGAAAGGGTAACAATCCCCGTGAGCCGTGAACCGATTGCGGCAGCCATTACGCCCGATGGCTCCCGTCTCTTCGTCGCGAACCTTCTCCCCGCGAGCCGAGCCGACGGGAATTACGTGTCTGCCGTGGTCGATGTTATCGATGTGACGACGAAGAAGACGACAGGAGCGATCAAGCTGGTCAATGGCAGCAGCAGCGTGCTCGATATTTGCGTTTCGCCCGATGGGAAATACGCCTACGTGACGCACATTCTCTCGCGATATCAACTGCCCACCACCCAGCTCGAACGAGGCTGGATAAATACCAACGCGGTAAGTGTCATTGACGTGGCAGGCATGTCTCTCGTCAATACCGTGCTTCTTGATGATGTGGATCTTGGCGCGGCAAATCCCTGGGGCGTTACCTGCACGCCCGATGGAAAATGGCTCTGCGTGGCCCATTCGGGCACCCACGAAATCAGCGTCATAGACCGGACCCAACTCCACAAGAAACTGGCCGATGAAGCGGCGGCGGGCGAAGGAGACCGTGTGCCCAACGATTTGTCCTTTCTTGTCGAACTGCGCCAGCGAATCAAACTCCAGGGGAAAGGGCCGAGGGGCCTCGCGGCTATCGGGTCGCGTGTCTTTGCCGCCGAATATTTCAGTGGCACCCTGGGTGTGGTCGATCTCGCGCAGGGCAACAAGCCGAAAAGCCAATCCTTTGCACTCGGAGATGAACCGGCCATGTCGGTTGCCCGTGCCGGTGAATTATTCTTCCACGATGGGTCGGTCTGCTTTCAGCAATGGCAGAGTTGCGCAAGCTGCCATCCCGGCGATGCCCGCGTCGATGCGCTTAACTGGGACATTCTCAATGATGGCATGGGCAATCCGAAAAACACGAAAAACCTGCTCTTGTCCTATGAAACACCGCCGACCACAGCCACAGGCATTCGCGCCAACGCCGTGGTCTCCACGCGGGCGGGTATTCGCCATATTCTGTTCAACCAACTGCCGGAAGAGTACGCCCTGTCCGTCGACGAATATCTCAAGGCGCTAAAACCCGTACCCAGCCCGAAACTGGAGCAGGGCGAACTGTCGCCTTCGGCGGAGCGGGGGGAGGCAATTTTTGAGATGGCCAAGTGCAGCAGATGCCATTCAGGGCCGTTGTTCACCGATATGAAAGGCCACGTCGTCGGAACGGGCACGCGCCGGGAAGTCGACACGGACTTCGATACGCCAACCCTCATTGAGGTTTGGCGCACCGCGCCCTACCTCCACGATGGCCGCGCCATGACGCTGGAGGAAGTGCTGACGACCTTCAATAACAACGACGCCCACGGAAAAACCTCCGCCTTGTCGGAGAAGCAGGTGAAAGATCTGGTAGAGTACGTACTGTCCCTGTAAAGCAACAAGTTCTGTAGTATGGACAAATGGTTGACTGCAATGCGCCCCGTAGGGCACGTGGATTCCTTTGCCCGTAGGATTTATTGGAAGAAACACCCATGGCCTGTAAAGACATCAAGAACAATCCCAATGTGCGCAGTGGAACCGATGTGCAAGACACCCTGGTGCGTACAGACGAAGGGGGCGTGCAGATCGTTTCGCCACACGGCCCTGGGCGAGGCTCCCACTACATTACCGTGCCCTGTATTGACGGAGATACCGTCCCAACTGTTGTCGAGCGGGCCATGTCGGCCCTGCGCGGCACGGGGGCTACCATCGTAACCATGGACATTATGGGGCTTCCCATGAATGATGGTCTTTCACTTGTTGAGGGGATCGCTGGGTCCATCGAATGGCCCCTCACCTGGATCGCCGAACCCGACGCGCCCATGGCGGGTGGTATCCAGATATGGGCGGAGAGTGATGCCACGGTCACGCCCATTTTGCTGGGCAAGCACATCGTTGGATCGCTCGTCGACACCAGCGAAGCTGCCATCTGTCGGCTGGGCGGACTTGATGGACGAATTCCAACGCGCACACCCGTTGAACAGACCGAGGCCGTGCTGAATCAGATGGAGGACGGGCTTCACGCGGTTGGCATGGGTTTCGGAGACACGATTCGCACCTGGTACTACAACTGCGACATCGTTTCGTGGTATGGAGATTTTAACCTCACCCGTGACCAATTCTTCACCGAACACCGTGTCTACGAAGGTCTCCTTCCCGCGAGCACGGGCATCGGCGCATGCAATGTCAGCGGCTCTTCTATTGTGGGGGGACTTCTCGCCGTGAAGCCCAAAATCGACACCGTCTCCATGGCGGCCATACCCTCGCCGTTGCAGTGTTCCGCAACCGAATACGGAAGTTCCTTCAGCCGTGCCGCCGAACTGGATTTTCCGAGTTGCCGCGAGATATTCATCTCTGGCACCGCCAGCATCGAATCCGAAGGCGCTACCATTCACGACCACGATATCGACGGGCAAATTCTGGTTACCCTGGAAGTCATTGAAGCCCTCCTTCTCGCCCGAGGCATGAAGTGGACCAACGTCACCCGCGCCATCGCCTACGTCAAACACGCAGAGGATATTCCCCGATTCGAGTACTACCGGAACAAGCTCGGTTTGGACAGCCTTCCCATTCTGACCATGGTCGCCGAAGTTTGCCGCGACGATCTCCTCTTCGAGGTGGAACTCGATGCCATCGCTGTGACGACATAGGGTTGGCGGCGCAACACAGGATGCACTGCATGAATGTAGAAACGATGAGCGCGCGGGAGCGGGTTATTCGCACACTGAATCGGGAACCGGTTGATCGCATGCCGATGGACTTGGGAAGTCACTTCTCTACGGGCATATCGCTATTCGCGTATTGGGAA
>JAJRPE010000454.1 GCA_024280935.1 Candidatus Hydrogenedentota bacterium
GAAGACGGAGCCTTTGAGTTCGAGGCCACCTCCACTGCTGATGACAGCACCGTGGCGCGTATTATCCGCATGGTGGAAGAGGCCCAACAGGGCCGTGCCCAATCCGAGCAGTGGGTAGAGCGTTTTGCCCGCTATTACACACCCTCCATGATGGTGTTGGCGTTGTGTATCGCGCTTGTGCCGCCGTTGTTCTTCGGCGGTGCGTGGGAAGCATGGCTCTATGAGGCGCTGGTTATTCTGGTCATTGCCTGTCCCTGTGCTTTGGTGATTTCCACGCCCGTGAGCATCGTGGCGGGACTCAGCACGGCGGCGCGGGCGGGTATCCTGATCAAGGGCGGCGCTTATCTGGAGGCGCCAGCACGCCTGAAAGTTATCGCCCTCGACAAGACAGGTACGCTAACCCAGGGAAAACCCGAGGTGCAGCGTGTCGAAGCACTTAACGGGCATAGTACCATCGAGCTTCTCCAACGTGCGGCGGCGCTGGAGCAGGGCAGCGAGCACCCCCTGGCACGGGCGGTGCTTGCCCGTGCAAAAGCGGAGGGCGTAGTGGTTGCTGCGGCGACCGACTTTCGCGCCCTCAAGGGCAAAGGCGCGGAGGGACGCATTGATGGCCGTGACTTTTGGATTGGCAGCCACAACCTGATGCACGAGAAGGGGGCGGAACTCTCAGAGATTCACGATATAGCGATGTCCATGGAGGATGCGGGCCATTCGGTTATTGCGATTGGGAATGACAAGCACATCTGCGGACTCATCAGCGTGGGGGACGCGGTGCGCGAAGAATCGGTTGATGCCGTGAAAGCCATGCACGCGGCGGGCATTGAGAGCGTGGTGATGCTTACCGGCGACAACCAGGGTACCGCTGATGCCGTCGCGAAGCAGTGTGGGGTAGATGAGCATTTTGCGGAGTTGCTGCCGGAAGACAAAGTAGAGGCGATGAAAAAGTTAGTTGCCGAGCATGGTAACGTAGCGATGGTGGGGGATGGTGTTAACGATGCCCCGGCCATGGCCCAGGCCAGTCTGGGCATTGCCATGGGAACGATGGGGAGCGATGTTGCCATCGAAACCGCCGACATCGCGCTCATGTCCGATGACCTCTCCAAGATTCCGTGGTTGATACGACATTCCCGCCGCACGCTGAGGACCATCAAACAGAACATCTTCTTCGCCCTTGGCCTGAAGCTCGTTTTTGTTATCCTGGCGCTGTGCGGTGTTGCGACGCTCTGGATGGCCATCGCGGCGGACATGGGGGCCTCGCTGCTCGTTATTTTTAATGGTCTGCGACTCCTCCGCGATCCAACTATCTGATCAATTCGGCTCCGTCGGCCTTGCCGCGTTGGATGCGCGGAGCATTCCTTGGCGAAGGACGATGGGTGAGGAAATAGTGGTTTCGTGGTCAAGCGCTGAAATACATGGTCGTGCCGCGCGATCTCGAGGTATGAGGGTTCGTGCGATAGGCCATGATCGTAAAAAATCATCCCAAGGGTGCCACCTACACGGGCAGCCGGTTCCCGGCTAAGCTTGTGGGTGTGGGTTCGCGGCCAGGCAAGCGTTCGTGGCCTATCGGGTACTTCGGAAAAGGGGGTTGGTCGCGGTATACCCTCCATTGCTATCCATGCCCCACGCCTCGTAGTATTGGGAACAGTACCTGTGGGAACCGACCATACCGAAAGCCCTCATGCCCGAACCTATCAAAATATGCTGCACCTGTTCCCATGGCGGACACCTGAATGAGATGCTTCAGATTCAGGAGGCTTTCGCGGGGCACGAGGTCTTTTACTTCTGCTACGACGCAGACACGACGCGGTGCCTTCAAAATCGGTATCTGGTGCCGAATATGGCCAAGAACCCTATTGAGTTTCTGAAAAATCTCGTCCGCGTGTTTCGTATCTTTCGGAAAGAACGGCCCCAACTCATCGTGTCAACCGGGGCCGAAATCGCCATTCCCGTGGTCCTCATCGGCAAGCTTTTTCGCGTGCCCGCCCTCTACATCGAATGCGGTGCCCAGGTCGTCCGGCCTTCCGTCACGGGGCGCGTCATGTATTGGATGGCCGAGGAATTCTACGTGCAGTGGCCCGAATTGCTGGATGCTTATGGCCCGAGGGCGCGTTTTGTGGGTTCCCTGATTGACGAAGCGCCTGCCCCATGATTTACGTGACCCTGGGCACCATGTTTCTTGATTTCGAGCGCCTCGTCAACGCCATGGACGACATCGCCCGCGACACCGGCGAGCAGGTGGTGATCCAGTTGGGCATGTCCACGTGTCGGCCAGAGAATTGCGCATACTTTGATTTCTTGCCCCGCGAGGAGGTGCTGGAGATACAGCGCCATGCCCGGGTCATCGTGGGGCACGCCGGTATCGGCACCGCTCTGGATGCCCTGAGTGTTCGGCGACCTTTTATTGCGGTGCCCCGTCTGAAACGCTTTAACGAGCACATGAATGACCATCAACTCGAGATCGCCGACGCGATTGAGCGGCGCGGCTGGGGAAGGAAGGTCTTGGACATGGGAGAGATGGTCGCCGCGTGTGCCGAGCCGCTGACGGTGAAGGCCGACTACCATCCCAACAAGGAGCCGCTGATCGCGGCAGTGCGAAACATGGTGGAGCGGGTGAGTTTGAATTGAAAATAGTGAATTTAGTGCCTTACTCTTGAATAAGGCCCATAAAAAACAAGAAGTTTCATGCTGCCATATCTATAAGTCATTGTGTTAAAACGGTTAAGATAGCGTTCGATGCCGTGCTCAACTCTCGACCTTTTGGGGCTGCTCGGCGCTTA
>JAJRPE010000455.1 GCA_024280935.1 Candidatus Hydrogenedentota bacterium
CCTTATCACCCGCTTCGACCTGAAAATGAATCGCCCCTTTGGCACCCTGAGCAAGGGACAAAAACGCCGATTTTTTCTCGTCCTGGCCCTGGCGCAGCAGCCGGACCTCATTGTCCTCGACGAACCCACGGGCGGCCTCGATGCCATCATTCGCCGGGAATTTCTTGACCTCCTGATGGAACTGCGCAACAAGCGCGAGGTGACTATCCTCCTCTCCTCCCATATCTTGTCCGACGTGGAGCGGGTTATCGACCGGGTCGCCTTCATAACCGAAGGGCGGCTCCTTCTCCAGGACGAACTGGATACCCTCAAGGACCGGGTGAAGCGCCTCTGCGTTCCGGTCGGCACCGATGTGGCTTCGATTTTGCAACGTTTCGACATCGTCTCACAATGCACCGTCGCCGACACGATTCAGATTCACGTCGCCAACTTCACGCCCGAAAAACTGGAGGGGCTGGAGGTCAATGTGGAGCACCTGAACCTGGAGGAAATATTCCTTGCCTACCACAGGGATGCCCCGGTGGCGGAAGGGCTGCGCCGATGAACGACGACTTCTATTCCGACAAGAGCCAACTGCGTCGTGAGCTTCGCGGACGATGGCACCGACTGGGACGGGGAAACCTGCTCACCGGAACGATCATCACCCTGCTGTCCTTTTACGCCCTGAACAGCCCCGGACACAGCCAGGTCTACGATGTTGCGCTGCCTTGTGTCTTTGTAGCGGCCCACCTTGTCCTGCTCATCTTCAACGAGACCCACGCAGAGCGTACGCGGCCCACCGCCGCCTTTTTCTTCAACCTGCCCAGGAAGCGCGGGATCACCTTTATCGCGACGACACTGTTTTTTCTCGGCCACGCCCTGTACTACGAATTCGTCATCGCGCTGGGCGTTTTCCTGAAACTCGGCGACGCCGACATCACACCCATTTACCGCGTCCACCCCGAAATGATGGTATTGCCCTTCATGGCGGTGTTTGGCGCGCTTTGGTATTGCCACCGTCCGCGCAACACAATGCAGCTCATCGGTTCTGTTGCCGGACTGGTTTTGCTGATCGCCGCCCTCGTTGCACGCCACATGCTCAAGCCCCAGCCATCCCCCGAAAATAATTTCCTGCCGCTACGGGATTTTCCACTCGGATTGGAATGGGGCATGGCCCTTCTCCTGCTTGCTATCGGCATTTCCGTATGCTGGCGACTTCGCGGCGAACTTCCCCACGCAGAAAGGGGCGGGGCGTGAGACAAAACTGGCTACTCATAAAAGCCTGCCGACGGGCCATCCTGAAGGGGTTCTTGCTGGGCTTCGGTGTACCACTGGGCTTCGTTCTTCTTAGTTCCATACCTCTAATCGTTGGATTCTTCTCTGTCGGATCGGTCGAAACACTGTCGAAAATAGGATTTGGTAGCCTTATCGAACCCGTCATATCGGGGATATCTCGCTATACGTTCCATATCACCCTGATAGCGGCAATCGTCGCGGGCGCAAGTTACCAGATGGCTGGCTTGAGCACGGTCCTGACCAGACTTCCCGTCCCCGTGACGAGTCGGCAACAGGCCTATATCCCGCTGGGCGTCATTTTGATCCACTGGGCCGTACTCATGCCCTTCTACTTCCTCCTCCTGTCAATCGGCACGGGACCTTCCAGCACCGGCAATCTACTTGCGGCACTCTCCGACACCTGCTGGGCTTTTCCCCTTGGTTTGTTACTTGTCGCCCTGCTGAATCGGCCCGCAAATTTATATTCTTCGCTGGGAAACGGCTCCGCCTTTTTGACCCCAGTGATCATGCTCAACTCCCTGACCATTTTAGCTGGCCTGAGCTTTCAGCGTGAAATCGCGATCATGAAGGAGATGTACCCAATACTCCAGCCCGTGTTCTTACTCACAGCGTTGCTGGTTTTGTGGGAAACCCCACACCATCGCCAGAATTGGCGCCGCGCTGCCTTCACCACCTTCCCCTGGATCGCCGGGATCGCCGGGACCATGGAACATCGCGAATTGCTAGCGCCTCAGCGCACTCATCCCCTGAGTTTGATTATCACCGTCAGTTATTATGCCTTCAGTTGTCTCGTGTGGACTGCGCTATTATTTTATAGCGTGCGCCTAATCCCCACACTGTTCACCCTGCGGGCAGAACAGGCGCTCCCCGGGCTTCTGGTGGTCTGCGCCGCCCTGGCCGTTCTGTATTTTCTTGGCAAGGCGACGCTTCTCTCCATGCAAGCCGGACGAATACACTCCGAGGGAATCTGGGCGCAAGGGGTTCTTTCGGGCCACTACTATCTGGAGAGGTGGGGTTCAATAGACCGAGACAAGCCACTCGTTGTACGATGCCCGGAGACCAATCTTTATATCCGAACCGGACGAAAAGGCCCCGAGATTGAGAGTCCCCAGGTACAGCGGGTTCTCGCACGCATTTACGCTCGGGAGAGGCGGAGTCCCGGAAGCTCTCTGTCCGAGGCCAAGCTCGCCGACCTGTTCTCCGCATCGTTCCGCCCTTCACAATGGCTGGCCCCCACATCGGTCGTGTTCTTTCTTCTTATTCTCACCGCCGTTTGGAGCCTCGGCATCGGCGGCAATCGCCACCGCGAAGGCTCAAACATCCGAGGCGACATAGCCAGTCGCGCCGATGAACACTACCAGGCCCGTGGCGCGTTTTCCCAGCACTATGTCGCCCTCGACCTATCGGGCACCGAACGGGAAAGCGCCCTCGCGGCGATTCAAGCCATCGTGGAGGACAGCCCGGACCCCGCATCGTGGCTATCCGGCCTTCGCACCACCGAGGGCGAGGCCGCCCAAGTCCCGGAAAAGTACCGCATCGAAGTCTCCCAGCCCGATGCCCACACC
>JAJRPE010000456.1 GCA_024280935.1 Candidatus Hydrogenedentota bacterium
AACGCCACCGCTGCGGAAGACGCGACCCAGACGTGTTTCCTGAAGCTGGCCGAGGCACCGACCACCATCAAGACCTCCCTCCCCGGCTGGCTCCATACCGTCGCGACGCGTTGCGCCCTGGAGATGCTTCGGAGTGAGAAGCGCCGCCGTCTCCGGGAACAAGGCTATGCCGAGCAATTCCCCGATTCCGTTGAGCCGCAGTGGGACGACCTCCGATCGCTTATTGATGAGGCCTTGGACGAACTTCCCGAAAAACTTAAATACCCAATACTTCGTCATTTTCACGAAGGCCAGAGCCACGCCGACATCGCCCGTGAGTTGTCCATTTCCCGCGCTGCCGTGAGCCTCCGCATCAAAAAGGGTGTCGGGCAATTACGAAAAGGACTGAAGAAGCGTGGCGTACCCATCGCGGCGCCCGCCCTCACGGCCCTGCTGTCGGAAAACTTCGCGGATGCCGTCCCCATGACGCTCATGGCCGCCCTGGGCAGCATCGCCCTCAAGGGTCCCGGTCCTGCTGCCGTTGTGGCGACCGGCACGGCTTCCTCCCTCACAGGAAACCTGGGGGCCATGTTTGTGCTGCTGTTACTCGTGATTGGCGGCTTCGTCGGCCTGGACCTTCGCTTTGAAGGATATGACCGGAGCACCGAAGAGTCCGTCCGTGTAAAAACTGTCCCGCATCTTGAGCCATCAATGCCGCCAAAGCCCGCCAGCGAAAAACTGGTGGGCGAAGGTGCGGAGCTTGCACCCCTGGTGGCGCGTGGAAACACGGGCAATAGCCAAGGCGAATCGGCGGGAAATTCGGTATCCGAAAACACACATACCGGTTCCGTGCAGCCATCAATGCACAAAACACGGTGGGAGACCGTGATAGCGGGCCATAGGCCCACCGGGCCTGGAGAACTTGTGTGTGTGGTGAAAAGCGAAAAGGCGTATCTACGATGGAGGGATGGGGATATCGAAGTATCGCTGCAGCACCTGCCCAATGGAGTCGATGGCGAGATTCCTTCCGAGGCCCTGCGCTTGGTGAATGTGCTTGAGGAACCGGGAACAACGACATTTACGGAATTGCCCCTCGGGATCTACCTCCTGCGGGCGGACACCCGTCTGCTTTCGGTTTTGCAAGAGATCAATTTGCGCGGCAACGCTCACGATATCGAAACCTCGCTCGTGCTACCACAGGTCCGAGCTATCGACGTTCCACTACCCGCCGCGAAGACCGATGAGTGGGGGGCAGCGGTCATTGACTACCCCTCCCCCTTCTTCGGGGGCACGCCGCTCGATTATTGGAGCCCCATTCTTGAGCCAGAGGACTACAAGGATCGTCTCCCCTTCGTAATCCCCAGGGGCACGGGTATTGTCTCCCGGGGCAAGCCGGTGACAGCCAGCGCCGCCCCCACCGCAGGCGCGCTGACACAACTTTGCGATGGCGACAAGGACTACGCAGGGAGTAGCCTCATCGAGTTGCCGGAAGGCCCTCAGTGGGTGCAGGTGGACCTGGAAGCAAACCACATCATTCACGCCATCCTCGTGTGGAAGTTCCATGAAGGAAAACGGGTGTACTTTGACTTGGTCGTCCAGCTCTCCGACGACCCCAAGTTCAAGGAAGGGGTGATCACGCTCTACAACAACGACTTCGATAACTCCGCTGGTCTGGGCGTTGGCGAGGACAAGGAGTACGTTGAGAGTCACCAAGGCCGCCTTATCGACGCCGGGGGGGCCACGGGGCGCTACATCCGCATCTATGGCAACGGGAACAGCGCCAACAAGCTCAACCATTTCATCGAAGTGGAAGTTTGGGGGCGCTAAATCGCCCCAGACTTTTGGGTGTTTTGGATTCCAATTTTGCATCGAACGTGTGGTGGAATTCCAGCCTGACACAAAGCGTGCTCTGCTTCCCAGAGCGCACTTTGTGTCGGGGAATGGAGACTCGAATCATCAACGGTACCTGTGCGAGGTTGCCATCGCAAACTAAATTTGTAAGCGTTCACACCCTCCGCTTTTTTCTTGATATCACCTTGACCCTATAAAAACAATCTTCGGGTGCCAGGGACAAGCCCGGTAGGGCTTGCCCGTGCTGAACATGGGATCGACGGAAAACTCACTTCTTTTATCTGTTGAACATGTTTTCCAAACACGGGCAAGGGCTATCGCCCCTTGTCCGTGGCACCCGTAGCGAATCGTGAACGCTTACCTAAATTTCTTCCGAATTGGGGCAGCTATTTCATGCCATAAGATATGCATTGAGAAACACCGCTTCCTTTCTGTCAGGCTGGAAGCCTAACCCACGTTAGGTTCGTCCTAGAACCCGGCAATTGCTCTTGCGTCTCGAACGCGCCCCACGTATCATGGCTTCTAACGATGGTGCCCCACGTGTCATAGTGAGGACACTACGATAACCTGGAGCATCCAATGCTTGGTCTGTTTATCCCGAGTTACCTGATCGGACTGATTCGTCCGATCCGTCTGTTCCTGGTCTTGTTGTTGCTCGTGGCCTCATCTGCTTTGGGCGAAGAATCTCTCAAGAAAGTCGGCACCTCGGAGGGCCGCCCTGATGACGCCGTCGTGATATTCGACGGCACGGATACCGATATGCTCGCGGGGCCAGACGGTGGACCCTTCAACTGGGCGCTGGAAGATGGCACTATCATCGTGAAGCCCGGCGAGCAACAGCGCCAGCAGGGCCTCTGGACGCGGCTCCACTTCCGGGATGCCCAGATTCATGTGGAGTTCAGCTTTCCCAAGAGCGCGGTTGAGGGCGTGTCAGCGGCGAACAGCGGCCTATATCTCCACGGATTGTTCGAGCTGCAAATCGTCGACAGCTTCAACAACGCCATGGAACCCATGAACAGCACCGGGTCGCTCTACAATTTTCGCCCGCCCCTGGTCGATGCCACGCGGGATGTGGATACGTGGCAGACCTACGATGTCATTTTCATTGCGCCACGACGGGATGAGGCCGGAAAGCCGGTGAAACCAGGGTCGATTACCGTGCTGCTCAACGGGGTGCTGGTGCAGCACAACACGCCCTTCCTGGAGCATCAATCCATCTACACGCCGCTGCACTTCCGCACGACACCCTATGCCGAACGCATCCGCGATAGCTTGATGAAGACAGAATGCGGCCCCATGCAATTGCAGGACCACGACCACCCGGTGCGCTTTCGGAATATCTGGATTCGACCCCTGGATGACAAAGCTTTTGTGTTTGAGACAGAGTGACGCAGGTAATTCCAGACTTCCTGATCCCGCCCGGTTTTTTTTGGGGTGCTTGCAGGAAGTGGGCTTGGCACTTTTTGATTAAGGAAGGGTGGGGGTTCTGGTCACTTCGTGACCATCACAGGCGAGACGCCTGTGCCACATTCCCTTTGCACGAAAAGGGTGGAACAGGCGTCTCGCCTGTTGTGTCGCACCCCAAGGTGTGATGTAAAAACAGTGTTGGCAAGGGCAAATGAGTGCCAAACCCAATTCCGTCGGGATCAGGCTCTCTGAATTCAGTGGAAGGTTCGGGGTGCAGCCCCCACGTGTCAGTCTTGTTCCGCTACCCCACAATTCGCGCAGAGTCCGCGCGATTCGACCTGTATTGTTTGTAACTGGTAGCCCGGCGGCAATTCGATTTTTTCGGTCATTTCCGTGCGATCCGGGCTGGGCAAATCGGCGATCTCTCCGCACCCTACACACAGAAAGTGGTCGTGGGGCGTCATGTTGGCCTCAAAGCGGGCGGTTCCCGTTGCCGATCCCACGCGAGACACGAGTCCGGTGCATTCCAAGGTAGCCAGCGTTCGATAGAGTGTATCGCGTGAAAGTGTGGGCTGGCGGGTGCGCACACGCCTGTAGAGCGTTTCTGCCGCCGGGTGATCACTCGATTTCAGGAGTTCCCGAAAGATTTCAAGGCGTTGTGGCGTTACGCGCATATTCGCCCGGCGGCACTCGTCGGCAAAAAAGGCGACTTGGGTTTCGATATGTGCTTGGTTCGTATGCATACAACAACACTCCACTGCTTCCCAACGCCTAAAGTATACCCAATAATGTCGCCCCTCGCCAAGAGCGCGGAATTCTTACCGAATCCAGATTGATTTCCACTAAAAGTATTTGATACCTTAGTTAGGAAGAGTTCTTAATTAGGAATACCCCTCCCCTGTCCGGCAGAACTCGCAAAATCGGTCGAGTGTGGGCGACTAGCCCGCAAATACAAGACTTCGCCATCAGAGCAACCACTTTCATTCAAACACAAGGAGAAACCACATGTCAGATACCGCTTCCGTAAGTACGAGCCCCCTGATGAAGGGAACTGCTCAAAGACACACGAGGGGACTATTCCGCGCATCAAGTCCCGTTGGACTTGTTGCCTTGGCCCTTGGCTGTTTGCTCGGGGCTAGTGGTGGAATGTCTGGAGTCCAAGCTGCCGAGGAGGATGGAGAATTGAGTAAATGTCCGGTAATGAACGAAACAGCCGGCCCCAACCGACACACGGCGGCTTCGGCCTTGTCGATCGGGGACTGGTGGCCAAATCAGTTGAACTTGGGAATACTTCATCAGAATTCCCCCATGGGCAACCCAATGGGCGGGGATTTTAATTACGCCGAGGAGTTCAAGAAACTCGACCTGGATGCCTTGAAGAAGGACATCAACGCGTTGATGACAACGTCGCAGGACTGGTGGCCGGCCGACTATGGCCACTACGGTCCGCTGTTCATTCGGATGGCCTGGCATAGCGCGGGGACTTATCGCGTCACCGATGGCCGCGGTGGCGCATCGGACGGCACACAGCGCTTTGCGCCGCTTAATAGCTGGCCCGACAACGCCAACCTCGACAAGGCGCGCCGACTACTCTGGCCGATCAAGCAGAAGTATGGCCAGAAAATATCCTGGGCCGACCTGATGGTCTTGACCGGTAACTGCGCCCTCGAGTCGATGGGCTTCAAGACCTTTGGATTTGCAGGCGGGCGTGAGGACGTTTGGGAGCCGCAAGAAGATGTTTACTGGGGGCCTGAGAGCGAATGGATGGGCAGCAAGCGTTTCTCCGGTGACGACAAACTCGAAAACCCGCTCGCTGCGGTGCAGATGGGCTTGATCTACGTAAATCCAGAAGGCCCGCACGGCAACCCCGACCCCATCGCCGCAGCACACCGCATTCGGGAAACCTTTGGCCGCATGGCGATGAATGACGAGGAAACCGTTGCCCTGATCGCTGGCGGACACACCTTCGGCAAGGCCCACGGCGCGGCCAATCCAGGTAAATATGTCGGGTCCGAACCCGAGGGTGCCAGCGTCGAGGAGCAAGGCCTCGGCTGGAAGAATTCCTTTGGTAAGGGCAATGCCGAAGACACCATCACCAGTGGCCTGGAAGGGGCGTGGACTTCCGCTCCGGCAAGATGGTCGCACATGTACCTTTCTAATCTATTCGCCTACGATTGGGAGTTGGTAAAAAGCCCGGCAGGTGCCCAGCAGTGGGTTCCCAAAGACGGCGCGGGCGATGGAACCGTGCCAGATGCCCACGATAAGTCAAAGTCCCACGCGCCGATCATGTTCACGACGGACCTGGCCCTGAAGATGGACCCGGCCTACGGTAAGATTTCAAAGCGGTTCTTCGAGAACCCGAGAGAGTTCGAAGTGGCCTTCGCCAAGGCGTGGTATAAACTGACGCACCGTGACATGGGACCCTACTCGCGGTGCCTCGGTCCGCTGGTACCCGAAGCGCAGTTGTGGCAAGATCCCGTCCCGGCGGTCGATCATAAATTAGTCAACAAGCGGGATATCGCGGCTCTTAAAAATAAGATCCTCGCTTCGGGGCTGTCGGTTTCCCAATTGG
>JAJRPE010000457.1 GCA_024280935.1 Candidatus Hydrogenedentota bacterium
CCAGCGGCAGATAAAGAAGCCGGAACCCGTTGCCACGCCCAAGGTGGCCAGGCCGAGATAGAGGTACTTCCCCAAACCCAGCACCCGTTCCAGCGCGGGCGAAATGCGGATGGGTGCGATGGCCACCAACTCCTGCATGGCGCCCAGCGGGCAAACCGAGGCGCAGAAGACCCGGCCAAAAAACAACGAAAACAGCAGCGGCATGACAAAAAACGACACAATCACCCACGAAACACCCACGTCGGGCAGAAATATGGCCGCCATCACATTTTGTGTTGAACCCACGGGACAGATGCAACCTTGTCGATAAAAACCGAAGAAAAGCAACGAAAACACGCTAATTCCGAAGAGGCCACGGCGCGAGCGGGCCTTGAACACCATCCACGTGGTCAGGGACAAGGCAGCGAAAAGAATCAGCGCTTCCCAAGCCGAATTACGCCCGGCTGCCGGCGGCACAAACAGATAGGGCATGCCGTAACCGGTCTCGAAGTCCGGTGGCGCGAACTTGAGTTCGATGGCCTGGGCCGATTGCATGAGGAAAAGGGTGAGGCTCGCCACGCCGTATGTAACGTACTTCCCCATCAGGTCGGCGGATGGGCGAGGTGGGTGTCGCCGGTCAAGTAAATGTAGGGCTCGGATTCGGGAACTTCGCTGAAGGCATCCGACGGACAGGATTTGGCAATAGAGCACTCGTTGCAGTTGATGCAGATGTCCTGTCGAATTTGGAGGTAGAAGGAGCCATTGCCAAAGACCAAGCAGGCCTTGACGCACTTGGCGCAGCCGATGCACTTGTCTTCGTGGATCTTGTATTCATAGTAGGGGGCTTCGATGAACCACCGCTCGATGGCCGCTGTGGGGCACAATTGATTCTCCGCGCCGGTATCCAAGTTTCGGGAGCCGGGTTGGAGGTAGCCAAAGCACAGGTCACAATAGCCGCAGATATCGAATTGATTGAGGCATTTTACCGCGCTGGGGTTCAGGACGCAGTGGGTGGTGCAACGGCCGCACTGGGTACACTTTGCCGGGTCGAGTTGCCAGTATTTGGCTTCCGCTTTTTCGCCCACGGCCATCCAGGTGGCCCCGGTGAAGGCAAAGGCGGCCGCGCCGCGCATAAAATCACGCCTGTCGAGTTTTTTTCGCTCGCTCATCGGGCTCAAGTCCTTTCTCGGGAAGGGAACACGACGTGTGCCCCCAGCAGTCACTGCAGAGGGTGGTTTTTGCAAAACACTCTTCCGGTGTTTTGCTGCCGTGCATGGCGGCGAGGCCCACGCCACCCAAGCCCAGGATGGCACCTCGGCGAAACAGGCGTTCCAGGAACTCTTGTCGGTCTATTGAGTTAGCCATGATGGCACATTCCTTGGTTGTCGTGAACGTTCACGGCGGGCAGGAGTGCGGACTTTCCAGTCCGCAGCAAATGCAGCGAGGTGCCAGCAAAGGCCAACGTGCATATCCATGACCCACGCGTGCTTTGTGGCGGGTAGGAAAACCCGCCCTCCTGTCCTTCCAGTGAATTCTCCTGTGTTTTTTCTATTCTGTTTCCTTGGCGTGTGATGCCAACTGTGTTTCGGTCTGCTCAAATATGCGCACGGCGTTTTTTCGCGGGTCGAGGACCAGAATCCGATCAGACGCATCGACAATCATGTCGCGCACGCCCTGCGGTACGACGAAGGACCGGGAGCCTACCACGAGTTCCTCGAAAAAACCCGTGCTCACGTCATAAATCTTTACACGCACCAAGCCCTTCTCGCAGGTGACGAGACGGCCTTTGCTGTTGAAGGCAATGTGTGTAGGGTTACAACACCCGGAGAAGCCGTCTAATTCCAGGGACGCACGATACCACGAGGTGACGATGTCGCCGTTGCTGCGATAGCGCTCCAAACCGAGCTTGCCCGGATTGACGACCCAGAGCTCACCGTCCTCATCAAAGGCCAGGTCGAAATAGGGGCTTGGCACCTCCAGGCCCGGAATGTCGCGGGCTTCGTCGGTCTCGCCGATGCGGCCAATCACCTTACCCGATGGGTCCAAGCGCAAAACGCAGCGGCTCGCGGCATCGGCCAGAAAAATATCCTCTTCATTGGCGGCGATGGCCGTGATCATGCTTCGTTCGGTAAAGTTGCCCCAAGTGGCGATGCGCTTGCGGTCCCCGTCGAGCACATCAATATGGTCTTCCAGGCCCACCAGAAGCCGTCCATCGGGGGTGAACTCCAGGCAGGTTGGTGTGCCCTCCACAGGGATGCGCGATACCGACTTGCCGTCAGGCCCAAAGACCTCGATGGCGTCTTTGCCCGCCACATAGAGATTGCCTTCGCCATCGATCTCCAGCGCACGGGCATCTTCCAGGTTCAGCGCAATCGGGGCCATCTCCGCAAAGCGGGTGTCCACATGATCCACTTCCTCGAACTTGCGGATGTCGTAGACCAGGTTCGGGCCGGGTTCCGGGAATTTTTCCTCCGACGCGATGAGGTAGACATAGGCCCCAACGACACACGCAATCACCACACCAGCAAGGTAGGGGTGCTTGGTCTTGCGTACCGGCTCTTTCATCGTTTCGTGTCCTTTTGTAAACGCTTACTGCCTGTGGTGTCTTGACCCTTAAAAAAACAACCTGCGGTACCCATCGGTTTTCTTGCTGACTATTAAGTTGCCCGTGTCCCGAGCGCTTACTCCTTTTGAAAAAAATGCAGACGGTACGCCCATGCTACCTTCAAACAAAGGTGAGGCACCTATGCTACATCAAGCACCCACGTCAACACACACGAGGTTATTCATATCACGAAGCAGCATGTAATCACCCGCGATGGCGATGGGACCCCAGGCATCGTGTCCATGCAAAACCTGGGCCTGCCCAAGCTGTTTGTAGGCGCGGTCCACCGCGTCAATCATGGTCAATGTGCCGTCATCATCGAGTAGATAGAACTTGTTGTCGGCCAGTAAAAATGGACCCAGCCCAAAGCGGTTGTCGTTACCACTAGACCAGACCAGATTGCCTTCGGTGTCGTAGCACACGAACTGCTGCTTCATAGGGCCGGCATCCTTGGGCATGATGCTGTAGAGCAGGCCATCATGAAATATCGGGGTTTGCTGTTCGCAGGCCAAGCCCTCTTCCGGTCCGGTTCGCCGCAGTATAGTCACGTCATAGCTGCCATCGCCCGCCTCCGCCAACTGAAGCATCATCGCCCCGGTGCTGTAGCCCGCTGTGACATAGATCTTGTCTTCACCGGCGATCACCGGCGAAGGCGCAACCACCTTGGCCTCCCAGGAAACGTCCCACAGTAATTTTCCCGCATCGGGGCCATCCGCCGCCACCCCCGCCACGCCGCCGATAGCACTGTACACATACATATTTCGGCCCAGCAAGGTCATGGGAATGATGGAGGAGTGCGACATCTTCCATTCGCGGGGATTGGGGCACTCCCAAAGCGTATCCCCGGTTTCACAATCGATGGCCATCATGAGCACGTCCGTGCCGGCGGGCGCAATAATTACCGCGCCATCCACGATAGGCGGACATTGCCCGGCGTACCAGAGCGGTTCCTTCGTGCCATAGTCCCGCTGAAGATCGATGCCCCAGCGAAAATCGCCTGTGGCCGTGTCGAGGCAGACGACATGGCACTTGGGTCCCATGGTGACGATATATTTCTCGGTTACGGCGGGGATGGTTCGTGACATCCCATGATTGCGCTTAATCTTGATTTCGTAAGAGCGCCGCCAGATTTCTTTCCCATCGGCCAGGGAGAGGGCACGCAAGGCATCGGCCCGACCCTCCAGATCGTAGTCCATAAGGTAAACAGTCCCATTGAAAATAGCCGGGGCGGCGTAACCATCCCCAACTGGCAGTTGCCAGACGATTTCCGGGCCTTCGGCGCCCCAGGCGTTGGCGAGTGGAGGGCCACCGGTGACTATATTATCCGAATTAGGGCCGCGAAACTGCGACCAGATGCCGGGAAGATCGGCGGGGATGCCCTCCGAGGCCAGGAATATGCCCGATAGCTCGGGACCCGAGATTTGCAACCCGGATTGGTCAGGAAATCCATCGGTGCCGGGAATCTGGGCTTCGATGACGATAGCGGGCGCGCTGTCGAGCCAAATAAACAGCGAAACGAAGGCCACGACGGTAAAAAAGAGCGCCGCGCTC
>JAJRPE010000458.1 GCA_024280935.1 Candidatus Hydrogenedentota bacterium
CAAAACACCCTCAGTACTTCCGTGAGGCCACTTCACACGCTTTTCGCTATTGACACCCGAAAGATCTTCGTGTATTATCTACACTAAGATTGGAAATCGGCCAATCACCGATAGGAAGGAGTCCACATGACAAATGTACCTGCACCCCACCCAGGTTGTTACTGGGTTGTACCGGGGAAGATTCTCGCGGGAAACTATCCGGGCGAAAAGAACCCGGCGGCAGCTCGGAAGAAACTGTCCGGGATATTGGATGCGGGGGTGCGTTGCTTCATCAATCTCATGGAGCGGAATGAATCGAATCATGCAGGCAAACCCTTCTCCCCGTATAAAGACCTTGCCGATGGATTGGCGGTCGAGCGCGGCTTCACGCTGAAGCATCGACGCTTCCCCATCGTTGACCAGAAGACCCCGGACCCGAAGCAGATGCACGACATCCTTGATTGCATTGACTTCACGGTTGGTCAGGATTTGCCCATCTACATTCATTGCTGGGGTGGACATGGCCGGACGGGCATGGCGGTGGGTTGTTACCTCATCGAGCAAGGTCTGGCTACAGCGGATACCTTCGTGGATGAGATCGCACGGCTTCGCAAGGACGTTGATACGGCCATCCCATCGCCGGAGAATAACAGGCAACGTAAATTCGTCAAAGGATTCAACCGCAGCCCGTTTCATCGGGAGCCGGAAGACGCGGAGGAAGCGGATCGATACCGGGGGTGCCTCATGGGACTCGCCGTTGGCGATGCTGTGGGTACGGCGCTGGAATTCAAAGCGCCCGGCACCTTTGTGCCCATCGAGGATATGGTCGGTGGAGGCCCCTTCTCCCTCAACCCCGGTGAATGGACCGACGATACAACGATGGCGCTGTGTCTTGCCGAGAGTCTCATCGAAAAACAGCGCTTCGATGCCGTTGACCAACTGCAACGGTATTGCCGCTGGCGCAAGGATGGTTATCTCAGCGCCAAAGGCTATTGTTTTGATATCGGCGGGACCACAGCGAGCGCCTTGCGGAAATTTGAAAGCACCGGAGAGCCCTGGTGCGGATCGACATCGCCCAACAGCGCGGGAAATGGCTCGCTCATGCGCCTGGCTCCCATACCCATGGCCTTTGCAGACAAACCCAAGGACGTGATTCACAACGCTGCGGACAGTTCACGCACAACCCATGGCGCACTGGAAGCGGTCGATGCCTGCCGATACTACGCGGGGATATTGCTGGGAGCATTGCGGGGCGAAAGCAAGGAAACGTTGCTGTCCCCTTTCTACTGCCCTGAGGACGGCGGCTGGGAAAAGCAGCCCCTTGCTCCGAAGATTCATGCAATCGCCTCGGGCTCCTTCAAAGCCAAAGAGCCGCCCGAGATACAGGGCAACGGGTACGTGGTTCTTGCCCTGGAAGCAGCGCTATGGGCCTTCTACAAGACCGATAATTTCCGCGACGGGTGCCTTCTCGCGGCCAACCTCGGCGACGATGCCGATACGACCGCAGCCATCTACGGTCAAGTCGCTGGGGCCTGTTACGGGGCAGCGTCTATCCCCATAGATTGGCGCGAAAAGCTGTACAAGAAGGAATTGATTGAAGATTACGCGATGCGCCTGTACTGGATGTCGCACCAGGAAAGCAAAACACATTTTGTGGCAAAGTAGGGACTCTTTTTGTAAGAGCCACGCCGGGTGCCACGGGTAGGCCTGTCAGGGCTTTACCCGTGAAGTAACCTGCCGACAAAGAGTGGACTATCCATTCTTGGGAGACAACGGTTTTACACGGGTAAACCCTTCGGGCCTACCCGTGGCACCCACCAGTGGCTTTATGAATAAAAGGTGCCGACAGGGCTACGCGCACGAACCCTCGGGATCATACGGTACCGTCTGGCTGGATTGACGATTGAGCAGCGATGACTACATATGGCGCGTGTTGCGGCGGAAGCAGCTTTCCATCGAGCAAATGGAACATGCGTAGGCGCGCTTTTTCGCTTTCTCACCGATGCCCATGACACCGCTCACCGATTTCGTCGGTTGCATGAGGGCGGATTCAGTAAGGGTAATCCCGCAAAAATAATTTGGAAGCAGGGAAAAGAGTTTGTGCTGCTCGGATACATGCCAATCGCAGTATCCCGGACTGTATCGGTTGCTGGTGTGTTGTCCCTGCTCTTCGGCCCACTCAGAAACTTTTTCCTCGACCCAATCTGCGGCCTTCTCGACGGTTTCAGAACCCAGGGCATCAACAAAGTAGGCCAGGATTTGCTCCTTGCCCTTCATGAGTTCACTGGACCACCGGGTGAAGTCTGGACCTGCGGTTGCGACAAAGAAGACGAGAGACTCCGCACCGCGAAGAGGTCCCGCGATAATGCGGCCCGTTTCGAACGCAATGTCTTCTACGCGCAATCTGTCGCGTTCAACAGACACGACCTCGGGTGGAAATACCCGGAAGCCGACTTCGATAGCCGCGTGATCGGCGGCCTCCTTCACCAGCGTGTCAAGATCGTCGGCAAAGGGCGTCGCGATTGCTCCCTCCCCATAGCCCATGCCCTGGGCCACACCGTCCGCAGTAACTCCCAAGGCATGGAAAGGAATCGTGTACTGATGGGTCATCGATCTCGAATCCAAAAGCTCATTGCTCATGATGCCTGATCTCCTCGGGCATGTCGCTGCCGACCATACTGAAACAACTCAATCTATTGGCAGCTTCGTTTTCAGGCACATGCGGTAGACAGAAAATCCAAGGCTGCCTGGGGATCCTTGGAATAGCCATCGGCGCCGATTTTGTCGCTGAAGTCCTGCGTCAGCGGCGCGCCGCCAACCAATACTTTCGTATCGGGTCTCTTCTCCTTAATAGCGCTAACGATCTTTTCCATGTTTACCATGGTCGTCGTCAACAATGCGCTCAATCCAACGACGCTGTCTGGATGCGCTTCAATGGCTTCAAGGAATTGCTCTGCCGTGGCATCGACACCGAGATCGATCACTTCCCAGCCCCCGCCTTCCACGACCATGGCCACGAGGTTCTTTCCTATATCATGCAGATCGCCCTGGACCGTTCCGACGATGAAGGTCCCTTTGCGTTGGGCCGCACCTGAATCGAAATAGGGCTGAAGATGAGCCATGCCAGCGCTCATGGCCCGTGCAGCCATCAACAAATCGGGGACAAAAACTTCATTACGGCTGAACTTTTCCCCAATGCGTCCCATGCCAACCATGAGCCCTTCGTTGAGCACCAGGTTCGGGTCGACACCATCCGCCAGCGCTTTGGCCGTAAGCTCATCGGTTCCATCCTCGCCCTTCATATCAGGAGGATAGGGAGCATCCCGATTCACCTTGCCCCGTTCCGTGCAGTTTGCAAGCAATTCCAGTATTGAATCCATTTTCCTTTACCTCCATCGTTATTCAAAGCGTGCGCATCACATTGAATTTTATATTGTGGATGTTTTTGTCTTGAATGTCACCAAGAATAATACCCTAAACGTGGCCCATTCAGCCAGTTTGATCAAAATAATGCCCACCTCATTCTTGGCATTATAGAATTCGATAACTTCCCGCGTTGCCTTGATGAGACTGTTTATCCTGAGTTTAGCGCCTTAATCTGGAAAAACCGCCACAAAGACAAGCCGATGTCGTCATTCCCACGAAAGTGGGAATCCAGAACGCGGCACAGGTGTGCATCGTAACACCACTGGATCCCCGCGTTCGCGGGGATGACGGTCTTGGGTTGTGGGTGAAGCTCACCTTAGTCCTCAGGCAGGGCGCTTACATTCCATCCTCATTAATCTTCCCGTCGTCTTCAAAGACCCGGCCATCAAAAACGGTGGTCTTCGGTTTGCGTAGTTCCACAACGCTGTTCAGGGGGGTATGCGTTGTCAAAATCATTCG
>JAJRPE010000459.1 GCA_024280935.1 Candidatus Hydrogenedentota bacterium
AAACAACTTAAAAAAGGGAGCACCAATGGTTCCAGTTTTCAATGTCGGAGAAATCTCTCCACTTCTCGTATACTACAACAATTTCATATCCAAAATACACCTTTTAATTTGTCGTCCTCAGTGTTTCTGTAAATCAGCAACTACCGGCAGAGCCGGGGGTATGAGGAAGGCCCCTAAAATGGGCCGGTGTCACCAGTAAAACCGAAAAACCGAGTGCTCTTTTAATCCACGAAGTGGATGACGGAACTTAACCTGGGGTGAAGCGAGGTACGAGCGAAACCCCAAGTATCTGTGTTCTGCACTTCCCAAACCCGCGTAGAGGGTGACGGAAACATCCCGGCATTCCGTCGGCCGCTTCGCGGGCTTTCTCATCCATGGTCCTTTATCCCCAGGGTTTCGCTCGTACCTCGCTCCACCGCTAAGTTCCTGTGCCCCTCCGGGGCACCTTCGTAATCCCACACGTTGATGTATAGCGGAAGCACGCTGGTATACGCTGGTATACGCTGGAACGGCAGAGCCTCATGAACTCTCACCGGCAAAGCCGGTGGATTAACTATGATTTAGCGCCTTGAATGCCTGTTTCTTTCGGGAGGGAGCCGGGTTACACGGAGGCTATTGAACGGAAGCGAGCCACCCATGTTGTGGACGGACTCAGCCATGCGCATTATTTTCTCCGTGGAAGACGACTGGAAAAACGCCACGTTTAGTAATCGAGTAGTCCATCCGTCAGCCACCAAAGAAACTCCTCAAGCAGCGAAGGCTCCCACGCGGGGTCGAGGGCATCAAAGAATGCTTCGGTCATGGGAAACTTATCGTCCATGACGATGTACTCCACGTGCCCATCCAGATAAAGCACATGTCCCCCATCAGGCTCATGGAGAGTCCACCACTCAACAAGCACCGGGATGGACGCGGGATTGGGTAGGTCAGCGCGAAGGCGGGCTATGTCGCCTTGGGGGCCAGGCAGCGTCTCCTGTGCGCTGAAGGCCTTCATGTCTCCCTCGGCGGCCAAGTAGGCCTCCATGTACGCATCTATCTCCGCCTGGCTTCCCACCGCAAAACCCAGGTAGATATAGTCGGCATCCTCCAAAATATATTCGTCGCTTTCCCCTTCCTCACGATACGCGGGACAGCGCAAGAAGCCTATATCGAGCTTCGCCAAGGCCTCCTCATCAAAGAGGAAGGGTTCATGCTCCGCCGCCAACCCCGGATAGCGTCCCCCGCCATCCTTGCTATAGGTTGCGAGGGATTCCCCCAGCGCCGTGAGGCGCTTTTGGCACGCCGCCTTGTCGACCCCGTCTCGACCACGGCTAATCGCATCGAAGGCGGCCTCCGTCATGGGAAACTTAGTTTCGTCAGCGATGTACTCGATGTGCCCGTCCAAATAGAGAACGTGGCCGCCGCCGTAATGGTTGAACTCGATAAGCACCGGGATAGAATCGCTGTCGGGCAAGCCGCTTCGGAGGCGCTCAAGTCTGCCCTCTGGACCGACGATTTCATCCAGCGCCATGAACGCTTCGACATTGCCCTCCACCGCGACGTAGGCATCCATATAGGCCTCCAGGTCTTCCTGCGAACGCACGGCATAGCCCAGATAGATATAATCGGCATCGTCCAGTATCTCTTCGTGGGACTCCCCTTCGTAGCCCATGCGGGGACAACGGAGCAATCCGATATCAAGATTCGCAAACGCCTCGCCGCCAAAGAGGAAAGGCTTTTGCTCCAGGCCGAGTCCCGGATAGACTCCCCCGTCCCGCTGGCTTTGATTTGCGAGGACTGCACCAAGGGCAGCGACATTCTCACGGCACTTGACGCGATCAAGCGCTTCCTGACCGCGAAAGATGGCATCAAAAAACTCTTCGGTCATGGGAAACTTATCGTCATACTCCACAAACTCCACATGCCCATCGAGATAGAGGACGTTTCCGCCATATGGTGAATGAGCAGGCCGCCATTCAATAATAGCGGAATCGTATCGCTGTTGGGAAAGTCATGCCTGAGCCGTTCGATTGGGCCTGTCGGCCCCTCTATTTCCCCTGCCATGAAGGCGTTAACGTCTCCGCCGTGGGCAATCCAGGCATTCATGTAGGCATCCATGTCTCTCTGAGACCGAACCGCGTAGCCCAGATAAAGATAGTCGGAATCTTCCAGAGTATATTCGTCCGTATCATCCACATACCACACGACACTGGGACATTCGAGTAGGCTCATATCGAAATCGCCGAGGGCCGTCCCGCCGAATATAAATGATTCTTGATCGGGTGCCAAGGGCGGGTATTCCCCGGTCTGTGGGTCGATGTGCTCGGTGAGAACCAACGATATTTCCGTCATATTGTTGGCACACGAGGCACGCTCGGCAGCTTCATTGGCCCGCGTAAAGGCGGGCAACAATATGACCGCCAGTATGGCCAGGACAAAAGGCGATGCGCCAAGAAGCACCATCAGAATAATTGGCCAGCGCCTGGGCCGCGAAGAACCAACGACGGGAGCCGATGCGTGCGCGGCATAGGATGCCAATGCCGGTGGCACGGTACCCGCTTTCGGAGATGGTGGCAAGGGCGGCGGAGCATCACTCCCCATAGACAGATTCCAGTGCTGCGAAGAATTCTTCCGTCACGGGAAATTTTTCGCCGAATCGCAGGTATTCCACATGCCCATCAAGGTAGAGCACGTTGGCGCCGTCGGGGATGTGGTACCCGTTCCATTCAACCAGCAGGGGTATCTGGGCACTATTCGGCAGGTCCCACACCAAGGGAACGATATTGCCGTGAGGCCCGGGAATGGCACCTTGGGCTGTCAATGCCTCCCCATCGCCGTTCATAGCGAGATAGGCGTTCACCAAAGCCTCCATATCACCCGCGTTTTGCACGGCATAGCCCAGATAGATGTAATCAGGGCCAGACGATTCCACCCCCTCGGGATCGGAAGGACATTGGAACACTTCGGTGTCAAGCCCGGCCATAAGATCCTCGCTGAACGAGGCTGGCATCTGATCTTGATGCTCATTGGCGTACATGGCAAAAAGGAGGCCCGCCTGTTTCAGATTATTCTGACACGAAGCGCGACGCGCGGCTTCGCGAGTCCGGGCCAGGGCCGGCAGCAAAATTGCGGCAAGAATTCCCACAATCGCAAGTATGAAGAGGAGCGCTGCCAAACAAACCGAACCCACGATGAGACAGGTCTTGTTGGAGGAGCCGTCCTTTTGCGCGGGTGGAACGGGGGCGTGGCCCGCAAGCGGCATGGGCGGGGGTGCCATCGAGACCGCAGCGGCGTCGGGCGACCCGGCCGCTGCCAGAATGCCCCGCACAAGATCAACGGAAACAACCGCTGCGCCGCTCTGATTCACTTGCGCGACAAGGCGTTGCTGCACGCTATTGGCGACGGCATCTCCGTCCCCGCCCCGTGCCACGGCAGCATTTCGGACCTCCGCCAGGTAATCCCGAAGCAACTGTGTCGCATCGTTATCCCATTGCATGACGTATTACCCTCCAAAGGATTGGCGGTTATGGAGGCATCCCCGGATATTGTGAATACCCCGCCTTCCGCGCCTTATCGGACGGAGCCTGATGTCCGCCGCTTATGGTAGTCAACGTAGCACAGAAGGACCGCCAGTGCAAACCAAAATAGCGTATCCAGATAGAACGTAGAGCAGCCGTTGGCCGCAACCAAAAACTTTTTTTCACCACGAAGAGCACGAAGAAGCAATGAAGAACATAAAATATTTGAACCTCAAAGAACGCAGAGAGCACAAAGAAAACAAAAAAGCGGTTCTTTGAGTTCTTTGCGCTCTTTGAGGCAAAAACCGGTCTTGCTCGCTTGGCCCCGATACGCCATCGAAACCGATGAGATTCCGCCAATTTCGGACTCCCTGACGCCGA
>JAJRPE010000460.1 GCA_024280935.1 Candidatus Hydrogenedentota bacterium
ACCGGGACACTGAACAATCGGGGTGGCATCCGCAGTCAACTTATCAAGATAGGCATCATCCGTGGGCTGCTGAACGAGGTTTCCGCTGCGGTCGATTCGGCGATCTCCATCGTGGCCCCACGTCATGAGCTTTCCTGCCAAGCTATAGTCACCCCCTTGAAGCGCACCGGCAAAGTGACGGGCACGCTCGGACTCGGCGATGCCAAATAGCAGCGGCCCCCGAAGGTCGATAGACGTGGGACGGTGCGCTGCATCGACATCACCAAAGTAGCGCGTGTACTCGTGATCGAAGTCTGGAAAATCATAGCGGGAACGGAGCGTCTCCAAGTTGAGGGACTGGGGAATCCGTTTCAGGATGGCATAGAGCGCTGCGCCACCACCAAAGGTCTCGGGGGTAATTCGGGACAAACGGTCACAGCGGTCAACGAGGCCCGCTGGATGCCCCATGTCACGAAGGGTCTGCTGAAAAATATCCATGCCCATGGAGTAGGCGAAGCGGTTTCGGGTGTAGGCCATTTTCTCCGCGCCACTGATGTTGCGGCGGGTGAAGCTGTTAATGACGAGAACGCGCAGGTCGTCGGGCATGGCAATGGGCACCATGTCTTTGACGGTGAACGCCTTCGGGTGAAGAGCGCCGTGAATGAGGTGACCGGGCTGCCCCAATTGAATGGCCGCCTGATCGCAGGTGCCACAGCGGGAACCGGTGTACCATTCGGCATCCTGGGCGGCAAGTATCATTTCATCATCGGGCAGCGCCTGGCCGTGCCAGCCAAGCCACGCATGGAGCAGCGCCAGACACAGGGCTGCCGAGGAACTGAGCGCGGCACCACGGGGCAGGTTACTGTCCACCACCAGATTGAGACCGCTGACTTCATTCTTCCCAATGGCCTGCTCGGCGCGCAACCAGGCCCCTTCGATATAGTTAGCCCAGTGTCCTGGTCGGCTGCCCACATGCTTCCGAACGTCGGTCCGTTCAATAAAATCCGCCCAATCAGGGATCTGTCCCATTCGGGGAAGGCGGTTCTTCGAAATGGACAACGGCGCGAAAGTGGCATCCGTATTGGTCACATGCGTCGCCCCCCCATCGCCCAATCCCGCCACGACCAGGACTTCCCGTTGGTGCGTCATGAGATTGAGATAGCCGCCATGGGTATCGACGTGCATACCGCGCAAGTTTATGCGGCCCGGCGCCCGAACGACGCGGACGGACGTGTTGCCAAAGCGTTCCCGGTAAGACGCGAGGGCACGGACGATGCGGGCACAACGTTCCTGGCAAAGCACGGGATTATTTCCGTATATTTTCCCAAACCCAAGACGAAGGGGACCGTCGGAGGCCCCAAGCGTATCGAGCCACACATCCACCGGCAAGGCCTTCGGGATTCTATCCGTTGTAAGCATTCACAATTATCCGTTCTTCTTTCGGGTCAACCTAGGCACTATGAAAAAGCAGCTTCGGGTGTCACGGTCAGGCAGGCAGGGCTTGCCCGTGCGGAAACATGGGGAGTGGGAAAAACTGGTTAGGCCGTTCGTTCGGTAGAATCTTCTCACGGGCAAGGGCTATCGCGCCTTGTCCGTGGCACCCGTGGCAAGCCCGGCGAAACTTGCCCTTACACACCTTGAAGCGCAAGTCTTTCCACAACGGCTCGTGCGCTTGATTGAGCAACGCGCCTCTTGTGTCGGGCAGGAATGCCCAACCCCCTTTGCCCATAACACGCCGTGAACACGTACTACTCGTCATAGCTCGTCTTAATTCCGTACTCGGCGCGAAGCCGTTTCAACTCGTTTCGGTATTCCGGCTTCTCCCCTTCCTGGGAGATACGCCCAATGATGTCATACGCCTTCTGAAAGGCCCAGCCCCGTGCTATATCCCGGTCTCCCTGCTGGGCGGCGCTGAAGTCTGTCCTGAAGATCACTTCCTTCTTTTCCTTACCCGCCTTGCCCGCAAGCCAGAGCGCGAAGGCCGAATCCTCGCCTGGCCGGTAGCGCCCAAAAAGCGTCACGGCCTGCCCGCCAAAAAAATCGGGGAGGGTCTGTGGGAATACAGTCGATTCATCGATTCGCCCGAAGTCCGCCTGCAGATCGACCAGAATGGGGTCACGCAATGTTTTGAAGAAGGCGGGCAACGCCGCAGCGATGTCGTCGATGGGCTGCACCACCTGGGCGGCACCCTTGTTGCGGTAGGCCAGCAGATCCAGGAGGTAGCGATTGACCGTGCGACCACCGCCAAAGGCATATATGCCATTTCCCTCATCGTTGTCCGCCGATAGCCCATTGATGATCGTTCGGCCATCACGCATGCCCGTGGTCGGCCTGCCATCACTCACCACCATGACGATGCCCGGCATCCCTGGCCGTGGGACCTGCGCCATGACAGGCTGAAGCGCCCGGTAAACATCGGTCTCTCCTTTGGACTCAAGTTTACCTAGAAATTTCTGGGCGGCAACCACATTCTCGGGTGTGGCGGGCACCAGATCGGACTTGAAGCGCTGGGGCGAATCACGAAAGACCACTACGTTAAAGCGATCCTCAGGACGCAGTTGCTCCAGCGCGGCACGCAGCCCTTTGGTGGTCACGTTCAACTTGTGCTGGGGAATGCTGCTCGAAGCATCCACCACAAAGGTCACGTCCTTTGGCAGTATGGGAATATCTTCCCCCTGTTTGGGAATAATTCGGAGGCGAAAATACCCTTCGGCCTCGCCGGGGTTCCGCCAGGTGGACAATTCCATGTCGAGGAGGTCGTCCATGAAACCCACATCACGGGTTTCTTCCATGCTCTCCATGGCCTGTCGCACGGGTGCATGAAGTTCACGCGCCGCCACGGGAAGTTCGGGCAAGCGAACAATCGATTCCAGCGATTCTTCCGCCGGGGTGCCGCCTTGCAACTGCCCTTCCAGGACACCCGGTCGTGTATTTCCTAGAATGCCCGGCCCCTGGGCCAGAAGGCTCGGCAGTCCTGAGTTTGGCAACGTCAAGGCCGCTCCGCCGCCGGGCGGTCCCGGCGCACGCAATATGGGCAGTCCCGCAGCCGGGAGGCCTACATCTGGACTTGGGCGCACCAGCCGCCGGGGCACTTCGAGATCACGGCGGGCTGCGTCCCGCGTAATTTCCAGAATCCGCCCATCCACGCGGCGCAATGAATCCGCCATCGGTATTGGAGCGGGGGCTACGCGATCCTGCCCAATACGTGCGGCTAAATTGGGCACTTCCGCACCGCCACCGTCCTGGGACGGGGGCGCGACGAGGGCCGTATCGAGTTTCAGAAGATCGCTCACCGAACCGGGCCGTGCGCTAAAGGCCTGTCGGCTCGCTTGCGTATCGCGCCCGAACAGTTGGTCGGGATCGCGCAATTGGATGTTGAAGCGGGCCGCGAGCTTCTCTGAGCGCAGATGAGTCTGGACCATCAGAATATTTGGAGCAACGGCGAAGAGAAGCACGTAGAATCCGATGGTGCATAAGACACTCAGCCCAAAGATCAGGCGGCGGCTCAGCATCAGAAATCCCCAGCGGCCGACACGGCATCTCGTGCCTGGGCCGAAAAAGGACTCTCGGGGAAATCCGTCAGCAATTCGATGTACGCCTTCCTCGCCTGTTCCGGCTGGCCGACTTTTTCGTAGCACTGTCCTGCGCGCCACAAAGCCTCGGGCGACATCTCTTCATGCAGAAAGAGGATAGCCACGCGCATAAAACTCCGTGCCGCCTTGCCGAATTCCTCTTGCGCCTCATAGAGAACACCAAGCTGGAATCGTGCCTTCGCCGCGATATCGCCACTGTTCGAATTGGCAGCGGCCTTGTACCAACGAAACGCATCTTCGGTCTCGCCCCGTTCCTCGTGCAATTTAGCGAGATACCAGCGGGCACGGGTGGCATAATCGGAACTCACCGAAGATTCCGCCATGGCCGTGTAGAGTTTCAAGGCCTTTTCGTGTTGCCCGGCCTTTTCGCTGCACTCCGCGATCTTGAAGCGAACCTGTTCAGCGTAGGGATAGGCGGGCAAGACCTCAAGGAGCAACTCAAAGGTCCGGGCCGACTTCTCCCACGCTTCATGGTCATAGAACCACTGCCCGGTCCAATTGTAGGTCTCTTCATTCAGCGCGATCTCGGGCATCTCCGTCATGAGCCGGTAAAAGAGCGATGCCGCCTCTTCATAGTCCTTGTGGGCATAGCGCGACAAGGCCAAGCCGCGCAGTGCCCGGCCCGCGTAGGCACCCTCGGGAGCAGCATCAAGCAGGGCCTGGTAGAGGGCCACTGCTTTGACCGGCTTCTCCGCTATCTTCAGGGTATGCTCCGCGACCCGGAAAAGAGCCTCTTCCTTGTGGCTTGAGTCTGGGTACTTCTCCAAGAGCGTCGACAGGGTCGCCGCGCTGCGGTCGTAATCCTTCATATTGTGATACGTGAGGGCCAGACGATAGAGCACCTGCTCCTCCACGGCAGGATCGGCGGGATTCTCCAGAATCTTCGTGTAGCGGGCCACGGCCTCTTCAAAGGCGCTCGCCGCGAACCGGGCATCGCCCGCATGAAGGATAGCCTGTGCCGTAAGGGCATGGTCGGGATACTTGGTGACAAAGGCCTCGAAAGCCTGGGCCGCCGCGTCGGTAAGGGCGAGCTGTTCCAGGCACTCTGCCGATTTGAAGAGGGCCTCGGCGCCAAACTCGCTCTGGGGATAGCGTTCCGCCACCAGATTAAATTCCTGCTGTGCATCTTCGAAACTACCCTGCGCCACGAAGATGGTCCCCAATAGAAAAGCCCCTTCTCCCACCAGAGGCGAGTCTTTGTATTCCTGCAAGAAACGTGTTACCAAGTCGCTGGCCTGCTCCATACTGTCGTTCAAGTACTGGATCCAAGCCATCTTGTACAAGGCGCGGCCCGCGAACTCAGAATCGGGAAAGGCCTCGCGAATCTGGATAAAGGCTTCCATGGCCGCAGCGTTTTTACCGGTCTGCTGGAGACAGTTGGCGCGGATGTACTCCAAGGCGGCCAACTCTTTCGTTTTCGGGTAGCGCTTGAGATGGGCCGTTATCGCCGCCTGCGCCTCCGCACACTTGCCCTCATGAAATAGCGCCCAGATGAAGCCCATGCCCGCCGCCTCGGCAAAAGGCGCGCCTGGAAACTCCGCACGCAATTGCTCATAGGCCCCCAGCGCGGCACTGTACCATCCGATTTGGTCATAGGTTTGGGCCGCGCGAAAACGGCTCTCCATGCGCAACGCGGCATCGGCCTTCAGACCGGCCACGGCGGAAAACTGCATGGCGGCCTTTTCCAGTTCACCCTGGGCCAGATGGGTGTAGGCCAATTGAAATCCTGCGTAGGGTGCCAGGGGATGTTCCGGCATTTCCTCCACCAGCGAGGAAAAGATCCGCAGGGCATCGGCGTGCTTCCCTTTTTCGAAATAGGCCTTGGCAAGATAGTAGGTGGCGCGGCCACGCGTATCCACGGGCTGATCCGGCGTCGCGAGGGGTGCCAACACGGTTATCGCCTGATCATATATTTTCTGGAAGAAGTATACTTCGCCTTGGGTCAGGCGTGCCTTGGCTTTCCAGGGCGAATCGCCCGGCTGGGACTGCAACAGTTCAAAGGCGCTCACCGCACGCTCATAGTCTTGCGCGGCATAGGCGGCCTCGCCCAGGTAGTACCACACTTCCGGCGCGACCGTTGCGGAATCCGCCGCCTCAAGATACGCCTCGTATTCCTCCACCGCCTCCACAAAGAAACCCCGTTGAAAGAGGCCATTGGCAAAATTCAGTTGATTCTGCTGCGCTGACTGCGATTCGGCGGCCTGTACGCCGGGCATCATCAGGGCTATGCAAAGCAAACAAAACACGATGCTCTTGACAAAAAACGACAACTGGTCTTCGTCCCCCCCCTGATTCCCCTTTCGGAGTAGAAACAGGGCATTCCCAAGAGCGGGGCTTCTCTTTCGCCATGTCTTTTGGTGCATAGTAAACTCGGCTAGCAGCGTGGTTTCGAGCGCATTGGAATGCCAGGCAGACTAAGATAGGCCTTCTGTTACAATCCAACGCCCCGAAGGGGCATAACAGGTTAGCCCAGGGCAACGCCCTGGGTCAGAATTCATAACTAGCTTATTTAGCCCTGAAAGGGCGTAACAGAGGCAAAGCAAGGCACATTGTTTCGCCCTTTCAGGGCTGGGTGTCCTTGTGTCACCTAACCCAGGGCGTTGCCCTGGGCTAACCTGTTCGGGCCTTTCAGGCCAAAAAAACAGTAACTGTTCACGACACGGACACCTTATAGTCAACAAAAAGACCTGCGGGTGCCACAGATCGTCAATGCTTACGAAAAACGATACGTTTTTATGAAAAATATCCATACGAGGCTCTTGAACATCGATAGCCAACCACAAACCTTCTTATTCCCCTCCTTGGAGAGGGGGGCAAATCCACTTTGGCAAAATCAAGGCCTTGCGAGGCAGTTGGCTGGTGGCATCGGCTATAGAAATACGTCCCATCATCTCAGGGAGCCTCGACGGCGACAGCGGCTCCGTCCGGCACGTCCAAGGCTGCGAAGGACACGTTTTGAATATCCGCCTTGCGGCAGCAATCCAAGACCTGAATCGCACGCCCCAAAAGGGCCGCCTGGTCGCCGCGAATAATCACGGCCCCGCCCGGAAAGAGTTCGGCCACCCGGTAAAGCAGGCTTTGCAGTTCTTCGATGGTCTGCTCTTGCTCGTTCACTAGAATGGTCCCGTCTTCCCGCAGATTGATGATTATCTCGCCGTGATTGCGCTCCGACTGCACAGCGGAATCCGCCGTCGGCAAGGTGATATCCACCTCGCTTTCCAGTGCGCCGTAAACGGTGGTCACCATAAAAAAGATCAGCATCAGAAAAACGATATCAATCAGCGGAGCCATGGAAATAATTTCCGTCTGCTCCTGGATATTCCGGCCAAACCTCACGCCTTGTTCTCCTTCACGATGAGCTCAACGAACTCGCTCGCGTTGGCTTCGACCACGGCAATAATCTTGATAACCCGACCGCGCAGGAAAAAATACACCGCCATAGTGGGGATGGCCAGTACGAGGCCGGCTGCCGTCGTAATCATGGCCTCGGCCACGCTGTAGGCCATGGTAAGGCCCTTCACCTGGGCATCTTCGAAGGCAATGGCGCCGAAGGCCTGCATCATCCCCCACACCGTACCCAGCAACCCCAGAAGGGGCGCGATATTGGCAATATTATTCAGATAGGAAATTTTCTGCCAGAGTGCAGTGGCACCTCGCTCTCCCTCGCTCTCCATGGCCTCTTGAATGACATAGCGCTCATGGCCCGACATTTTCAGTCCGGCGCGCAAGACCAGCGCCAGATACTCGTCGCGCTCCTGGCACATCTGGTACGCGCTACGGAGATCCCCGTCCAGCAACTGACCATGGGCCCGTTTGATAAGGTTTTTGGGCGCTTCCCGACCGGGCGTAAGGGTGAGCAAGTGATAAATAGACAAAACAAAGGCGACGAAACCCAAGGCCATGATCACCCAGAGGATATAGCCGCCCTGCTCGATCATCATCATGAGGGTGAGTTCGTGGGGCACCCCGGCAGTGACAGCAGCAGTAGCGGGTTCGAGCACCGTCACCGCTGCATTCTCCATAGCCACGGCCTCCGTCGAAACCGGTGGCTCGCCCGTCGGTGAAACTGTATCCTGCGCGTGCGCCATCGTGCCACACAACGCCAACCCAAGCATGACCAGCCCAGTCAATCGACCCATAAACCTACTCCAGATGCTTCGCCAACGGCGGTTAATGGGGTTTCGCGGATACACCGCACCCCTGCATAAACCATAGGAGTATTATGCCCAGAGGACCGTAAAGGTTGCAATGTAAAGCGTTAACTCAACCCACAGCGGCGATGCGCCGAACGGTATCGTCCACCTCGCTTTGAGCCAGGAAGCCGATGTTAATGACATCGATGCATCCCAGGCCCAGGACGAAGGCCAGCGACTCATCGATCTTGTCGGCCATCTTTCCCTCCCCCAGTATCTTCATACCCAACATCCCTTTGCCGTTGGCATGGGCCGTCTTCAGTACCGCCGTAACCTCCTCGGGAGTGCCATCCATCCGAACGCCAAAGGGATTGATGCGACTCAGCATGACATCGACCCAGTCCAATTCAGCCGCCGTCTTCATGGCATCGAGATTGTGGCATGAGACACCCACAGCGCGAATCTTACCCTGTTCTTTGGCCTTGGCGAGCACCTCCATGCAGGGCGCAAAGGTAACGTCCCAATCGCCCTTGGTCATGCAATGGAGAAGGACGATATCGAGATAATCCGTTTCAAGTTCCTTGAGAAAGAGGTCCACATCGGCCTGGACGGCCTCGGCGGTCTTACTGACGGTCTTGGTGAGGAGGGTAAGTTCGTCACGCTTCATGGCGGCCTTCTTCATGGCCTTCGTCATGTATTGGTGGGAGCCGTACATATCCGCCAGATCAAAATAGCGGAGCCCCTGTTCGTAGGCATGGGCGATGGTGCCCACAAAGACATCTTCCCCCCGGCGAATCTGGGCCGAATCTTTCTTCCATGCCCGTGTGCCCGTGCCCATGCCCAGGAGACTCGTCGTGATGCCCGTCTTTCCCAGAGTGCGCGGCGTGGTGGCCGTAAGGGCCTTCACCTCGGCCTGGCTGGCCCCCGTGTACATAAGGGAAGCGGCAACGGCACCCACCGAAGTTTTCATGAAGGTGCGTCTGTTCAGATTCGTCATGGCACTATCTCCTCGCGGGTCAACATCTTTCGCGGTCAGGCATCCTGACTGCCCCTCCACTCTACGCCCTTCGATGCCCGACATCAAGCTCAGCCGGGCTGCTTCAAGACTTCCTGATCTCGGTGGAATTGGAATTGGCACTTTTTTGCAAGAACCAACGTCGGGTGCCACGGGTAGGCCTGTCAGGGCTTTACCCGTGTAGTACCTGCCGACAAAGAGGGGGTATCCAGTTTTGGGAGACAACGGTTTTTCACGGGTAAACCCTTCGGGCCGTGGCACCCGGAGATTCCTTTGAAGCTGGAAGGCACTTGGGATTGGGTTGAAGTTGGGGATGTAAGTCATCTGAGCACCCCTACTCAAACAAAAAAACGTCGGGTGCATGTGGATCATGAAAAAGGACGGGGCCTTTGCTGGCATCACGCCGCCTTTGTTGCGGACTGGAAAGTCCGCACTCCTGCCCACCGGCTAAAGCGTAATTTCCACGCGACCCACCGATTTCTCCGACGCATCAATCACGGGCGTGCAGAGGAAGATCCGCTCCGGGGCGATATCGTGTTGTGTCACCAAATAAGCCTTCATGGCTTCTTCCCGCGCCGTGCCGAGGGCAATCAAATTGGTCTGCCGTTCAGACGGTGTGTCCGTTTCAAGCACGACCTGAGGCAGGGGCGCGCCGGTTTGCCTGAATTCCTCCTCTTCCAGCGGAAACAGCTCCTTCGGTGCCAGCGCCTGCTGGTCGGCGGCACTGAGTCTGGCGCAAAAGGTCAGGGTTATTCCGGGACGTTTCCCCAGAACGTCCCCCAGCTTATCCAAGTAGGTTCGGGCCTCCTCGGACAGCACTTCAGCACCCGGTTCAAAGACGACAGATTCAAAACCAGTCTTTCCAGCCTTCTTTGCCAACTTACCCACCAACATCGCAGCACCCAGGGGTGGAAAAAGGCTCGCGGCACCCAAGGGCGCGACAACGGCCATGGCACTTTTCCTCACGGCACCCAGGGTCGCTTGGCGGACGGCATCCCCCATGCTTAGATCGGGGTCGGCAAGGTCGCCCGTGATGGGAATAGTCAGCTTGATGGCATCTTCCTTATCACGAAGAAGGGAAAGGGCCGTGTTCACGGGAACGCCCAACTGCTCCGTAAGTTCGTCTTTCTCCTCTGCGCTGAGTCGCTCCAGGGCAAACTTATTCAGCACAAGATCCAGCACCGAATCCAATTGACCTTGTGTCGCCTTCATCGAGGCTTCCGCGCCCAGAAGGCCACTCTTGAGACGATATCCCATCTTTCGCTCCGTATAGGGCGAAAAGGTGGGTAAGGACAGCCCCTCTAATTTTGCGGTGAGGTCAAAGGTGCCTCCTGAATCCAAGGGGGCAACCGTACCCGTCACATCCAGGCGGGTGTAGTCCCCCGACTGGGCATCAAATTTAAGGGGCGTTGATGCGGTGGGATGGGCTGAATCCACCACGCCCAAGCGGAACGTAAAAGGAGCGACATCCAGGGATACCGGCATCGCCATGCTGCGATCTACGAAGCGGAAACTGCTCTCACCATCTATGGTGAGTTCACCAAGCTGCACGGCGAAGGGAGATATCTCGTCTTTGGACACGGAGGCTTCCGCCTCTTTCCCTTCTTTGGGTTCAGGAAGATAGGGAGCCAGCTCCAGGGATCCATCCGTCTGGATACCAAGGAAGCCTTGAAGGTCTTCCAGGGCGATGGTCCCAATAGAGGCGCTGGTGGTCTGGGCTGATAGCTTCTTCGTTTCCAGATTCCCCAGCGATACCGCAAAAGGTGCATCACCGACATTATCCCCTTTCTGTTCGAGGAATTGAACTTGGGCCATCTGAAGCTCTTTCAGACCCATCGTGCCCGCCAGATCGAGTGAAAAATCGGTTATTTCGGATTTCTCGATACGAAGCAACGCCCCATCTGTCCGTTGGTCCGTGATGACCAATGCGCTCGAACTGAAACTGCTCTTCAGTATCCCTTCAAGGGGTTCCCCGAGGTCTAAGTCCCCCGCTATCGAAGCCGAAAATTCTTCTTGCCCCACCGTCACTCCATAGGCTTGAATATCCGCGTTTAGTGCGCCCAGGCTCAGCACGCTGGAAAGGGTTAGCTTCGTGTTTGCCCCCTCAGCAAATGCGAAGGAAATCGTCAGGTCATCCAGTTCCATGGATGCCAGTTGAAGGGCCATGGGGCGACTTTCTGGCACCACGTCATCCCCGGAAATCAACGGACGCCAGTCCCTTGGACCTTTCAGCATCAAAGCCCCCGAAATCCCATCCGCCAGGAGCGCGGTTGTCAGGTCCAGCTTCCCCCCCGCTTCCGGCATTGCAAGTTTGGCCGTCAGATCCCGCAATTGAAATGCAGCCAACGCCAGTTCATCCTTTCCCGAACGAAACTGAAGTCCCGCACTCTCCAAAGCTCCCTTCAAATCCAACGTCGTGCCTTCCGCCACATAGGCCCCCTCCCCCGAGAGTGCGAGCGATGCAATATCCATTTGGGAGGGCGAATCTCCAACAATCACTCCATGGAGCGCTTCAACGCCTATCTTCCCTTTCAGATCAGCCCGTGCGAAATCCAAGGGAGCCGCCAAAGTCCCTGATTTAATCCCGAGCGTAGCCACGGAAAAGGAATTCCCAAGGCCATCCTTGAGGGAAAGTCCCGTCAGATCAATGCCGCCGTCCAAGCGCATAGGCTCTTCCCCATCCAGATGAATATCGCCCTTTCCTGACACGCCCAGCCCTTCCAAGGTCATGGTCAACCCCTGCTCGGGTAAGAACACACGGCCATCCGTTCCCGATATCGTGCCATTGAGGGAGATGGCGGGCGAGACCAGCCCCCCCGCCAAACGAAGCCCCCCATCAAGCATAAACTCCGCTTGTCGAATTTCCCCGGCAGCGTAATCCAACTGAAAATCGTGAAGGGATGTCGTGCCCTCAAGGTCAAAGGCCAGGGTTTGGGACTCAGGTTCAATGCTCCCCGTAGCACGAAGATCGAAGGCCAGTGAACCCGCCAGGGATGCAATTCCTGCGTGTTTCAAAAAGGGTGCAAGGAGAGCAAGCGGCGCGTCTTTCAAGGTCACGCGCCCATCCACCCAGGGGGCAAAAAGAAAAGGCTTGATCTCGCCTTCCGCTCCCAATGTTGCCGTATCCAGATTTGCCTTCAAGTGAAAGGCAGATGCTTCGTCGGGGATCCAGCTTCGCATGGGATCTACATGGGCCGCATAGATAGTCATGGCCGTTTGAAGATGGGGTATCGCCAGTCTTACGGTAACGTTCTCCAAATCGATGTTGCCCGTCCCTACCCCCCACCGACTGAAAAAACCTGGCTCCGAATCCGATTCATCCCCCCCAGGCAGCGACAAGCCACCAAGAACTATCTCGCCGTCTTCCGTCTGCGTAATATCGATGGTCACATCGCGAATCACGATGTCTTCAATCACAAATTGTTGATGCAACACGGGCCACCATTCTATACGGAGCCGGGTCTCTCCCAGGGCAATTTGCTTTTCCTCCGCACTACGCGCATCCAGCGCGTAGACAACCAAGCGTCCCGTGAAGAGATTGAAGTCAACATCCTGCACCACCACGGTGGGATGGCCGTTGTCCCGCAAGGCCCGCTGAAGCCCCCACCGAATGCCCCAAGGCAGCAACACCACCAGGACCGCCGTCCCAACGAGCAGCAGGGTCAGTCCAATAAGAAAGCGACGCTTCCAAC
>JAJRPE010000461.1 GCA_024280935.1 Candidatus Hydrogenedentota bacterium
AAGACCTTGCCGGTGGGCCAGGAGGATACGAAGAGTTCGCCTTGGTATTGCATGAATCCGTAGCATTGGGTGGTGTCGGGCGGGGTGCCCATGTTGGTCCAGCCGGGGTCGTCAAAGCGATAGGCACCGCCGTAGCCCAAGTCGAAGCCCGCGCCGAAGAGTTGACCGTTGTGAACGCCCAGGGCTTCCACGCGTCCACCGGGATTGCCTACGTCCGTCCATGTGGTGCCGCCGTCGTAACGGAAGAGTCCGGCGGGTGCATAAAGCGAAGAGCCATAGAGTTTCCCCTTGAAGGAGACGAGGCCATAGATGGCTTCACTCTCACCCAGCTTGCCACAATCTTCCCATTGGTCCTTGCCCTTGAAACGGTAGACCCGGCCACCATGGAGGTCGTTTTCCGAGTCGCCCAGCGAGGAACCCCGGGAACGGTAGTGAGAGGCGGCGACATAGAGTTCACCGTCGTGTACGGCGAGGGCAGAAATGGCGTTGCTTGGAAAGGGTGCGCCGCAGTCTTCCCATTGGTCGCCGCCGAGATAGCGATAGAGGTGGCCCGCTTCGTTCTTGCCCATTTCGAAGGTGCCCGCGTAGAGGTCATCTTGGTAGACGCAGAGGGCCATGGGGTAAATCGCGTTGCCCGGACGCCCGCAGTCCTTCCAAGGCGCGGGTTCCGCACCATCATCCAGCCCGAAGAAGAGGTTGCGGTAGTTGGATTGGGCGCAAACCACGCCGTGGTAGTTCATGAGGCCGAAATTGAGGCCCTTGCGTGTCACGGGGTCAAACTTGGACACGAGATCGCCCAAGGTGTCGTCCAGCGCGGCTTCGGTATGCACCCACATGCTGATGGCGAAGTCACCGTCACCGAGGTTGAGTGCATCGTTGTGGGGCACTTCCAGATAGGCCCCGCGTCCGTCGAAGAGGGCACCGTCTTTGGTGTCGAAGGATGTCCCGTGTGCCGTGGCATCGTTGCCATTGCCGGAGGCATCACGTCCATCAACCGTGAGGGGCCAATGGGCGATGAGGGGTGCGTCGGCCCCGATAGCGGCACCAAATGGCACAAGGATCAGGGCGATGGCGAGGCAACGCGTGCATCGCGGAAAAATCACGTTCACAAGGGTTCTCCCGTGTTGGTCGGTTACAGGAAGACTGTAGCAGGATGGGTGGGCGAATGGGAAACCTTCGCAGCGCCTTGGCTAACTTATTTCGTATGCGTTCGCAAATAGCGTGGAGTGCCCCGGACAAGGCCCGGTAGGGTTTACCCGTGCAGAAACGCTGACTAACGTGGCTTAGGCTTCCAGCCTGAGATAGCGTATACGGTCGTCGTTGGGGCCCGCCTTGGTGTGCGCCCGGCCTGTGTAAGGTCTGCCTCGCCGCACTCTTTTGTCTTGGGGTGATCTTTATGTCGGGCTGGAAAGCCCAACCCCCTGCACGAAAAAGCCGCCCGGCTACGGAGAGCCGGGCGGCTGAATGTATGACTCGGTCAAGAACGCCGAGATAGTGTTTCGGTTACGCCTGTTTCTTGTTCTTCCGTGTGCGGGCGACCAGTCCCACAAGGCCCATGCCCAGCAGACTCAGCGTCGCGGGTTCGGGAACGGGGGCGTTGGCAGACTGGGCATCGTAGGAGAGGCTTGCGTTAAACCAGCTATCATTATTCGACCATACGTGGGCCGACTGGTCTACTCCTGCCGATGTCGTCACACTAACGGTCGCCATGCCATCCGCAAGGATGGTTAGCAGATCGGCCGCAGCGATAGTAAAATCGAGTTGAAGGGTTCGCAGTAGGCTGAGATTGTCTGTGGCGAAGGTGTGGGTGCCCAAATCGAAACCATCAATAAATACGGAAACGGTCTCGTTAGCACCATTGAAGTCGCCATTGGTTTCGCTGATTACCAGTTCGCCAAGGCTAAAAGGTGTGGGGGCTGCAAGATTATCAAAGCCGAAAGTATAGGTTGTCAATGGGTTGATATCGAAGGGTTGATCCGGGGATATTTCGGTTATGAGTGTTGCGGAGGCTACGCCGCTCCCCAAAAACATGCAAAGCCCAATGACCAGTCCCACTACTACTCGTTGAGGTGCGTTCATCCTTAGTCTCTCCCTTTTGAGATTGTGTTCCATGACGATATTTACTGCGAATATGATGCAAGTTTTATGCCATGGAGCGCCTAAAGGGAAACGGTTTCTCGGTATATCACTGAAGCCAATGCTGCAAAAAGGATTTAAGAAAATTTATTTTACTCGATAGGACAAATACGAGAGGCCAGGGCAAGGAGCCTTGGGGTATAGTTGTCGCTGATATGAGATATGTTGTTCATCTATGACCTATGTTTGCTTGTTGATATATAAGCCCTATCGATATGAAACGCCCTCCGCCACCCGCCAATCTTGATGGGTGCGCTGCAATGGGAAAGCAGTCCCTGTGTTCCCTCTACGGCATACGCACAACAAAGTTGGCGGCATCGTTTTTGTCGCCACTGCCATCGTCTTCGGATCGCCGGGGTAGGGGGATAGCGGCCTTGTCATAGCCGGGCTATCATCTCCCGCACCCTTATGCGCGATGATGCGTTCCGGGGCCTTGCCTTCTTCGACCCAGGCGACGATTTCATTCCGCCAGTTCACCCGGAAATACCTGGCCCAACCGTTACCAGAAAAACGAAAAGCCGCCCGACTATAATGAAAGTCAGGCGGCTGCATGGGTAAGGTCTATTTACACACGTTTGCGACGACGTACCGCCATCCCGGCGAGTCCGAGTCCCAGCAATGTTATGCTGGCAGGCTCAGGCACAGGAGCACTGGCACTGATATTCAAATTATCGAGGGAGTAGTAGTCGTCTCCGTTGGAACCGGATCCGTCAAACGTTACGAGAGACAAGCCAGTCCAGTTGAAGACCTCCGTCTGAAAGTCCGCCACGCCGCCCGCGCCGTCAAAAATGCCGTCGATGGTCACGGTCTGTGAGACTGTTCCTCCGAGCGCATAAAAACCGGTGACGGTAACAGTGCTGGCAATACTAAGATCGCCTGATTCACCGAAGTCAGCCGAACTAAAGTCAAAGGGGGCACCGAAAACCGCTTCAGTGAGAGAGAGTACATTCGCACCTGCAAAATCATCAATGAGCAAATAGGTGCTGCCGTTACCGAACACGCTGAAGAAGTCGTTCTGAAGGTGTCTGTGGTTTGCGCCCGTATCAAACAGATACCCGTTCGAAATGACATCGCCTCCAGTGTCATTAATCCCCGTGGCCACCGCCACATCTTCGAAGTCGATGATTACTGCGCCCGCGTTTGCGCTGTAGATCAGTGTGCAAACGATCGCGGCCAAACAAATCAGTTGACCTCTTTTCATTTTTGTAGCCATCTCTATACCTTTCAAATTAGCTGTTTATCCAATTGAGCAGCATGACCGACAGCGATCATGCGAACCTTTCCATTTCAGGTTTCTACCTCGTGTTCTAAAATTGTCGAGGCTTTACTCCTCTCCTCGCCGCCGCTTTAAGGTGCGCACGCAGACGACAGCCATTAGTCGCCTCCTTTGCGCACCGCTCCAATTCCATCTTTGCTCGAAACGAGCAGACCGCCGTTCTTCCGTCGTACAAAACGCAAGTTTCATGCCATCAAAGACCAGTGGTGGAGCGTTTCGTACTGGAGCAAACAAAATAGTTCAATGAGGGCAACGACTTACGGGGGTGGCATCTTGCGTGAAGCGGGAGCTTGCACCATTCCAAAGCGGCCGCTTTGGAGGGTGATCAGACGTAATTGGCGACTGATGTTGTTCACCAATGAGCAATAATTGGGTCCGATCTTATACACCAGATAACTGGGATATGGTGTGCGCCGAGACAGCAGCATTCGCACTCGTCGACGCTTCGCCTTCATCGAAGGCCTACTGCGTGCGCACGACGAAGTTGGCGGCATCGTTCTGGTCGCCATTGCCATCGTATTCAGCACGCTGTGGATAGGGGAACAGGGGGCGTGTCATGGCCGGATTGTCGTCCTTGGCGGAGCGGTGCGCGATGATGCGCTCCGGGGCGGTGCCTTCTTCGACCCACTCGATGATTTCCTGTAGCCAGTTTACGCCGGAAATGCCGGGGCCACCATTGCAGTGGTAACACCCGGGTATCATGAAGAGGCGGGCGTAGTCCATGGCGTTGTTGTCGTGGAGGAGGACGTTTTCATAGTAGTCGATGGTGGCTTCGGCAGGGAGGGCGGCATCGGCCCAGCCGTGCCAGAGGATGAGCTTTCCGCCCCGCGCTGCGAAGGGGGTCAAATCGGGGTCGGTCGCATTCAGCACGGTGCCCGCGAGGTGGGTATCTTCCGCCCAGCCGTCAAAGTCGTAGGTGGAATAGTCCCAGGCGGGATCGTTGAAGATGAAATACTTGTAGATGTTGGTGGTGAAGGCGTAGCCCAGATTGACCCGGTCGGGAGTGGGGCCGACCTGCCATTCGAAGAGTCCGCCCGGTCCCTTTTCGGCACCCACCGGAAATCCGGGATAAATGGGGCCGTCGGAATTGCTCGGCCCATCATAGAGGGCCTTCAGCGCCCGGCGCTGGTCGGCGCTCAGGTCGGGGATGGACGCGAAATCTACGGTCACGGCGGTGGGATCGTCGATAATGCCATCCTTCAGACCATCTTTTTCATCGACCTGCGCCATGATGGCATCGTAGACCCGGTCCAGGACGGCCTGGGTGAGGTAGGTTTTGTCGAGTTTGTTAGGATCCGGGTATTGTACCTGAGAGAGAAAGATCCCAAGGGCTGCGAAACCAGTCCAGTCGAAGGCCGGTGCGCCCGCCACGATGCCGTCGAAATCTTCGGGGTAGCGCTGGGCTTCCATCATGGCCTGACCACCGCCCCGGGAGCAGCCCACGAAATACGATTTTTCCGCTCCCTTGCCGTAGTAGGCCCGGATGATTGCTTTGGATACTACGGCGGTCCGGTGAACCGCTACATGACCGAAATTAACGAAGGCCTCTACGTTGTCCAGTGCCCAACTGCCATCCGTACCGCCCGCTTGATGGCCCGTGTCTGTTCCTGCGGTGACGAAACCATCGTTTATGGAGCGCCGGATACCGTTCTGCACCGAGCCGACCAATCCGCCGCCGCCGCCCATGGCGAAGCGTCCGTTCCAATCGTCGGGTAGTAACAGCTCAAAGCGGATGGAGCCGCCAATCACACCATCCACCTTCAGGTGTGCCACCTTGGCCTTGCGCGTATCGGAGGCCTCGTAATGCTGGGCCGATGTAATGCGTACATCCGGGAGCTGGAGGGCGGCGATATCCGGTGCGGCAAGCATGGGGGAAGAGTTCGCCCCTGCGGTTGCGCCAAGGGCGATGAAGAGGAGGCTTAATAGCTGTTTCATGGGGCTTGTTCCTTGATTGGGGCCAAGAATTGGATTCACGCAGTGTAGTGGAAAGGGCCATGGAATGGGAAGGGGAATCGGGGGTGTGGGGTTTCGGGGGTGTGGCGCAAATGGACGCACGAACCTTCGTTCCTCAGGATCGCGCGGCACGACTGGTGGGTCGGGTTCGTTGTGGAGGGTGGATACTGGCTTTGCCATGGGTGGCCTGGGAATCTGGACTCACCGTCTCTCCATCCCGATGACTTTGCCCCAACGGATGTGCCGCGCGATCCTGAGGGACGAAGGTTCGTGCGCTTGGGGCAAGCCACGAACACAAAGGTTGCTGCACATCGACGAATTACCTATGATAGGCGGGCGCTATCTTACCCGCTTTAACCATAACCATTTCCGCCTGTCGATTCAAAGGACATTTCATGGACGTTCCCTATATATTCAAGGATGGCATTCTCAAGGGCAAAGTGGCCCTCGTAACCGGCGGTGCCTCCGGTATTGGCTACGGCATCAGTCATCGCCTGGCCCGGGCCGGGGCAGATATCGTCATTGCCAGTCGGCGCGTGGAAAAATGCGAAGAGGTCGCGAAGGAGTTGGAGGCGGCGTATGGTATCAAGGCGATGGGCGTTGCCCTGGATGTGCGCGACTCTGAAAACGTCAATGCGGCCTTCGCCCAGGCGGTGGAGTCCATGGGGCGGCTCGATATCCTGGTGAACAACGCGGCGGGAAATTTCTATTATCCGGCGGAGAAGCTCAGCGACAACCAGTGGAAGGCCGTGCTGGAGATCGATCTCTACGGCACCTTCTACTGCTGCCGCGCGGCCATGCCCTACCTCAAGGAAGACGGCGGCACCATCGTGAGCACGAGCATGACCCTCCATCACAATGGCTGGGTGGGCATGGTGCCGGCTTGTTCCGCCAAGGCGGGCATCGATGCCATGACCAAGACCCTGGCCTTGGAGTGGGCGCGTTTTGGCATTCGTGTCAACGCCGTGGCACCCGGTCCCATTATCACCGAAGGCGTGAAAAAGGCTTTCGCCATGGGCGGGAGCTTTGACGATCAAAAAGACACCATTCCCCTGGGCCGTGCGGGAGAGCCGGAAGAAATCGGAAACATGGTGGTCTTCATGGCCTCCGAGGCCGGATCCTGGATGACAGGTTCCATCGTGACCCTGGACGGCGGCGAATGTCTTAGTCCACGCCGTGCGGGCATCGAGCCGGAACCCCTGGCCCAGATGGCGGAATTCATGGCGGCGCAAAGAAAGAAATGAAGTTTGAAGAGTGAAGTTAGAAGGGTGAAGAGTGAAGTTTGAAGAGTGAACGTAGCATAGGCGTCCCGCCTGTGTTTTTCGCGGGTCAGCGAAAAAGTTCGGAACGGGTTTGGAGATGCGCACGAAAAATCGACCCACCCCCAACCCCTCCAAGGAGGGGAGCTTTTCGGTGTCGTGAAGTGGTTTATGAAGGCTTTCGTTCTAAAGGACAGGGTGGACGCGTAGTTCAATGAAAATACACACACAGATGCGGCGGATTGTGGGGGTACTTCTCGTGTTTTGCCTCGGCGTGATGGGGGGCACAGCCGTTGCCCAGCCTGCCATGCCTTCTGCGACCCCCTGGGATGAGGCGACGCTTTATCGGGACGGCTATGGCACGCCCCATGTTCACGCGGGTTCGATTCGTAGCATGGCTTTTGCCTTTGGGTATGCGCAGGCAGGGGACCATCTGGAATCCATGTTGATGGCCTACCGCATGGCCTTGGGTCGTGCGGCGGCGGTGGGTGGCGAGGCCTTTGCTGAGGGCGACGCCTTTGCCATAAAAATTGCCAACGCGGAGGTGAGTCGCGCTGCCATGGCGGAGGCCGATGGGGTAACGCGGGATTTGTGTGAGGGCTTTGCGCTGGGGATTAATACATGGATATTCGATCACAAGGCTGATGTGCCGACGTGGGTGGAGGGGGTTCAGCCCATGGACGTGCTGGCCTATTGGCACTTTCTTATGGTGACCTCGGCACCCTTCGACTTGCCGGATGTCTACCACCCGGAGCGGCCCTTGCAACGGGCCAATGCCTGGGCGCTGGCTCCGTCGAACACGGTGGATGGCAAGGCCCTGCTGGTTATGGCTCCCCACCAGTATTATCGGGCACCCTACCAGTGGTACGAGGCCCATCTCATGGTGGGCAAGATGAACTGGGCGGGTGCCACGCTTCTGGGGGTGCCGGTGCTTATGATGGGGCACAACACCCACCTTGGCTGGGCGCTCACGCCGAATAAAGCGGATATCGCGGATTTCTACCGCGAGAACATGGACCCGTCGTTGTCCCACAACCCCAACGATATAAGCCGCCCTTCGATTGTGAAGGATATGGCACCGGTGCTCAGCTTCATGGCCACGGCCAAGCCCTACTACGTCCGGAATGCCGGGGGACTTGAGGAGCGCTCGGAACCCTCCTACGTGGGTAGTCGTGGCCCCATGTTGGCGGGTACGGATGGCGCGTTGTATTCGTGGCGGAATGGAGCTTTCGGCCAGTTTGGCGGTTTGCGCCAATTGATGCAGATGGCCTACGCAACGGATCTGGCCGGCTTCCAGGAGGCCATGCTGCTTCATCAACTGCCTTGTTTCCAAGTGCTCTATGCCGATCAGGTGGGGAACCTCTTTTATTTGTACAACGCCCGAACCGGGAACAGGACTACGGCCATTACGGCGGAGGACAGAAATCCCATCAACTGGTCCAAGCCGCTGGATGCGAGCCGTGAGCGTTTCGCGTGGGATGCTATCGTGGCACCCGGCCAGTTGCCCAGCATCGTGAATCCGAAAGCGGGTTATATCCAGGCCTGCGGCACGCCGCCCTGGCTGGCGACGACGGACAGCGATCTGGTTGCGGGGGACTGGCCGACATGGCTGGTTCCCGAAGAGGAAAGCTATCGGGTCTTTCGTGTGCGCCAGATTCTATCATCCGGGCGCTTCACCCCGGCGGATATGGAGGCCATGCTCTACGACACCTATTTGCCAGCGGCGGCGGACATGGTGTCGCTCTTGTTGGCCATGGCGGAAGCCCGACCCGACCTGCTGCGTGCCGCCCACCCCGACCTGGTGACGGGCCTGACGCTGCTGCAGAACTGGAACCTTACATCGGATCGCGACAACGAGGCTCTCGTCTATTACAACCGCTGGTGGGCGCTGATGATAGCGCGGCACCAAGCGGATTTTGCCTCTGAAGCGGCACTGTACCGCGGATTGCTCGAAAACTCGGGGGCGGCGCAGAGCTACGCATTGGAGGCCGCCAACGATGCCGCACGGGCCATGCGCAACGATTTTAACCGATTGGCGATTCCCTGGGGAGAGGTGCATCGACTGCGGCGCGGTGGACGGGAGGAGGCTATGTTTGGTGCCGACACGGGAGACGCCATCTTTCTGGCGGGTAACCCGGTGTCGTTGGGCGGGCGATCCCAGACCAATTTTGGCTATGGCTTTGCCATGGTCGTTGAGTTTGGTGAAAGGCCCCGCGCGTCGAGCATCGTTCCTTTTGGCGCATCCGAAAATCCGGCCTCACCCCATTACAGCGACCAGATGGACTTGTTCCTGGATCGCCGCATGAAGCCCACCCACTTCAGCTACGACGGGATGACACAGAATGCCACGCAGGGCTACGGGCGTCATATCGTGTTGGGAACGCCCGGCCTTGACGGCTCCTGTTCCTTCACCCTCCAAAGGCCGGGTGCCGTGTCGTTGGAGGCCGTGAAGTATCCACCCAGGCCTTATCCCGGCGGGCAAGAGCCTTTCACCCCCACGGTGCGTCCGGTGTGGGAGCAGGGTAATGACGACCTGCCGTGGGAATTGGAATGGTACGTAGATGAATCGTCCTGCAAGACCGAGAATCTGATGCGCTTGCGTTTTCACACCTACACACCCGAGGACGGTTGGAAGCCCTTGCTTCGACAGCGTCTCGACACCGATGGAGAGACCTTTACCGGGTCGGGTTCCGGCGCAGTCATGATAACGCTCATGGGACCGAGCGACATGTTGGAAAAACCGGAGCCGGTCGAAGAGACAACAACGCCTGACGACGACGTAGTGGACGAGGAAGAAGCTCCGTCGGGTGCCTTTACCTGGGAACAAAGGGAAGAAAGCGAAGTTGCGGAAGTGATGCCGGAGGAGGGCGATGGAGAGGCCGGGCAAGAGGACCAAGCGCATGAACCGCAGATGGAAGCCCCAACCCGACGGCTCTATGACTTGGAGATAGTCGGCGCACCTGCGGAGGAGGCTCCACCGGAACCAAAGAAGAAAGGGTTGCGAGGATTGCTCAAGAAATTTCGGAATTCGGAGTAGGGATTGATGGGTGGGTTGAAGTGACCGGGCCGCAACCCAAATTTGATCAACAAGGAATCGTCAAGGGTGCCACCCTCACGCGGAGGAGCGAAGCGGGGGAGCTTGCGGGTGCAAGCCACCAGAGTGGCCCGTGCGCAAAAGGAGAGAGGGCAGGAATGTTACGCCATCTATTTCGGACCAAGTGATAGCGCGAGAGATGTACTTGGAACCCGCACCCGCAAACTTAGCCGGGAACCGGCTGCGTGTGAGGGTGGCACCCTTGAGAATTCCTTTGTCGGTTTTGAGTTCACCAAGATGTCCTGAACCATGAGGAGAACATTATGAAACTGCTTGCAAAATATTTACGGTCATTCTATCGTGGGGCGACCACGCTGGTACTGTTTCTGGTACTGTTTCTGGCGCTGCTGTCCAGCGGGCTTGTGTACGCGGAAGCACCCCCCATTTATTTTCAGGCCCATCGTGGTGGGTTGGATGAGGTGCCGGAGAACACGCTGGCGGCCCTCAACTACGCCTGGAAAATTCCAGGTGCCGTGCCGGAGTTGGATGTTCGGACGACGCAGGATGGGGTGCTGGTCTGCATACACGACAGGACACCGAAACGCACCACGGATGCACCGCTGGAATGGGCGGGCAAGAATATTCGTGCGATTCCGTATGCGATGCTTCGGACGTGGGATGCGGGCAGTCATTTTGATAGGGCCTATGCCGGGGAGCGTGTGCCCCGGCTGGATGCCGTGTTGGATTTGCTCGCCGCAGACCCCGCACGCCAGCTTTATCTCGATCTGAAGGATGTGGACAACGCCCAGGTCATCGCCATGATTAAGGCGAAAAAGGTGACGGGGCAGGTGATATTTGTTCATGGCAGTCCGGCGGCGTGCCTGGTGTTGAGTACGTCTTGGCCGGGGGCGCGTACAATGACGTGGTTGGGCGGATCGCCGGAGAAGATTCCATCCCGTTTTCGAGAGCTTGCGGAGACGAAGTTCGCGGGGATTGACCAGATTCAGTTACACCTCAAGCCCGCCGAAGCGGGGGGGCCGGGCAGCTACCAAATGGGTGAGGCCTTTTTGAAGGAGGCGGTTGCCACGACCCGGGAGATGGGGGTGACCCTTCAGGTACGGCCTTTTGTATTTGATTCGAATTCTTTGCGTGCTCTCATCGACGCGGGGATCCACTGGTACGTGGCTGATGCGCCGAAGGCCTTGCGTGATTCTATCGAATCCGCGCTGCGGAATGAAGAATAGTGAATGGATGCGCGAGGCTTCCACGACGAAAGGAAAACGTTATAGTGGACAACAATCAAGGGGTACTGATTCACGGAGCGGGCTGGGTCTCTACGCAACACATCCAGGCTTTTCAAAACAATCCCCATACGGAAATTGTGGCCATCTCCAGCCGCACCCTGGAAAGCGCACAGTCGCGGGCCGCCGAATTCGATCTGGACGTGCCCTGTTATGACGACTATGAAAAGGCGCTTGCCCATCCGGGAGTAGACATCGTCTCCGTGTGTACACCGCAGCATCTGCATCCCGAAAACACCATCGCCGCCGCAAAAGCAGGAAAGCATATCGTCATTGAGAAGCCTGCGGCCATGACGCTTGAAGATGCCCGGGCGATGCACGACGCCGTCAAGGAAGCAGGCATCAAGACGATTGTAAGTTTTGTGCTTCGCTGGAATCCGCTATTTCGGACCCTGAAGTCGATGATCGCCGAAGGCGATCTGGGGCGCGTCTACAGTGTGGAAGCGGATTACCTCAGTTACGCGGGCGATTGGTGGGCGGGCTTCGGCCTGGGCCGCCAACGGGAATACGGCGGCAGTGCGGCGCTGGTCGCGGGCTGCCACGCCATCGACGCGCTTCGGTGGTTCGCCGCGCCAGGCGAAGAAGAGGCGGCGAAGCCCGTCGAGGTATTCGCCTATGCCGGGGGCCTGCGCGGACAATCCACATCGCAATACAATCCGCTGAGCAATGACTGGCACGAGGGCGATCCGTTGGAGTATCCCGGGCTTGAGTTGATACTCATCCGTTTCTCGAACGGCGTTCTGGGAAAGGTTTCCGTCAACTTCGAGTGCATTCAGCCCTACGCCTTTCCCCTGCGCATATTTGGTGACAAGGGTTCGGTGCGAGACAATAAACTCTGGTCCCGCACGATCCCCGGACAAAACGATTGGCAAGAGATTCCCGGAATCACCCCCGACAGTTCCGACGTAAGCCACCACCCTTTTCAAGGACAAATGGATCACTTCGTAGATTGCATCCTCAACGACCGGGAGTCCCACTGTAATCTGGAAGATGCGCTCCGCACGCATGAGGTCGTCTACGCGGCGCAACGCTGCTACGAAACCGGGCAACCTGTGAAACTGCCGCTATTGTAAGACCCGATGAACGACGGAAAAATCGAACGCGGACTCAGATCATCAAGATCGAATACGTTTTCCTTGCCCCTCGGGGATGACCAGCACGTGGTCGGCGGCGCAGAAAATGGCAACGCAGGCCCCATTTGGCTTATGCTATAGGGGATGCTGGCCCGTCTTAATCATGGGGCCAGGTCCGACACGGATTTCGTATTAGACCGTCTCCGCGTCGCGCCGCCTGCCACTTCGGAGGAACTATGATGTACACGGCCTTCGTCTACGCCACTTATATTCTGGGAATCGTCCTGTTGTTTTGCAGTGCGGGGAGCGTTCTGCTTTATATGGGGGCGAACCGAAATGGAAACTGGCTAACCGTTGCCTATCGCTTGGCGGTCGTGGCGCTGGCCAGCTTGATCGTCACGGGCGGGCTTCGCGCCTTCCAATGGAAGCTCGTACCGTATACCACGGCCGTTGATTCGTTGTGTTTGTTTACGACGCTGAGCCTGGCGGTTATCATGGTGCAACTGGCGGTTTTTTCCAGCCATCGGGCCTTACTCTGCTTCTATCTGCCCGCCCTGTCGCTCATCGGAGTTTTGAGCCTCTTTACGGCCTACCCGGCTCTTTCCGTGGCCCCCAAGGAACTCAGCAGCGGACTCCTCATCGCCCATGTGGGCCTGGTCTTTCTGGCCTTTGCCCTCTTTTTTCTGGCGGGACTTAATGGGGTGGCCTATGTATTTCAGGCGCACCGCCTTAAACACCGGAAAACCACCGGGCTCTTTCAGCGCCTGCCCTCCCTGGATGCCCTGGATAAGAATCTGTTTCAGCTCATTCGAGCGGGCTACCCTACGTTTGTTGTTACCCTCATTGTGGGCGGGTTCTGGGTCTGGTACGAGGGCGATAAGCTCAGCCCGACCTGGTGGATCTCCCCAAAAGTTGCCATGTCCGTGCCCATGTTGCTTTTTTACGCCTTCACCTTTCACGCCCGCGCCATTGGATGGCTCCGGGGTCCCAAGCTGGCCTATCTTGTCTGCTATGGGACCGCAGCGCTGATCGGGTTTTACTTGGTATTAACCCTCCTGGGCGCACAGGACCATAATTTCTATGGGGCGGCTGGATGACCATATCCCTGACCGGATTCAGCCACCACACGTGCCCGGTGGAATTGCGCGAGCGCCTCTCCTTTCCCGAGGAACGGATTTCCCCAGCCCTGCTCAAGTTGAAGCAGGAACTTCACGAGGGCGGCGTGGTTATCCTCAGCACATGCAACCGCGTGGAGGTCTACACCCGCGATGACGCAAGCTCTGAGGAATTGCAAGAGAAGGTGCGGGTCTTTCTTTCGGCCTGGCATGATATTGAGCCTGAGGCCTTCGCCAAGCATGTCTATGAATACGCGGACCGGGAGGCGGTGGCCCATTTATTTCGTGTGACCTCAAGCCTGGACAGCATGGTGGTGGGAGAAGACCAGATTCTGGGCCAGGTGCATGATGCCTATCTGGTGGCCCAGGCGGAAGGGGCCACGGACAAGATACTGAACGCCCTTTTTCAGCGTGCTTTCAAGGTAGCGAAGGAAGTGCGCACAAAGACCAACATCAATGTGGGCAAGGTCTCGGTAGCCTCGGTGGCGGTCGATTTGGCGGCCTCCATCTTCGGGGACTTGTCCGAGAAAACCGTACTGGTTATTGGATCCGGTGAAACGGGCGAACTGGCGTTGAAGAGCCTGGTGGGTCACGGGGTAGGCCAGGTATTGGTGGCGAACCGAACCTTTTCCAAGGCGGAGGTCATTGCTGAACGCTACCACGGCGAGGCCCTTGCATTGGCGGATCTTCAGGATTTTCTCCATCGTGCGGACATCATCATCAGCTCCACGTCGGCCAAAGAACCCATCCTGATGGCGGCAGATTTCAAGCAGGCCCTGCGCAAGCGGGAGCAGGCCCCCATGTTTGTGATTGATATCGCGGTGCCACGAGATGTGGATGCCCAGGTGACGGAGTTGGATAACGTTTATTGTTACGACATGGACGATCTGGAGTCGGTGGCCGCGCAAAATCTGGAGTCCCGCCGGGCGGAGATGGATACGTGCCTGAAGATGGTGGAGAATCAGGTGGACCGGTTCATCCACTGGCGGAAAAGCCTCTATGCCGAACCGACTATCGTCTCCATGACTCGGGAGCTGAACGCTATTCGTGAGCGGGAACTGGAGAAAACCTTGGGCACCCTGCCTGACCTGACGGAGAAACAGCGGGCGGAGGTGGAGTACTTAACCAAGCGTATTGTGAACAATATCCTGCAACGGCCTATGCGCCAAATCAAGCAGGAAGTTACACGGGAGGATCCCAGCCGGGTGTTGCACCTGGTAAAACGGCTTTTTGGCCTGGAGGAAGGTACCGGATGACCCGGATTGTAATTGGTTCCCGTGGCAGTGATCTGGCCCTGACCCAAACCAACCATATCGCCGATTGTTTGCGGGCGCTGTCGCCGGACATTGAGGTGGTGGTCGAGATTATCAGCACCAAGGGTGATCGGGTAACGGATGTTCCCCTGGCCCAAGTGGGCGGCAAGGGCCTGTTTACCAAGGAATTGGAGGTAGCCCTGCTGGATGGCACGGTCGATCTGGCGGTGCATAGCCTGAAGGATTTGCCCACGGAATTACCCGGTGGTCTGGCACTGGGGGCCATTCCCGAGCGGGAGAATCCTGCCGATGCCCTCATTAGCGCTTCCGGTGTCGGCCTCATGGACCTGCCTCAGGGCGCGAAAGTGGGTACCTCAAGTACCCGGCGCCAGGTGCAGTTGCTGGCCTGTCGTCCTGATCTTGAACTGGTGGACCTCCGGGGAAATGTGCCCACGCGCTTAAAGAAGCTGCACAGCGAAGGATTGGATGCCATCATACTGGCGACGGCTGGTTTGAAGCGGCTGGGCCTCGACGAACATATTACGGAATGTCTGAAGCCGGAATATATGCTTTCGGCGGTGGGACAGGGCGCGCTGGGTATAGAAATTCGCGAAGATGACGAAGCCCTCAAGACCCTGTTGGCCCAACTGCACCACAGGGAAACGGCGGCGGCGGCCACGGCGGAGCGTGCCTTGCTGGATGCCCTCGGCGGTGGGTGCCAGGTGCCTTTGGGTGCCTTGGCGACGGTGGAAGGCGAGATCCTCACCCTGAACGCCTGTGCGTGCAGTCCCGATGGCGGGCAGGTTATCCGTGCCACAAAATCGGGGCCTGTTGACGCGCCGGAGGCCCTGGGCCGGGCAGTGGCGACGGTCCTTAGGAACAAGGGCGCGGCGACCTTTATTCAGCAGGTTGCCTTGGATGCCTTGAAACCAAAGCAGCCCCTCAAAGGCAGGACCATCGTCGTGACGCGGGCGGAGAACCAGGCCAGTACCCTTTCCAGCGAGTTGGCAGAGCTGGGCGCGACGGTGGTGGACTTTCCGACGATTGTGGTGAATCCGGTGTCGCCGGAATCGCCCGTTGAAGGAGAAGGGGTCTATGACTGGCTCATTTTCACCAGCGCCAATGGCGTGAACCACTTCGTGACCGCCCTGGAAGCCGGTGGGCGAGACCTGGTGGAATTCCGGGCGGCGGCCTTTTGCGCGATTGGCCCGGCCACGGCGGCGGCGTTGCGCACCCATAAGGTGCCCATAACGCTCACCCCCCAGAAGTATGTGGCCGAGTCCATCCTGGAAGGTCTGCGCACGCTGGAAAATGACCTGACGGGCAAGCGTATCCTTATGCCCCGGGGGAACATGGCCCGGCCCGCGCTGCCGGAGGCCCTGCGTGGGGCGGGGGCTGAAGTGACGGAATGTGTGGTTTACGAAACGGTTATGCCGAAGATTGCACCGGGGGCGGTTGAGGCCATGATGACGACCAAGCCGGATCTCGTGACCTTCACAAGTTCATCGACGGCGCGGAATTTTGCAACGGTCGTGGGTGAAGCGGGTTTGAAGCGCCTGAAGGAGAATACCCGCTTTGCATCGATTGGCCCCATCACGACCGCCACTGCCACCGAACTCGGCATGGAGATCGCCATCGAACCCGAGCAACACGAAGTGCCCGAACTCATTTATGCCATTGTGGAAGGAAGCGTGTGACAGTCTACAAAAATAGTAAGCGTTCACGGCTGGCAGGAGTACGGACTTTCCAGTCCGTAGCAAAGGAAGCGTTGTGCCAGCAAAGGCATCTCATCTTTTCCCATGCCTCACCTACATCGGCTGGCGCAACGGGTGTCCTGCTGCGGGTAGGAAAACCCGCCCTCCTGGACCCGCTGAACGCTTACCCACAAAGAACACAGAGAGCACAAAAAATTACTCTTTGAGTTCTTTGTACTATTGGCCATCATGTTCATGTTTTATTGACCACGGATGACACGGATAACACGGATTAAACAAAACGAAACTCCAGAAAAAGGCACTTGCAAGAACCCGTCTGAGCAATACGATTGATTGGTGATTATCGGAAAACCTTTGGGACCAAATATCCGTGTCATCTGTGGTCAATATTCGTTTTTGTTTATTGCTTTCTTATTCGTGTAGATTCGTGTCCATTCGTGGTTGAAAGAATTTCTTTCCCAGGAAGACAGAAAATAGCGCCTTTGTGGTGAAATAAATCCAATCAGGAGAATAATCCATGTTTCCCATGACCCGGATGCGGCGGTTGCGTCGCAACAAAACCATGCGGCGCATGGTGCGTGAAACCGAACTTAATGTTTCCGATTTCGTCCAGCCCCTTTTTGTGCGGCCTGGCACCGGCATCCGCAAGCCCATTGTGTCCATGCCGGGCCAGTCTCAGTTTTCCGTCGATACCCTCGTGGAAGAATGCAAGGCGCTTGAAGGGCTGGGGATTCCAGCCGTCATCCTTTTTGGGATTCCCAAAATCAAAGACGCCCTTGGGAGCCAGGCCTACGCCGACGATGCCATCGTATGCCAGGCCGTGGAAGCCATCAAGAAGGCGTGCCCGGAACTGTGCGTGATCACCGATGTCTGCATGTGCGAATACACGGACCACGGCCATTGTGGTGCCATCGAGCCAAACCGCGACGGCAACCCCGATGTGAATAACGACAAGACGCTGGAACTGCTGGTGAAAGAAGCCCTCGCCCACGCGCAGGCTGGTGCCGACATGGTCGCGCCTTCCGATATGATGGACGGCCGCATCGGAGAGATTCGTCTGGCCCTGGATGAAGCGGAGATGAGCGATGTGCCCATTATGGCCTACAGCGCCAAGTTTTCTTCGGCCTTTTATGGGCCTTTCCGGGATGCCGCCGAATCCCCCCCCAGCTTCGGGGACCGCCGCTCCTACCAGATGGACCCGGCCAATCTGAATGAGGCCATGCGGGAAATCGAACTCGACATCGAAGAGGGCGCGGACATCGTCATGGTCAAGCCCGCCCTGCCCTACCTCGACGTGATCCGGTGGTGCGCCGACAATTTCGACTTGCCCATCGCGGCCTACAACGTGTCCGGCGAATACGCCATGATCAAGGCAGCGGGTGCCAACGGCTGGATGGACGAGAAGAAGGCGGCTATGGAGTCGTTGCTGTCGATCAAGCGTGCGGGAGCCAAGATGATCCTCACCTACTGGGCCAAGGATGCCGCGAAGTGGTTGGGGGAGGGGTAAAGAGATACACGATCAATTTGGAATCATTGCCATGGTAGATTCAGCGTTAGCAGAATCACTCAAGTGAGCAACCACGCCATTACATCGATGCCCCCTCGAAGTGGAGAATGATCCGCCTTGTAGATTGAATATTGAATATTCAATCTGCATTGAAGGGTGACAACATCACCAGCGTCCTGGCACGTAGGGAATCTGGCAAAATAACCCTGCGATCCGTTAGTGCGGGGATAACTTCGACCTGCCCATTGCCGCCTGCACGTATTCTTTCTTCATAAAACGCAGGTAGGTAGTCCAGTACGAATCGCTTCCAAACGACCGTTCATGGGACTGCCCTATAGGTGAGAACGCTCGCACCCGGCTGCTCGGGAATTACGATGCTTAGGCCGACATCGAGCAATTCGCGTCCCCGGTGCTTCGTTGATTTTTCCGTCGCCAGGTCGGTCACGAGGTACTCCTGCTTTGGGTTGAGTCCGCGCAGCTTGAAACGGGTTTGCTCATCCGGGCATTGAGCACGCCGAAAGGCCTGGATCGCGCCCGCGTCGTGTTCGGGGCGATGGAATTGCCAGGCCATCCACACCGATTCGTCCAGGGCATAAGGCGTGAGTGGGTAGTAGTCGCCGTAGCAGTTGGCGACGAGTTTCTCGCGCTTTTCCATGAGACGACGGAGCGCTTCGTAATCGATGTCCCTAGATCGCATGTCGAAGACGAAATTGTTGGCCGGCGCGCAATCGCTCCAGAACACATAGGGATCGATGGGGGTGGTGTGGGGCGGAGCCGCCGGATCGAGGTAGGCCGGTAAGCGGTCGTAGTAGGCGCCGTTGCCGGTCCCGTGGTAGGGCAGCCACAGCGAAATACCATAGGTGATGCTTTGCATGGAAACCGGTTCGTAGGCGTGGTCGCTCCGCCACAGCGGAACCGCTCGGCGCATCGCTTCCAGCTCATTGCGTCTGCCACCCGACGCGCAGGAATCGATCAGCATGTCTGGATGACGGCGACGGAGCGCATCCCAGAAGGCAAGGTAGCCGGTGACATGTTTGATCTCCGTAATCCCCTGGCGATCCTCGGCGTCGTTCTTGCGCCAATGCGCCAGTGGGGCCATGTTGAAGTCCTGGCGGTAGAGGTCGATGCCCTGCACGGTGAGGAGGGTGTCGACGTGGTCGATGAGCCACTGGAGGGCATCGGGATTACCGAGATCGAGGAGGACACCATCGAGCAACCACTCGGGATGATGTTCGGCCAGCCAAGTACCCTCCTTGACCCGCTCCGGTTCAAACCACAACAGCGTCTTCATGCCGTTGGCGTGTGCGTGATCGCTGATCGGTTTGAGCCCCCTGGGGAAGCGCTCGGGGTCGGGTTCCCAGGTGCCTACCCGATGCCACTCGCCATCACAAGGATACCAGCCCGCATCCATCCACCAGTAATCTATGGGAATCTTCTCTTCCAGGTAACGGTCGATGAACATGATTTGGTTGGCTTCATTGGCCTGGGTCATCTCATGATGCACCCGATAGCTCGATCCGAGGGCCATCGGCGGCGGAAGCTTTCCTCCCGGCCGGGGCATATTGTGGGCCATCATCCAACGCCGCCAGATGTTCTGGGCACCGATCCAATCACGTCCCTGCCAAAACTGCAACACGATGCGGGGGCTGCGGACCTCTTCGCCTGGGCGTAGCCGGAAGTGGGTCTGCTGCTGCCCCGTGCGGATATGGATTTCGCGGCCATCGTCACGCGTAAACTCGGATTGCCACTGTCCGGGCCAGCCGACCACCACGATCACCCCCTGATCGCCCCACTGCAGATTGAAATAGGGCCAGGCACCGTTGGCGGGGCGGCCGCCGGTGGGAGAGAAAACGTTGGCATCGCCCGGTCCCAGGCGTGTTTCCAGCGGGGCGTAGTCCGAGTTTTTTGACTGGGCACCTTTGCTGTGGTGCAGCAGAAACTCCTCTTCTCCCACACGGGAAAAGGCCGTGTCGAGCGCCTGGATGTTCGCCAGGACAGGCGTGTCGGTAGCACCATTATTCTTGAAATATACCGTCCATTCCACGGTTGGAAAATCGGCATATTCGACGACCACGCAGCGGACTTCGAGTCCTGACGCGGGATCAGTGAATCGGAATGTCCGTTCGGTGCGTGCATCATCAAGCTTCCGTGATACGACCTCCCGTGTCCAGCCCGCCAGTAAGCTCTTTGAGGACTTCGCGCCGTAGTCGAAGGAAAAAGGAATCGTGCGAGACTCGCCAGCGAAATGGCCGGTCATCCACTGCCGGACCACAGCCATCTCGTCTGTGCTAACCGATACGGCGACCGCCGAGCCAGCGGCCAAGACCCCCGCGAGTATCGCACAGGCCCAGATTCGACGCATAAGCACGCCGGGGACGCAGAATGCGCGGAGGCTGTGTGCGGTGTGGGTGTCGTAATCAACCATGCTGGAACTCCTTGTTACGGGTTACAAACGAGCTACAGTATGTAGTGGACTACAGTGCTTATTGTCAAGTCTTGCGGAGTAACGAGGCTATACCTGGACCTTGAATCCAACAAGATGCTTGTTTTGCCTCCCTATTTGAAAGCATTGCCGACAAGGAGGTTGGCCCCTTTGCGTCGGGCAGGATACCCAACCTCCTTGCTCGTAAACGCTTACAATTTTTGAATTAACACACAGGCGGGACGCCTATGCTACGATAGTGTCCTCTCCCTGCAACCTCATAATCCCCTTGGTAATTCTATGATACTTTCCACCACCAACTACGATGCCATCATTCTCGGTGCCGGTGCCGCCGGTCTCCTATGCGCCATCAAGGCGGGCGAACGGGGACGACGGGTGCTGCTCATCGAGCACAATGATAAGGTGGGCAAGAAAATCAGTATTTCCGGCGGAGGACGCTGTAATTTCACCAATCTCCAAGCGGAACCCGCCCGCTACCTTTCCAATAATCCGAGATTTTGCTACTCCGCCCTGGCACGCTACACCCCGGAGGACTTCATCGCCTGGATCGAGAGCCACGGCATCGCCTACCACGAAAGGACGCTCGGCCAGTTGTTCTGCGATATCGCGGCCCAGGATATTATCGACGCGCTCGTTTCGGACTGCACGAAGGCCGGTGTGGAGATCCAACTGGATTGTTCGGTCCGGTCGGTTCAAAAAGATGATGGATTCGTTGTGGAGACGACGCAGGGCACCTTTCAGGCACCCGCGTTGGTCGTCGCTACAGGCGGTCTTTCCATCCCCAAGTTGGGCGCGACGGATTTCGGGTATCAACTCGCTACACAGTTTGGCTTACCCATCATTCCGTGTACGCCTGCGCTGGTCCCTTTCACGCTGGAACCGCAGGAACACAACGATCTTATGGCGCTCTCGGGCATCTCTTTCGACGCGGTGGCCTCCATTGGAAAGCGTGCCTTTGAAGAAGCCGTCCTCATCACCCACCGGGGACTGAGCGGCCCGGCCATTTTGCAGATTTCTTCCTACTGGGAGGAGGGCCAAAAGGTTCGCTTGAATCTCTTTCCTGATGAACGGCTCGACCAGACCCTGCCCCAGGCCAAACGGGACACCCCGAAAATGATGCCCAGCGCTTTCCTGCGTGCCCGTCTTTCGGCACGCTTTGCCAAGCGCCTCTGCGACCGCCACGACTGGAACTGTTCCCTGGGAGAATTGTCGGACAAGAAGGTTCGCGCCATGGCCGAATTGCTCAACCGCTGGGATATTTCGGTAAGCGGTACAGAGGGCTACGCCAAAGCGGAAGTAACGAGGGGCGGGGTCGATACCAAAGCTCTGTCGCCGAAGACCATGGAAGCCAAGAAGGTGCCGGGCCTCTATTTCATCGGTGAAGTGATGGATGTCACCGGCTGGCTTGGGGGCTATAATTTCCAGTGGGCCTGGTCGTCCGCAGCGGCTGCGGGCACGGCAGTCTAATAGTCGGAGTGTCGACAGTAGAAATTAATCGCCACAAAATGACCGATATTCAGTTGCCCCGCCATCGGTGGCTCGCTATAATGCGTGTGGATGTAATATGTCTTTTTGGGTGTCCGGCACCCCATGTGCGGTGCGCCCCAATTCGGGAGGATTTCTCATGCGCATCGTTCCCTTTCTTACCCTTGTTTTTCTTCTCCCCTATCTTTCGGGTTGCGCGGCCAACGTCGGCACGTGGGATGTCGTGGACAAAGACGCGCTCACGGAGACAGAGAACACCCAATACGCCGCTGCGGAGGCGGCCCGAGATGAACTTGCCAAAACCCTCATGGCTCGTCTTGCCGAAGGGATGAAGGCGGGGGGGCCGCCGACAGCCATTGGGGTTTGCAAAGAGGCTGCACCGGAAATCGCCGCCACCATCAGCCGGGCCATGGGCTTGACGATTGGCCGATGCTCCTTCCGCTTGCGCAATCCCGAAAACGCTGCGCCGTCCTGGGCACTACCCTACGTAAAATCGCGACGTGCAGAATCCCTCATTCTCCGCAACCCCGATACGGGTGCCCTGGCGACCCTTTTCCCCATCAAAGTACAGGCCCAGTGTCTTCCGTGTCATGGCCCCACAGACAACATTGCCCCGGCGGTACGGGCTGCGCTGATAAGCGCCTATCCCGAAGACAGCGCGACAGGCTTCAACGAAGGGGATCTTCGCGGCTGGTTCCATGTCACGGTGCCTGCAACAACGTAGCGATAGAAGGCCTCCTATCATGTCCAAGATAATCTCCGCCGATGAAGCCGCCCGACTTGTACCCGACGGCGCAACGCTGCTCATTGTCCCCATGCCCAGCGAGGAACTCTATCCCGCCTTCCCCCGTGTCTTTAAGGAAACGGGTTCGCCCAATAACCTGACCATCGTCTGGACGGCAGGCATCGGCCCCTTCAGCATGGAAGCCAAGGGCATGAATCATTTTGCCCATGCGGGCATGGTAAAACGCATTATCGCGGGCCACATCGGCCTCAACCAGGCCATCGTAAAGCTGATCGCCACGGAGGGCTGCGAGGCCTACAATCTGCCACAGGGCACCCTCGCCCAGCTCTACCGCGAGATTGCCGCCAAACGTCCCGGTTTGATCACGGAGGTCGGCTTGGGCACCTTCGTTGACCCGCGGCTGGAAGGCGGCAAAATGAACGCCCGCACACAAGCCTGTGAAGACCTGGTGGAATGCATCGAGATCGGCGGCGAAGAAAAACTGCTCTATAATACCTTCCCGGTGGATGTTGCCCTGATTCGCGGTACCACCGCCGATGCCCGTGGCAATATCTCTGTGGAAGACGAAGCCCTGGAGATGGAGTGCCTGGAAGCCGCCATGGCTGCAAAAAACAGCGGGGGCATCGTTATCGTTCAGGTGGAGCGAACGGGCGACGCTCCGCTCCACCCCCACGATGTTCAGATTCCCGGTATCTTCGTAGACTATGTGGTCGTTGCCCAATCTCGTGCGACCCACCCCCACACCATGTTCGTCGATCATGACCCCTGTTACTCGGGACAGGAACGGGCCGACCTTTCCCAAGCCGTATCGGCCATGCCCCTCAGCGCGGAAAAAGTCATCTGCCGACGGGCCTTTATGGAGATGGTGCCGGGTATGAACGTAAATCTGGGCGTTGGTATTCCCATGAGCGTGGCACAAGTCGCCTTTGAAGAGGGGATGCTGGATCAGGTTACCCTGAATACGGAGGTGGGTATTATCGGGGGACTCCCGGAAGGGGGCAAGAACTTCGGCCCCGCGAAAAACCCGATGGCCTTCATGTCACAAGCGGCGATGTTCGATTTTTATGATGGCGGCGGTCTCGATCTGGCCTGTCTGGGCATGGCACAGACCGATGGCGAGGGCAATGTGAACGTGAGTAAGCTGGGTCCCCGTCTTATTGGCTGTGGCGGCTTCATCAATATCACCCAGGCCGCACGAAAATGTATTTTCTGTGGTGAATTCGCTGCCGTCGGATTTGAGGCCACCGTTAAGGACGGACAACTCCGTATCCAGCATGAGGGCAAGATCGTAAAGTTTGTTGAGACCGTGGAGCAGATTACCTTCAGCGGGAAACAAGCCCGAAAAGATAAGCGGGCGGTGCTCTTCGTCACGGAGCGGTGCGTCTTTCAACTCGTCTCCGAAGGGCTTCTTCTCAAGGAAATTGCACCAGGCATCGACCTGCAACGCGACATTCTTGACCGGATGGCGTTTCGGCCCATCGTCCCCGATGAAGTGCCGCTCATGCCGGAAGCGATCTTCTGTGATGCGCCCATGCAATCGGCTTCCCTGAATCGACAAGCACCGGCAGAGCCGAAGGTATAAGGCTGCGCCTGCGCCTGTGCCCCGCCGGGGCACCTTTTGGCGCAAGCGTTCAGGCCACTTGGGGTGCCACGGACAAGGGGCGATAGCCCTTGCCCGTGTCTGGAAAGTATGTTCAACAGGCTATCGCCAAGTGTGTAGCCGTTCCCTGTTTTGCACGGGTAAGCCCTGAGAGGCCTACCCGTGGCACCCGTCGGTTGCTTTTTTTAAGGGGAAGGATGGCATGGGCCGTGAACGGCTTGCGAAATTTTTTGCCTCCACCGCTGCGCTTTGCTTTAATGACCCTTGCTCGTGTTTCAGAACCCATTGAGGTATATCCGTGCGTCACACCACCTTGTTCTTGATGCTTTCCCTGTCCTTACTTGCCCCTGTTGCATTCGCACAGCAGGCGGAACCCTGGCAGTCTCCCTATGCAAACAAGGATGTCACGGGAGAGCACGTCATCGCTTTCTGGAACTTTGAGGGGGCCGGAAATACTATTGCTGATGCCTCCGGCCATGGGCATAACGGCACCATCGAAGGGGTCAAGCGCACGCCCGAAGGACGTTTCGGTGCGGGCATAACTTCCTTTCCTGGCTGGCCTGTGGACGATTCCCGCCATGCGGTCGCCGTCCCCAACGCGCCCGACTTGTCTCCCCAGGGAGCCTTTACACTGGAGCTGTGGGTTCGTCCCAGTGAAGCGTTGGCCGACTATGGCGTGGCCCGACTGATAGACAAGAAATACGTGGCCCACCGTGATTATCAATGGGCACTGGACCCACCGAACAAGCAGGGAAAACGCCAACTGAGACTGGCCCTGGGTTTTGGCGATGATTCGGAAACATGGTGGTCCACGGAACGCGCATCCTTTTCAGCGGGCATCTGGTGCCACCTTGCGGTCACCTATGACGGCGCAGGCACGGTGCAGTTCCTGCAAGACGGGCGCACCCTCGGAGGTTCCACCAAGACCGGTCGGGGCAGTGTATTCCCTGGGTCCCACATACTCTCTCTCGGGGATCGGGTGGGCAGTTACTACAGCGGATTCCCCGGTGATCTGGATGAAATCAGGATTACAAAGGGGGTTCGGGAGTTTCGCCCCCTGACCATCGCCGCGAAACACCACCGTGCCGTGTATCGACGCATGGAGCCGGACGTAACGCTGACTTTCGCACTGACCAACGTAAGTAAGAATCCCCAGGCCAATATTCAGGCCGCCATTGTGATGCCCGGCATGGCAACGCAGAACTACACGGTGCCCTCGCTGGCGGCAGGGGAATCCCATACCTTGTCGTATCCCCTGAACACCCGTCTTCGCACAGGGGATTACGCCATCAACGTCACCTACACCTTGGACGAAGGGGACACCGCCTATCAAAATACAGAATCCTTCCCGGTGAAAATCGTTCCCCGAAAGCTCCCCCATCAGATGCCCGTGGTGATGTGGGGTGTCGGCGGCATAAAACAAGTCACCGAAGCCACCCCCCTGCTCAAGGATATCGGCTTCACCCATTCCCTGGGACTCCGCTGCTACTACCAGAAGATATGGGATGCCGGTGAGCCCGTGCCTGCGGTGGACGAAAAGGCCCTTGTCGACAGCTACCGTATGCTCGATCAGGCGCTGGCCGATGATTTGGGTGTCATCATCTCGCTGGGCAATGGACACTGGATGGACAAGAAGCCCAAGCTGCTGCGGATCTATGCCGATGGCGAAACCTATACGCGGGTCAACGCCTGTTGTAATACGCCGGGCATCGTCGCATTCTCGAAGAATGTTGGGGCTTCGGTCATTCAAAGCTATGGTGACTTTCCCGCCTTCGATGCCGCCCTCATCAACAGCGAAGTGCGGGACAGCTCTCAAGTCTGTTTTCACGAGTATGACCGCGCCGCCTACCGTGCCGCTACAGGCCGGGAATACCCCGACTTGGTTCAGATAAAGAATGGCGTTCCGTACAGCAAGATTAGTGACTTCCCGGCCAACCGCGTCGTGCCCGACGATCACGAAATCCTCCAGTTTTATCGTTGGTTCTGGCGCGAAGGGGATGGCTGGAATGCCGTACAATCGGCGGTGAACGAGGGACTGAAATCTACGGGCCGAGACGATCTCTGGACCTTTTTCGATCCCGCCGTGCGGGTGCCGTCTCTCTGGGGGAGTGGTGGCAATGTGGACTTCATTTCCCACTGGACCTACACCTACCCCGATCCGATCCGCATCGGCCTCACGACGGATGAACTCTTCGCTATGGCGGAGGGCAATCCACACCAAAATATCATGAAAATGACCCAGATCATCTGGTATCGGTCTCAGACGGCTCCCATAGCCCAAGCTGCTTCTTCCGACCGCAAGCAGTCCGCGTGGGAAGACTACGATCCCGATGCGGCCTATATCACCATCGCACCCATGCACCTCAAGGAAGCCTTCTGGACCAAGATTGCCCGACCCATCAAAGGAATCATGTACCACGGCTGGCAGTCCCTCGTGCCCAATGAAACCCACACGGCCTATCGCTACACCCACCCGGAAACCCGTAACGTCTTGAAGGATCTCGTCCACACCGTGGTGCAACCGCTGGGACCCACCCTGCTTCAGGTGCCCGCCGCGAAAAATGATGTGGCCTTCCTGGAAAGTTTCACTTCCCAGATCTTTGCCGGACGCGGCACCTATGGCTGGGGCGGTTCCTGGGCGGGCGATGCCTACCACATCCTTCAGTATGCCCATTTACAGGCCGACATCATCTATGAAGAAAGCATTCAGAAGCGGGATCTAGATGGCTACCGTGTACTCTTCATGATGGATTGCGATGTCTTGACGGAGAACATCGTGGCGAAGGTCAACGCCTTCCAGGCAGCGGGCGGTGTCATCGTGGGCGACGAACGGCTGTGCTCGGCCATCCAGCCCGACATCGTGGTGCCCGTCTATAGCCGCACGAAAAAAGCGGCGGAAGACAAGAAGGCGTTGCGGGCGCGGGCTACGGATCTTCGGACGGCACTTGCCGGGCGCTATAAATACTTTCTGGACTCATCGGAGGCCGACGTGTTGCCTTACCGGCGGCGATTTGGAAACACCGACTACCTATTTGCCATCAACGACCAGCGCGAATTCGGTTCCTACGTAGGCCAGTACGGACTCGTGATGGAAAACGGGCTTCCTGCGGAAGCAACGATGACTATTCGCCGCACAGGCCATGTCTATGACCTCCTGCAACATCGCGAAGTCACGATGCGTGTGGCCGATGGAATCACCGACATCGATCTCCAACTAGAACCCGGTGGTGGCCGCCTGCTGATGATGACGGATTCCGCCATAGATGCCGTTACGCTAACAGGCCCTGCCGAAGCACAACGCAAGGGCACCTCCACCCTCAACATAAGTATCATCGATGAATCCGGCACGCCCCTGGATGCCGTCATCCCGGTGGAGGTCACGGTGCGCGATCCCGATGGTCGCCGTGAAGAGCACAGTGGCTACTACGGTGCGGCCAATGGCACCCTGAGCATCACCCTGGATCATGCCCCCAACGATACCATGGGCATGTGGACAGTGAAGGTAAAAGAGTTGGCCTCTGGAAAAAGTATCCTGCACTTCTTCCGGCTGGCGGAATAAAGGGGGAGCAGGTTAGTGCCTCAATCAGGAGAACCACCATTGTCCTCGGGTTTTACAATGACAACCGCTGGAATGTAGGACATCCGTCCCGGTTGTCACAGGCCGGTCACGGCCTTTTTATGCAAAGGCTACCGCCGCTCGATGCATTGGAAAAGCACCACAAAAAGCATTCAACAAATAAAGAACGAGGCTGTCGCCTCGTGAGACAACCGGGACGGATGTCCTACATTCTCCAAACGCATCCCTGCTTGATCCCGGTATTTATCGTCCTGGAGGCCTATGGAACCGTGCCCACCGTCACGGCTCGTGATACAACTGCGCCGCTGGCACAGGCACCTTTTCAAAACCGGGACCCGACCAATAGACCTTGAAGGCGAGACGCATACCCGCCTGGAAGTAATCCACCTTGATGCGGTGAAAGCCCTGTTTCAAGGCGATGATTCCCGCACGGGTTTCGGCGCGGTGCAGCCCGTCGTTCTCTACAACTTCCTTCCCATCAATATACAGATAGCTTCCATCATTGGATTCCACATAAAAGGTGTAGAGGCCATCCGCCGGAACCTTGACCAACCCTGAAAAGGACAAAGCAAACTCATCGGCCTGTTTGCAGACATCGAGTCCTATGGTGGGTGACACGCCGGTGAGCTTGGGGGTCAAGGCCGAAAAATCCGGTACCCGATCCCAGGAGCCTTCGACGTATTGGAAGCAAATCCCCACCTCCACCGCCTTGGGCCTAATCGCAGGCTTGGCCTCAAAGTGGATCGTCCCCTCCTGCAAGGTGCTCTCGTAGTTTTTTTTGTACTCGGCGAGGGTCGTGCTTCCCTCATCCATCCGCGTAAAACCCGCACGCTCCGCCACAGCAAAAAAATGTCGTACACGCTCTCCGAAGACCGGATCGACCGTCGCCGTGAAATTTGCATGATCAATTTTGATCCCGGCCATGCCCGATGCGTTGGCCCGGTCGAGGATGGCGTACTCCACGGGCAAACGGGCCTCCTCAACACGTGCCAAAACTTTCGGCATATTTTTTACCGCTGCTTCGGCCTGATCCCACAGCACACTGGACTGGGCGAGCAGGTCGTCATTGAGGAAGGGCGCGGTGCGCGGGTCTACCCAGATATCGGCGTGGATATTATTTTCCGCCACATGGTCATGGAGCAGATCGATATACGCACGAATCGGGGCCGCAGCCGCACCATAAACCCCCGCCAGAAACTCGTTAATAGCGCGATCC
>JAJRPE010000462.1 GCA_024280935.1 Candidatus Hydrogenedentota bacterium
AATCCCTTGAATCCGACAAGGTGCTCTTCGCCGGTGAAGGCGGGATAAATTGATTTTCCGAGGGTAATGGCGATGAGTATTCCCGCCGCTGCGACAGGGATGATGCCCGTCATTGCTTCGGAAATCCTGCGCACAACAATGCCCCAGGCAGCACCGGTCAAATAGAGCGTGCAAATGAGGAATATCGCCCCCAAGCCCAATCCAAGCAGGTAGTAGCTGTTCACGAGGAGGCTGGCCCACAGGCTCTCGCGCTCGAATGCCAAGCCCAGCACAATAGCGGCAACGCCTATGCCAACGAGAATTTTGAGGGTCTTTGTGGTCTTCTCTGGAACCGTAAACTTTCGGATTGAATCCGACGCAAGGAGGCGGGCCACATCATCGTGGCCTTCTGATTCGTTTGTGTGGTCCATCTGCAAGGTACTTTCACTCATGATTGACCTTCTTCATTCTCTGCATTGGCCTGTGCAGCCTTAGTCGCCTGCTTCTTCAATGCAGCAGCTTCCTTCGCCTGAAGCCCCCGAACATGGAGGATGGTTTTCCAACGATCCGGCTGCGATAGTTGCGTTGCATACGAGGGCATATTTCCCTGGCCGTAGCTCAGCAAATGAAATATCTGTCCATCCTTCATCTCCATGGCCTTTTCCGAAAACAGCGGCATGGGAGGCATTCTCCCCGGCGCGGCAACCGCGCCGTCGCCCCGACCAGTCGGCCCATGGCAAGGAAGGCAGAAAACCTTATAGTTTCTTGCACCCCGTTTCAACGCGGCCTCGTCGTCTGCCGTGAAAGGATTCTTCAGCTCCACGCCTGCGCGCAAGGCATCTTCCGGCGTGGCCTCGTAATACAGGGGCAACGGATCCTCCCGGGCGATCGTTCCATCCACAGGCTCCTGCAGGGTCTTCCCGTCCGGGAAAATGGGATTTGCAGCAAAAGCATCATAGGGCACCGAGTGCACCATTTCATCCATGATGAAGAGATAATTTGGTTCGCTCACGTCACGCTGTATCGCCCAACCCGCAATCGCGGATATCAGGAGAAGGGCCAACAGGAACCCATTTATTCCTTTTCGGGTCATCGTTTATTCTCCTCGCGCTCTTCGGTATGCACGGCGTTATACTTCTCGCAAAGCCGCCGGACTGCGTCCGCGTTGAAGGTAGCGTCTTTTTCTTCCAGAATCAGTGCAAAGCGATCATCCGTCACGCCCGGAAAGGGCATGACCGCCTTCTTCCCCGGCCACAGCCGCGACGTGATAAAAAGGGCGAGTACCGTCCCGACGCCAGCGGCAAGGACCATCACTTCAAAGGTAATCGGCAAGAAGGCAGGCCACGAATTCCACGGCTTGCCGCCAACATTAATCGGCCAGGAAGTCGAGGTCGTCCAAAACTCAAACCAGATTTTGAACGCAGCACCAGCCAGGCCCAGCGCGAAACAGATCCAAGGCAGTCTCGATGGTGCAAAGCCCGCAGCCTTTTCCAAGCCGTGAACAGCATAGGGCGCGTAGATATCAACAATGGTCAAGCCCTCTTCACGCACCGCCCTGGCGGCATCCATGATATCGTCTTCGTTGTCAAAGACACTGAGAAAAATACGGCGGCTCATGCCTCTTCTCCCTCAAGAGCCGGGGTCATGCCCACTGGCTCGTCGCAAGTTTTCGATACGTTTCTCGCCCGCTTCGACCTTCCGTAGCTCAAGATACCTTTAACCTCGCCCATGGCGATAACGGGAAGGAAGCGGCAGAAGAGCAGGAACAGGGTGAAGAACAATCCAAAGGTTCCCGCCAGTGTCAGTAATTCGATAATCGTCGGCGTGTAGTCCGCCCAACTGGAGGGCAGATAGTCGCGGTGCAGCGATGTCACGATGATTACAAAACGCTCGAACCACATGCCGATATTCACCACAATCGTCAAGGCAAAGACTATGTACAGGTTTGAGCGAACGCGCTTAAACCACATCAGTTGCGGCGAAATGACATTGCACGATACCATGATCCAATAGGCCCAGGCATAGGGGCCGAAGGCGCGATTCATAAAGACGAATTGCTCGTACACACTGCCGGAATAGGCCGCCGTAAAGAACTCGGTCAGATAGGCCAGGCCGACGATACTGCCCGTCAACAGGATGATCTTGCACATCGCATCAATGTGCCGCATCGTAAAGTAGTCTTCCAGGTTCATGACCTTGCGTGCGATAGGGATGAGCAGGAGCACCATGGCAAATCCCGAGAAGACCGCGCCCGCCACAAAGTAAGGCGGAAAAATCGTGGTGTGCCAACCGGGAATAATCGATGTCGCAAAGTCCATGCTGACGATGGTATGCACCGACACCACCAGGGGAGTCGCGAGTCCCGCCAAGAGCAGATACACCGTCTCATAGCGTACCCAAGTTCGGTAGGAACCGTCCCAGCCGAGGCTGAGGATGCCCATGATCTTCTTTCGGATTCCCTCTTTCGCGCGGTCACGAATGGTGGCCAAATCGGGAATCAGGCCCACATACCAGAAGACCGACGAGATGATGAAATAGGTTGAAATGGCGAAAATGTCCCATACCAAAGGAGACCGGAAATTCACCCAGAGGGGGCCTCTGAAGTTGGGGTACGGCAAGGGCCAGAAGGCCAACCAGGGGCGGCCCATGTGAATCAACGGGAAGATCGCAGCACACAAAACAGCAATAATGGTCATCGCTTCCGCCGCGCGGTTTACGGAGGTACGCCACCGTTGCCGGAAGAGAAACAAGATCGCTGAAATCAAGGTGCCCGCGTGGCCAATACCGATCCAGAACACGAAGTTCGTGATATCAAAGGCCCAGCCGACCGACTTGTTCAGCCCCCAGGTGCCGATGCCCGTACTTACCTGGTAGGCGGTTGCTATCGCGCCCACGATGAGAACGAAAAGCGAAACCCCGAAGGCCGCCCACCACAATTGGGTAGGCTTCCGCTCAAGAATGCCGCAAATATCGTCCGACACCTCAATGGGTTTCTTGTCCCCCAGGATGAGGGGCGTGCGTAGATTAGAAGAAGCTTCAGCCATGATGTGGTTCTTCCTGTGTACCTTCGTGTTGAGCATCGTCGGCCCGATTGCGCACCAACGTCATGTAGGCAACGGACGGACGGACATTGATTTCTTCGAGCACCTTAAAGTGGCGCGGACTGTTCATCAGTTTCGAGATTTCACTCTCGGGATCGTTCATATCACCAAAGACGATTGCATTTGCAGCGCAGGTCTGCTGACAGGCGGGCTTAATATCGCCATCCGCCAGCTTCACGCCCTTGCGTTTTGCTTCATTCTTCGCTTCGTTAATTCGCTGTACACAAAACGAGCACTTTTCCATGATGCCGCGGGTTCGCACCGTCACATCGGGATTAAGCACCATGTTTTCCAGTTGGTCATCATGGCGGTAGTTAAACCAGTTGAAGCGCCGAACCTTGTAGGCGCAGTTGTTGGCGCAGTAGCGGGTGCCCACGCAGCGGTTATAAACCTGCGCATTCAATCCCTCATCCGTGTGGACGGTTGCCAATACCGGGCAGACGTTCTCGCAGGACGCATGATCGCAGTGCTGGCACATCATGGGCTGATGCACCACATCGACCTCATCGCCGGGTCCCGAGTAGTAGCGGTCGATGCGCATCCAGTGCATGTCGCGACGACGGCGAACCTCGTCTTTACCGCCCACCGGCACGTTGTTCTCCGCATGGCACGCAATTGTGCAGGCCGAGCAGCCGGTGCAAGCGCTCAGGTCAACCGCCATTCCCCAATGATGGCCCTTGTATTCGTGGTCATCCTTGTAAAGCTCACCTTCAAAATGGTGTACATCGGGGCGACCTGCCGTGGGATCGTTCTTGTAGGCCGCGAGTGTTGTCTCTTGCACGTTGTTTCGACGAATATTGCCCGAAAAGGGCAGATTCTCAGGGGTCGTAATTCGATGGTAGGTTTGCGTGCAGGCCAAGGGACTCTTTCCCCGGCTCCGCACGATGGTCGCACCCGAACGCTGCAACGACCTGTTTACCAGACCCGTTTCCTGCAACGCCGCGATGTCCTTACCCACAAGGCCATCTTCGCCAACCGAAGGCTTGCTCGAAATCCATTGGGGGCCAACGCCGCTGAAGCGCTCGGAGATCTTCTGCCCGTAGCCCAGCGCGATAGCAATCACCTTGTCATGTTGGCCCGGCTGAACGTATACGGGAAGTTCAATTGTCGCCGCGTCCACATCCACCTTAACCATATCGCCCTCAGACACCTTCAACGAGGCGGCGGCGGCAACGGAAAGACAGGCGTAGTTGTCCCACGTCGCCTTACTCACAGGGTCGGGCAGCTCCTGCAACCAGGGGTTGTAGGCATGACGGCCATCGCTGATTCCCACTTTCGGGTAGGCGACGACGGTAAAGGCATCGCCTTCACCATGGGCCTTCGCAACAACAGCGCTCGCGCTGCCTTTCTGATACACGGCCCCTTCCACGGAGGCAATATTGACAGTAGCAAAACCCGCGCGCAACGTCGTGTCCCAGAACTTGCGGAACGCCACGCCCCCGTTGCTGCGGGGATGCACCGTCGATTCCCAATGCGCCATGACGATGCTGCGCCCATCGAGGGGTGTGCCCATCCAAGCAGCGAGACTCTCCAGCAGAGGCCGGGTCTTAAAGATAGGACGAATAACCGGCTGGCGAATGCTGACGACACCGGCCACGGCTTCCGCGTCACCCCAAGACTCCAGGTAGTGACTATCCGGGCAATTAAATTTGCACGCTTCGCTGGTCTCATCGGGTCGCTCAGCGAAGCTGACTGAAACTTTGAGCCCAGCCAGGGCCTCGGCAATCTTCTTGCCCTCGGGAAGGTCGTAGGCCGGATTAACGCCCGCGACAAATACAGCGCCAGCCTTCCCGGCCAAGAGCGTGCTCACGAAGGTCGCGAGCTTGGCATCGTTGCCCTGCCGTTGGCTGGAGGGATGGGTCAAATCGACCGTAGCGCCGTAGTTGCCCAGCGCATCGTTAATGAAGTTACATACTTTCTGTACCGCCACATCCTGGCTTCCGCTAACGACAAGGCTATGGCCCTTCGCAGCGACCAAGCGCTCCGCCAAGGCCTCGATATCTTCAGCAGGAAGCGCCGAATGCTCGACAGCACTAGCGCTGAAGGTCGTATGGGTCTTCCGGGCAACGGCGGCGGCCAAGAGTGTCACGGTCTGGCCTAGGTCTTCGGGGGCCACACGGTAACGCTTGTCAGCGTTCGTGCCCGTGAGGGACATGCGGGACTCAACCTGCACATGGTAGGACTGGCGGGGTGTTTCTCCGTCCAACTGGCGGAGGGATTGATACCCTGCCGTATACTCAATCGGGCTAATCCACGTGCCCAGAAAATCGGCATCGAGGCTGACGACAACCTCGGCCTTATCGAAGCGATAGCGGGGAAAAATACGGCGACCATGGGTCTGCTCGTGGGCATCCAATATGGCAGAGGACGAAATGGGGTCGTAGACCACATGCTGCCCATTGCTGAAGGATGCCAAAAAAGCATCAATACTCGCTTGCTTGACGGGGCTGTTCACCGACGAAGTCACGAAATATACCGGGGCGCTTCCTTCGCGCAAGGGCGCGAGAGAAGCCATGAGGGCCTTGTCCACTTCCGCCCACGTGCTGCTGTCGCCCGCTTTCGGCCCTTGATACCGGTGGCTGTCATAAAGGCCCAGTATGGAGGCTTGGCCAATGGCGCACAAGCCACCCTGTGTAACCGGGTGCTCCGCGTTGCCTTCCAGCTTTATGGGACGACCATCACGGTTGCGCACCAATATGCCGCACCCCGCTTCGCACCCATCGCAAACGGAGGCGTAATGAATGGCACGTCCCGCAATCCGGCCCTCTGGCTGGTTCAGGTAGGGAATCGCCTTCTTGACGGGCATACGCTTGCACCCCGCAGCAGCCGTGGCCGCCGCGAAGGTAAAACCTGCCGCCTTCAGGAAAGAGCGCCGGTTCACATTGCCCGGTGCCTGCTCCATCCATTCCGCAACATCACTGCGCGATTCCGCAGTCCGATCCGTTGTCCCCTCCAGTTCCTGGGGACTCATCCAGTATCGTTTTGAGCTATCATTCGACATTGACTGTTCCTATCTCGCGGCGCCACCCACCTGCTAATAGTGGCACGTTGTACAATCGGTAGAAGCGTTCACAGGCTTGCCCAGAACACCAATATCATTGGCCTGGCGATGGCAATTGATACACCATCCCATGGACAGGTTCTCGACCTGCCGCACCCGTTCCATGGCCTCTATGTTTCCGTGGCATTTCTGGCACGAAACCCCCACGGTAATATGAGCCCGGTGATCAAAATAGACGTAATCGGGCAAATTGTGAACTTTAATCCACTCAACGGGTGTCAAGGCCTTCGCGGCATCCCGCTCCAAGTCATCACCCAGTCCCAACGCCGTATAAATCTTAGCCAGTTCATCGGAAACTACGGGCTGTGGTGTCCGGCTCTCTTCGGCGGCTTTGCTATCTTCCGCCTTGAGAGCGCCTGCCGTCGCTTTAACAAACTTATGGCAATTCATACAGATGTCGGCGGCTGGTATCCCCGCGTGACGACTCTGCTCAGCACCGAAGTGACAATACTCACAATTTATCGCCAATTCACCCGCATGTAATCGATGAGAAAAAGCGATGGGCTGTTCCGGCTCGTACCCCTCCTGGTTGTCCACCAGGTGATAGGTCCGCACCGATGACCCCAAGGCCAGCAGACTCAGCCCCAGGCCGACCAGCAGTATGTACGTTGCGATTTCCTTGCTCATATCATTCCTCGTTCTATCCTTCGCCTGAGCTGTGTTAGCACGAAATCTCGGCGTTCTTACGGGCGTAGTACCACCAGTTAAGAATCAAACAGGTTGCGTAGTAGACGGCAAACCCGTAAAGCGCATTTTCCGGCGTACCAGCCTTAATCTGCGTCGCAAATATCTTCGGAATTAAGAACGCACCATAGGCCGCGATTGCAGAGGTCCAGCCAAGCACCGGACCCGCCTGCACTTTGTCAAAAATAACAGCAATCATGCGGAACGTCGAGCCGTTCCCGATGCCGGTCGTGGCAAACAGGATGATGAAGAGTCCCAGGAAGGGAAGGAAATAGTTCTCCGGTGTGGGCGAAGCATTGGCCAGGGCCACCGTATAGCCGCAGGCGATGGTGGAGATGATCATGATGATCGTGTCCCAATGGGTAACACGGGCACCACCCAGCTTATCGGAAAGCCATCCGCCGAGAGGCCGGATAAGTGCGCCCATGGCCGCGCCAAGGAAGGCATACCTGAAAATATTGGGGGCGGCGGGATTGACAATCGCTTCCGCCAGGGCGTTGCCCTGCTCGTCGACACGAATGTAGCCAAACACGTCTTTCAAGAGCTTCGGAAAGGCATTGGCGTAGCCGATAAAGGAGCCGAAGGTCATTACGTAAAGATAGGTCATGACCCAGTTGTGCTTGTTGCTGAAGATGGAAAACTGACCAACAAGATTCTCTTTCGTTTCCTTGGGGGTCAGGAAGCGCATGAAGGTCAACGTGCAGACCACAGCTATGACCAGGATAACGAAAATTTTAATGAGGACAGGAAACCCGCCCCAGGGCATAATTAGCAACGAGATAGCAATGGCGGCACCGGCAAAGCCGAGGAGTTGAAGCCACAGAAATTTTCCGATGGCTACGGGCGTCGAGCCACATTTGTGCTGCGGCAGGTTGTTCATGAACAACCAGGCAAGAAGACAGAAGAAAGCAAGAATCGGAACCCAGATGAATCCCGCATTGTGGATCCAGACTTGGTTTCCCTTCAACGCGTGGGACGCGCCGCCAAAAATACCGATGGTGATGATGTACGGCACCAGGCACTGCATTACGGCCACGCCAAGGTTCCCCAGCCCTGCGTTGAGCCCGAGAGACAGGCCCTGCATCCGCTTGGGAAAGAAGAAGCTGATGTTTGACATGGAGGAAGCAAAAGCACCGCCACCCACGCCCGACAGCGCAGCCAATATGATGTACGTGAAGAAGGGCGTGTCGGGATTCTTCAGGGCAAAACCGGTACCGAGCGCGGGAATAATCAGGAGCAGGGTGGTCATGCCCTTTACATTGCGACCACCGCAGATGGCGATCATGAAAGAGTTTGGAATGCGCAACGTGGCACCAGCAAGGCCGGCAACGGCGGGCAGCGTGTACAGGAGCGCCTTATAGGAAGCCCCGGTCAACGGCTGGCCGTCAGGCCCGAGAAAGGCGAAGAGCGAGGCATCCCCGTCGTGCAAACCCTGCATCAAGCCAATGAGCACCCCCCAATAGATCCAGACCGAGAAGGCCAGGAGAAGATTGGGTATCGATATCCAGAGATTTCGGTTCGCTACGCTCTTCCCGGTGCTTTCCCAAAAATTCTCGTCTTCCGGTTCCCACTTTGCTAATTTAGCCACGACTTTATGACCTTCCTTCTTTCAGAGTTTAATTCGTTCAACGCTCTTTCCGCACTCAAGACCAAGATGTCATCCCCGAGAAATGCGGACGGGCGGCAAGCGTACTTGCCATGAATTTGGCGGCCTATGCGCCAGGCTCCTCCCCAATCAAATGGCCTTCACCGTCCTCGGCCATGTGGTCCACGTCAAATTCGTCCGCGAAGGACCCCTTGGGTTCGGTCATGAAAAGCAGACAGCATAGAAAGCTGATTCCTGCGCCGGCCGACAAAATTAGAAAGAATGTCTTGGCATCAACCATGGAATAAATCACGAGG
>JAJRPE010000463.1 GCA_024280935.1 Candidatus Hydrogenedentota bacterium
CCCTGGGACTATCGTGCCAGCCACAACCTTCCCCTTGTCACGTACAAAGTCGAGCCTGAAGCGAATGTGGCAAAGGAGACCGAAGCAGCGAAAGAGGAAACGCCCACCCTTGCGGCCAAGGGTACGATGAAAGCTCGTCCAGCCCTGCCTGCCATACCCCAGGAATACATGGGCCTTGTCGCGAAGCACCGACCCCGGATCGCTCAGGACGCGCAGGGAAATCCTCTTGGGCTGACCGCCAGCGACATCTCTTCCATCCCCGGAGCGACGCAGATTGGTCTCCAGAATGGCGACATTGTGACATCGATCAACGGTATGGCGATTACGAACCCAGCCCAGCTTATGGGCATGTATGGAAAACTTAGGAATGCCCGACAATTGGATATTCAAATTATACGTGACGGAGGGCCGATTGCGATTAGTATTCCCTTGTAATTACCGTGAAACTGCGTTCCATCGTGCATTGCGGGAAGACCCGAAAACGGAGCGTTGCGTGCGAGAAAGGCCTGAAAACACAACAGGCCTCTTTTCGACGTAATAGGGCGATAATGACCTGCGCCGATTTTCGGCACCGGGGCTTTCCCATCGGAAGAGGCCCCGCAGAAGGTGTGGTCGGGTCGTAGCGGCATGGTTGGTTCCGAGAGTGGGGCGTGACCTGCGCACCTATGAAAAACTGAACCGACGGGACCAATTCTGGAGAACCAGCAAAGTACGCAAGGCCGCTACGTGAGCGGTACTACGAGAACTGCACCCGAAACAGGCCAACTATTGCAGCACCAATTCATCGGTTCGTCATTGCTACTTCCAAGCCTTGTTTATAGCGTGCCAAGGCACCGTTCCGGTCACCCTCCTCTTCGAGAAGGCGGCCCATCTCATAGTAAAAAATCGGCTTTGGAGAACTCCTCCCCAAAACGTCTTCGAGCAGTGACTTTCCTTCTTTCTTCTTGCCGCTCTTGATCAACGCTATCGCCTTTCCCCCTTCTGCGCGGGCGGATTTCGGAGCCAGCGCGGATGCCTCAGAAAACACCTTGAGAGCCTCTTCTGGTTCTTCATCTTCGAGCAACACATACCCGAGTTCAAGACCGGCTTCAAGGGGCTTCAGCTCGCCTTCCCAAGCCTTTCTCAATTCATTTCGAGCCTCTTCGCGGTTCCCGTGCTTGAGCAATTGGAGTGCAAGTTTATATTGCGCATCGACGGTGTCCATAGCGCGCGAAACTCTGGCCTTTCCCCCGCCGAGTCCTTTGGCGTGTTGTTGTGCCGATACCTTGCCCAAGAGAAATTCCAGGTCCAGACGTGTTTCCTCTACGAAGTCTAAGTTGTAGCTTGGACGATAGAAACGAACGGTTCCCTCTTTGTCCAGAATCAACGTCGCCGGGCTGACAAAAACTCCGTACGCCGCGTAGGCACTTCTGTCTGGATCCATGAGCAGGGGATAGCTTAGCTTTAGATCCTTGTATACCTTGCCCACCGCCCTGGTTTTGGAGGTGCCAGAACAAATGGCAACTACGCGGATACCCGATGACGTGAAATCTTTGTAAAGGGTTTGGAGGTCTGTAAGTATCTTCATCGAATAGGCTTGTTCCAGGCGCCAGAATGTAATGATGGTCACCTGCCCATCGAGTTCTTCCCGCGAATTGAACACCTGCCCACTTGGTGTCTTCAGCGAAAAAGCAGGTCCCTGCTTTCCGACAGACACATCACCGAGGGCTGCCCGAGAAAGGAAGGAAGCCAGGAAAAGGAGAGTTAGCATGGATGCTGTGCGAGTCATTTTTGCTCCACCTGTAGTTTCGGAACGGTGCGCCCTGCGGATTTGTCGAGAAAAATACGATCATAGGAAGCTTCTTCGTGACAACCCGGTTGACACGACCCCCCGCCCTTCGTCTTCTTAAAATTAATGGGTAGATCCCATTTTCCATACGGAACCGATTCCCGAATGTGTCCCATCTGGGAGCTTGCATGGACTTCATGGCATGCGCGGCATGTTCTGCCGCGCTCTTCCTTATTTACGTGGACGTAATGGAGATTGCGCTTTCCATCGCGGAAGTTGGTCAACGTTTTGGTCTCTTTTCGCTTAACCAACTCAGGATCATGGCAGGAAAAGCACAATTCGTAGTAGGCCATGTCAAAGGGGCTGTAGAATTTTTTGGGGTACGTCAGCTTTAGCATTCTGAAGTTCTCGCCGCCGTGGGGCAGGTGACAGCCATCGCAGTTCCCTGTTTTAATCGGACCGTGCCAGTCGGAGTTTTTATCCAGCAAAACTTTCATGTTCTGCAAGGTGGCTTCGGGTGCTTGAACTTCCTTGTCGTGGCACGACAGGCAAAGATCGATTTGGGCCTTTTTCAATAGGGGTGCCCGAGACGAGCTATGGGCCGAGTGACAATGAAGACAGGCATCCTCCGTTGCCATGGGGCCGTGCCGCACGGTGGAATTAATGGCCACATTCACCACGTCCTCATGGCACTGACCACACACTTCTTTGGTTGTTCCCGGCAACATTCGCGGTCCGGGCCCACTGTGTGGATTGTGACAGCTCGTGCATCCCTCTTTAAGCGGTTCGTGGAGATGGACAGCAGATTCCATTTCCTCCATGAGGTCGCCGTGGCAAGAGGCACAAAGATCTCTGGTCGGCTCGCGAAGAAGCTTTTCCTCTTTCGAGGAGTGAGGCGCGTGACAAATGGTACAAGCCCCTACCGAAGCGGGGCCGTGCTTAAACTCGTTTTCCATAATGGAATCATCGTGACACTGAAAGCACATCTCTTTCTGATCGGAGAATGCCAGCATCATCTTCTGGGAGGAGCCATGGGGGTCATGGCACTGTGTGCAATCTTCCAGCACGGGCGCATGCACAATGGGGCTATCCGTTACGGCTTCATGACAGGACAGGCAGAGTTCGGGCATGGACGGAATCGCGAGAAACTCGTGCTTGTTTTCAACCTGCTCGTGACACATCGTACAGGCATCGAGCCGTGCAGGCGCGTGTAAGTACTTGTGATCCTTGACGCCTGGGTGGCAGTCCGCTGTGCCGCAGGAGGCAGGATCTTCCACGATTGCTGGCGGCTCAACGGCAGCGGCAGCAACAATGCACAGCGCCGCCACAGAAATAATCTGGTAGCGCAAGACGATTCGGGCTAGGTAGGCAATCTTTTCTCTCATCAAGCGGGACACTTTCTTTAGCGCGATTTTCCTCGTTAGATCATCATGGCATGGGGTCACCTCAGCCGGATGATGGTCCGCAATAAAGTACATGCAGACAATCAGCGCTTTCTGACCTTATGCATATACGCAGTTATTGTAACAATTTGGACACCCCCCAATCATCTGTCAATTCGCAGATTATCCGCATCGCAGACTAGGTGTTTTTACTGATGCCGTAGGTGTTTTTACCTATAGCAACTCAGCGGTATTTCCTAGTTATGGGAAAGAAAATCACGAATACCGCCGATGACATACGCTTGTATAGCTGGCACAATATCTACAGAAACGGTACTGAATGCTGCATCAAGTTATTTTGGAAACTTTTCTTGGGAGTAGTGATTGGTCCGAGGCGCTTCGCACAGGCGTGTCGGGGTCGATTGAGCGGTACGGAGATGCCGAAGATATGGTCAGGAGGATGGAAGGACGCGGTTGAACATTCGCAATAAGAACAAAACAGAAACAACTTCACATACTGAATGAAAGTAGAACCCACGAAAGGATATGGGATCATGAAAACAAATCTTCTAACGCAAAGTATTATCGCCATACTGGCGACCTTGATTGTCTGCGGAACGGCAAGCGCCTCGATTGCCGGGAGTGCCCACGATTTCTCCACCAAAGGGTGGAATACTACCGGGGAAATGTGCGTGGTCTGCCATACACCGCACAACGCCGATAACACGGTGGCTAATGCTCCACTTTGGAACCACGATGTTACAACCGCAACCTACACGCCGTACACCAGCCTGACATTGGATGCGACGGTGGGACAGCCCGCTGGCACCACCAAACTCTGCCTCTCTTGCCACGATGGCACCATCGCCGTGGACAGCTTTGGCGGGGCGACGGGAACGAACTTCTTGACCGGTGGTAAAAATTTGAGCATCGACCTCAGTGATGACCATCCTATCTCCTTCACCTATGATGCGACGTTGGCTTCGGCCGATGCCGGATTATTCGACCCAACAAGCGTCAACTCAGGTCTTGGCGGCACCATTGATGCCGACATGCTCTTTGGCGGCAAGGTAGAGTGCTCCTCCTGCCACGACGTTCATAATGCGTTCAACAACAATGACCTGTTGGTAAAATCCAACGCTGGAAGTGCCCTCTGTTTGACCTGCCACAACAAGTAGGTTACAGGGTTTCGGATAATGATAAATCAGGCGTGACGCATGTGTGATCACGCCTGATTTTTTTTCAAGACGGAGTGTTGCGGGCGCTCGGGGTTGACGTAATCCCCGCCCACAAGGCAAAATGTCGCTGTCAAGCCTTGCTGGCAACGCGAAGCACAAACGGGGTTGACTTGTCAGTATTAACCCGAAAGAGCCTGTCATGCGCAAAATATTCCTTTGTACATTAATCCCTCTGCTGGCGATTTGTCTGCTTGTGAGTCCGGTTGACGCGAAGAAGAAAAAAAAGAAAAAAGATGATTCTGCGCCAGCGACCGTGTTCTATCCTGACCTTCCTGGCACGCCCCGATTTCAATTCCTGACGACCTTCAACGGTGCAAAGGATATCAAGAAGAAATCCGGGCGCTTTATGAAATTCGTCGCAGGTGAGGAGGATTCCCTTGAAGGGATAGAAAAACCCTATGGGGCCATCCTGTACAACGGAAAGCTGTTCGTCTGTGATATCGGCCAGGGACTGGTCTGGATTTTTGATTTCGAGGCCCAGGAATTAATCCGAATGGGTGGCTCACCGCCAGGGCGTCTCAGCAAACCGGCCGGGATCGCTATAGATGAAGACGGAACACGTTACGTGGCCGACAGCGCCCTCAGGCGTGTTCTCGTATACGACAGGGAAAACCGCTACGAGCGGGCTGTTGGTGATCCCGAAACACTCAAACCATCTGACGTGGTCATTATCGGCGACGAATTATTTGTTTGTAGCGTCGACGAAGGTGTTGTCGTCGTTTTTGACAAGATCGACGGTACGGAGCTACGGCGTATAGGGAGTAAGGGAAGCGAAGAAGGGCAGCTGTTTTTTCCGACAAATCTCGCTGTTGATCGTGATGATAATATCTATATTTCCGATACGGGAAACGCACGGGTGCTGCAATTTAATACCGAGGGTGAACTGCAGAAACAGTTTGGAGCCTTGGGGCTGACTCATGGGAACTTCACCCGCCCAAAAGGCATCGCCGTGGATCAGAAGGATAGATTATATGTCGTGGATGCCGCTTTCGAGAACATACAACTCTTCGATTCGGATGGCACGCTACTCCTCTTTTTTGGCGGGCCTGGGGGGGGGGTGGGCAACATTAATCTTCCGGCGGACGTGTCTATCGATTACGAACACCTTGACCTGTTCAAGGACAAGGTGGCGGAGGGCTATGAGATTGAGTATTTGGTCATTGTTACGAGCCACTTCGGCCAGAACAAGGTCAACATCTATGGATTTATCACCCAGAATGGAGAGTAGCTTTCTACGATGCACCGGAATCAAGATGAAACCGACACCCTGGTTGTCCGGTGTCCTGCCTGGAAATCCATACTTGTTCTGATGGTGGCGTTTCTCCTCATGGAGCACCTGATCGGTTGTCAGACGCCTGATCGGAAATATCGAACATTAAGCATATTTTTTGATGGCGTGCCGGATCCCAACGCGCCAGTGCTGAATTATACCGGCGAAAACAAAACACGAATCGAGGAGGAAAGCACGTGGTCGTTTCATTTGCCCTTTGCCGAGCGCAAGTGTGATGCGTGTCACAGCGGGACGTTTTCCAATGCCTTGCGGGCGGAAAAAAATCTTTTATGCGCGACCTGTCACACGAGTGACCAGATTGGCGGCACCTATATTCACGGCCCGGTAGCATCGGGGCAGTGCTACGCCTGTCATCATCCGCATAAATCGAAGCTCCCCCATTTGCTGCTGGCCGAAGGACCCGAGCTATGCATTCAGTGCCACGATACAGAGACCTACCCCCAACTTGAAACCCATCGAGCGGAGAAGGGAGATGCGTGCTTGGAGTGCCATAATCCCCACGCCTCAGAAAACGCTTATCTTATACAATGAAGTTAGTATTATGTATCGCAAAGGAGTTGCGTAATGAGGGGAAAGGTAACATTCACAAGCAATGATGCCCCCCTTTTTTTCGTGCTCGCGATATTTCTTCTCATCTCCGTTCAGGGATGGTCGCAAGAAGTGAAAACGGTAGGAATATCCGATATCAGTGGTCATGTGGAAATGGGCCTTAAATACCGTGAAGATGTACGCGTCCGGGATAGTGTGGAAAGCTCATCGTTGACGGATGAGATGCGGCTGCACCAGCAGATTCGCCTGAATGTTGACGGATATATCGTACATCCGCGTTTTCTCGAATTTTTTTTGGGACCTGAATTTGAATATTTTCAACAGCAAACCTCCGCGTTGGGGTTTGGAGATCAAAAAATCAATGATCTTCTCGTAGGCGGCGATTTCAGGCTAACTTTGCTCAGGGAGCACCCCTATTCAGTGGGACTCTATGCCAACAGGACCGAAACGGATGTAGATCGGCTCTTCACCAGAGGCTTCGTAACAACACGAACGACTTGGGGGGCAAAAGCTGGTGTTCGGAAAGGACCTGTGCCTTTCACTATCGACTACAACCACACGGAGCTATCGAGTACAGACAGCAGCGCTGGAATAGATGAGGTGTCCGACCAGCTCAGGTTAAATGGGCGCTACAAGCTTGGGCGCATGTCGAGTGGCGATGTCTGGTACACCTACATAATGACGGATCAGCAATCTTTTGGCCGCGTTGTTGAAGAACACCGACTAACCGCCACCAATGTTAGCTTCTTTGGTGAAGAGAAAAAGCGGCGCTTGGCAGGGAGCATACGAGCCTCGCAGCAATCGGGGGCTTTTGAGTCCACATCATTCAACGTACAAGAAGCTTTTTTTTGGAAACATTCACCCAGACTCTCAACGACCTACAGCGTGAACTTTGATCGAACGGAAACAGACGGCACAGAAGTCGATGTTTACTCCGCAGGATTTATACTTGACCATCAACTCTATGAGAGTCTCCACAGCGCGCTGAGAGTGAATGCCGATCAGTCTGAGTCGCTGTCGTCAGAAATATTCTCCTATCGCGGGGAGATTGCTGAAACCTATACGAAGCGGTTGGGCGGCTGGGGAGACATGACCGTTGGCATACGCCTGTTTTCTGAAGCGCTCGACTTCAAGCCGGTTCAGGATACAACGCGGATTAGCGGAGAATCTGTTCGTATGGACTCCCTCTCCCCTGTCCAGTTGGGTAATATCGATATTTCCCCCTCTTCCATTCGTGTCAGCGATGTCGCACGTACGCGGAATTATGTGCTTGGACTCGATTATACCTTGACCTTCATCGGGCGTCGGGTACTAATCGCCCGTGTTCCGTTGAGCAGAATTCCCGAAGATGCCAGCGTTCTGGTCAGCTATACGTTCGATTCCGGGGTGGAGCGGACTATTACAACGACAGGCGGAACATTCTACTCTCGTATCGCCTGGAGAGAGTGGATCGTCGTAAAAGGCCTTTATGAACGCAGCAGCCAATCGAGTTCCGGCGACACACCTCTCGGAACCCTCGAAGATCTGACGCGCTGGACCTTTGGCGTTCAATCAACCTGGCGCTGGTTGTCGGGTGGCGTTGATTATGAAGATAGGGAGTCGACCATTGTTCCCAGCCGTTCATTGACCGAATGGGTCTCGGTGAGTGGCACGCCCTGGTCTCGCTGGCAGACGCGCATTGGGATTACCCACCAATGGGTCGAGTACTATGGAACGGGAGAAGAGATCGACAGTTGGAATGTTCAAGGTACATTAATCGGTCAGATTACCCGGCGGATTCAGGCCAGCCTGGAGGCGGAATACAGACAACAGCGTTGGCTTCCAGAGACCCTGAATAACGATATCGATGCTTACGGATTGCGCGCATCCCTGAAGTGGCGGTTCCGAAAGATTTCTTTGGAAGCGAACGCCCTCTATTCAAATATCGATCAACAGGGACAAATAGAAGAAAAAACGAAGATAGTGCTTATCTTCCGGCGAGGTTTTTGACATCATGCCTGACACCACCACGCTCACGGCCATCTCAGAAGAGAAACGACATGCGCGTCCCATTGAGGTGGGATTTCAATTGAAGATAACGGCATTCGTTCTGATGGTGCTCATACTGAGTATCGGAACATCGACCTTGCTTATTTATTATATATCGTCCAGCCGTGTAACAACGTCCTATTTGGAAATCATAAATGAGTTGTCCCATGTACAGCAAGTGCTCTTGCGGGCAATGGCGGTCTCCGTAGCTCTCCAACTCCTTGTTGTAACGGGCCTTACCACAACCATCATCCTCGTGGCGTCCAACAGGATTTCGGGTCCCCTGATACGTTACCGGGAACTTGTACGCGACCTTGGCGAGGGGGAACTATCGAGAACCGTAACCTTTCGAAAGGGGGACCAGGACCGCTCACTTATTGTCGCTTTTGAGGATGTGTCGCGGGCATTGAGAGAACGCGTGGAATCGGCATCGCACCTACAAAAAAGCTTGGAGGAACTGCGTTCCCAATTGGAATCCATGCCCGAAAATGATTCTGGCCAGGCTGTGGATACCAAGGTGATCGTGGAGCAGATTCGCAAGGAAGTCCATGGATTGCGCAATCTGAGACTCGGATCCGGCAACACTATGGGTGTGAAAAATGCGAATTAGCGAGGTCCATAAAAGCGTGCTGGGAAGATCGATATTCTTCCTCGGTGTCGCTGTTGCCATTACTGGAATCGTGAGCGCACTTACACAAAGCACGCGCTCAGAATCGCCTCACAATCGTGGTGGCGACTGCGCCCAGTGCCATCTGAACGATGCAACCGAGGCGCTGGCCCGTGGCGAAAGATTGATTTATACCTCGGACATTGACACGCTTTGCCAGAAGTGTCACGAGGTCGAAGCGGGCCTCTCCCACCCTTCAGGAATGGTGGGCACAGCAGACGTGCCCGATAACTTTCCCTTGGATTGGGCTGGACGAATCACCTGCGTTACGTGCCACTATGCCCACAGGGAATCCCGGCCCGACGTTACGGGCTATATGATTCGCGGAGAAAAAGTTGGGCGACAGTACTGCGAATCCTGCCACAGCGATCTCGCCAGCAGGGTGGGAAGCAAGCACCTCTTTTCCTACTCACGCTCCCACCTGGGTGCCACGCGGGGGCAAGCAAGCGCACGCTCCCTGCTGGATGAAGTGTCGCTCCAATGCCTTGGGTGCCATGATGGTGTCGTTGGCAGTAGCGCATCCCTGGTCATGGGTTCCTCCAAAGGTACCTGGCAACATGCCTCCATTGGATTAAGCCACCCGATTGGTGTCCCTTACCCTCCCCGAGACAAGCGTAGAACCAAATATAAGCCGACGGCATCGTTGGATTCCCGAATACGCCTTTTCGATCAAAAGCTCGGATGCTGCTCCTGTCACGATGCCTACTCGAAGTCCAAACATGGGCTGGTCATGAGTAATGAGAAAAGTGCCTTGTGCCTTGCCTGTCACCTGGTGTGAATACAATCTGAAACCCTGTTGAAAAAGGTCAAAGAATAATGGATTCGCAAAATCATAGACCCTCGTTTTTTCGGCGGAAATACTACGTAGATCGTATGTTTCAAGGACGTCTCCTGCTCGCCTTTGGCACCCTTGCTGTTGCCTATGCCTCGATTACGGGGTATGTCGTCTACGCTATCGTCGACCGTGCCCTTGAAGATTCTCTCTACCGATCCCACCAGAGTGCAGATGACATATGGGGCCGAATATGGCCGTCATTGTTCTCCACCAATATGGTTCTCACACTCATATCGCTGCTTATTGCTGTCATCTCCGTGTTACTCATGTGTGTCTGGGCTCGCCGCGCCCTTCGCACCATTGAATTGGATGTGCGAGCTATTGAAACGGGAAAGCCGAGAAATCACCCTTCAGTTGCTTTGGCGGTGTGGCACCAGGAGGCGGATGCCGCTGCGGAGAAGCTTCGATACCGTTTTGATCGTTTTCCTGACCTGGCCGACAAATTGGAAGAAGCCCTTGCCGCTTGGGAGACGACTACTCCAGATGGGCGGAGGGAGGCCAGAACGCAAGATTTGAGGACTGCGCTTACCCAATCCATAGACTCGCTCCAGGCAACCATACAGGGATTCAAGTACTGACATGACCATGCTTCTCGTAGAGATAAAGGGTGTGACAATAATCCAAAGACTTCGTGCTGTCCTACTCGCTGCGGCGGTTGCTGTTGTGCTTTCATCGTGCCAGAGCAACCGCTCCGAAACACTTCGCTGGAACGTTTCCGATGTCGATCTTGTCTGGCCTTTGCCCCCGGATCTCCCCCGCATTCAGTATGTGGGGCAACTGACATCGCGGGACAGTCTTGGTGCAACTGGCGGAATCGGCCAGGCCCTCAGGGCCTTGGTGTTGGGGAAAAAGGAGACCAATCTTGTTAAACCCGTCGCTCTGGCAAAAAACAGCGCTGGCCTACTTGTCGTTGCGGACCCCGGCATCCCGACACTCCACTTTTTCGATCTCGAGAACAATGCCTATTGGCGGCCCAAAATAAAACACAGTGAATCCCTCATGAGTCCAGTGGGAATCGCGCTGTCTGACGCGGGAAAGGTGTATGTGGCCGATTCCATTGTGGGAAAGATTCTCGTTTTCGATCTGAAGGGGCGCCCCCTGATGAGTTTTGGCGAGGAGGTTCTGGTGCGCCCAACAGGTATCGCGCTGAACCGCGCGCAAGATCGCTTGTATGTGGTAGACACCATTAACAACCAGGTTTCTGTGTTCGATACGGCGGGAAAACACATCAAAAGCTTTGGCTCGCGGGGAACAAAACCGGGCCAGTTTAACTACCCCACGTACATCACAGCTTTGCCTGATGGAAGAATCTGTGTTTCCGATTCACTCAATTTTCGTGTCCAACTATTTGACAAGGATGGGAGTATTCTTCACCAGTTTGGGCGTGCTGGAAATGGCGCGGGTACATTTTCTCGGCCCAAAGGCGTGGCTGCCGATTCCCATGGGGCCTTGTATATCGTTGATGCCGCATTTGAGAACGTCCAGATTTTCAAGGATGACGGTTCACTCTTACTTGCATTTGGAAATCCGGGGACAGGTCCTGGAGAATTTACCTTGCCTGTGGATATATTTCTGGATAGCAACGATACGATTTGGGTGGCCGATTCGTTTAACCAACGCATAGTTGTCTTTCGCCTGCTGGGAGAATCACCTTGAAGCACACTACATCAAAAGGCTCACTTTTGCTCTTGACAATCCTGTGGCTTATCGCGGGCAATGCCAACCCCGATATCGCGAACACGAAACACAATCTTTCCGTTTCGGGTCCTGGAACCGTCAAAGGATCCTCCGAAACGGAGATATGCCTGTTCTGCCACTCTCCCCACACCGCCACGGCAGCCGTGCCGCTCTGGAATCGGACGTTGCCGAATCTTGTGTACATCCCCTATTCAAGTTCCACCCTTCAATCCAGCCCAGGACAGCCTACGTATGCCTCTAAGCTCTGCCTGAGTTGCCATGATGGAACCATCGCCCTGGGCTCGCTTGAAAGCCGTGACACGCCAATAGCCATGACGGGTGCTCTCAGTGGTCGTGCGGATTTGACAACTGATTTGTCGGATGATCATCCGATTTCCTTTGTGTACGACGCGACGGTAGCCGCACAGGACACCCAGTTGGTCGACCCGGCGATGCTCACGGGTGTGGTAAAACTTGACCCCCACGGTCAGATGCAGTGTACGTCATGTCACGATCCGCACACCGACCTATATTCTATGTTCCTGGTAACAGACAATGCTTATTCCGCGTTGTGTGTTACCTGCCACAAAAGAAATGGCTGGAGTGGAGCGGCCCACGCATCGTCCAATGCCACATGGAATGGCGCAGGGATCGATCCCTGGCCGTATACAAGTTTCTCCACCGTTGCCTCAAACGGCTGTGAAAGCTGTCACACGCCCCACGCTGCGGGTTTTCCTGAGACGCTCCTTACCCAGCCAACCGAGGAAGAAAGTTGCCTGGTTTGCCATAACGCCAACGTGGCTGGCACGAATATTCAGACAGATATCCAGAAAGGATACCGGCACCCCGTAAGTAACACCTTTGGCGTTCATGATCCGGTAGAGAATTTTAACACGATGGCGAGACATGTTGAATGCCAGGATTGCCACAATCCCCATGCTGCCAATAGCAGCTCGGCGACAGCCCCCAACGTAAGCGGGGATCTCGCGAATGTCAGCGGGGTAACAATCGGTGGCACACCTGTTGAATCCGCACAGTATGAATACGAGGTCTGTCTCAAATGCCATGGGGACAATGCCAATGTGCCGTCCCCTCTGATTCAGCGGCAGATTTATCAGCCTAACCTGCGCCTCAAATTTGACCCGGCAAACCCGTCTTTTCATCCCGTAGCCAGTGTGGGTGCCAGCAACGATGTGCCCAGTTTGATACAAGGGTGGACCGAAAGCTCAAGGGTCTATTGCAGCGACTGCCACGCCAGCGATACGGGGCCCGGTGCCGGCGGAAGTGGCGCGGCGGGACCCCATGGTTCGAGCTGGCAATTCCTGTTGGAGCGCCGGTACAGCATCACGGACGGTTTACGCGAGCAGGCCTCTCTATACGCGCTGTGCTACAAGTGCCATAGCAGAAACAGTATTTTGGGCGATGTTTCCTTTTCAGAACACAAAAAGCACCTTATGAAGGAAGATTCCAGTTGTTCTGTATGTCATGATCCCCATGGCATTAGCGCAACACAAGGTAATTCGATCCAAAACACGCACCTCATCAATTTCGATACGAGCATTGTGCAACCCTCATCCTCCGGGCGATTGGAGTTTATCGATCAAGGAAACAGGAAGGGACAATGTTACTTAACATGCCACGGAGAGGATCATAACCCCGAGAAATACTAGCGGTCCGTTGCAAAAGTAGTCCATGTTCAATTTTAGCAACGGGCTTCCAGGAATTCCTTTCGAACGGTTCTCGTCAGGTGGATTTCTTGCAGGGTTCAATATGCCGTCTGGAGATTTTGTCTCGTATGATATTATTTTCAGTTCACCCGAGTGGACTGGCGCACCGAGCGATACTGAGATTTTCCTTATACTAATTTGCTTTGATCGAAGCACTTTGGTCAGACAACGTCAGGAGAAGCAAGTCCATGCAAACGTTATTCAAGGAGCACAGAGGCAGGCCACTCGACAGGAAGTGGCCCAATCAGATTGCTCTATTCGTGCATCGAGCAATCGTACCAGCCACACTATCTCTACTCTTGTTTTCAGGCCTCGGTTGCGGTGGTAGTGGCGGGGAAAGACGAGAAATTACTGATGTGGAGATAGTGCCGATTGAGGAACGCCAGTTGCCCCCGAATATCACATCGGCGGTACGGCTGGGGCTTGAACCCCGGAATGCGGATCATCCCCCCCATGGGGCCGGGGAGGAGGCACATGACCATGACCATGCCAAGGACCATGGTGATGATCACGTCGAAGGTCAGGCCGGAAATTCGGAAACAGGAGGCGCGGGAAGCTATGCGTGGATCATCCCGAATGGATGGAGTGAGGAAGAAAGTTCGCCCATGCGCCTGGCCAACTTCAAGGTCTTAGAGAAGAGCGAATGCTATTTTACCGTTCTCAAAGGGCAGGGAGGTGGACTCGCCAGAAATCTGAACCGTTGGCGCAGCCAAATGAGCTTGGAGCCTTACTCCGCCGATGAGATAGCGGCGCTGCCACGAAAACCCTTCTTCGGCCAGGATGCCACCTACGCAATCATGGACGGGTCCTATGCAGGAATGTCTGGCGGCGAGGGCCAGGCCGGACATCGGCTTGTTGGCTTGGCTTTGATCACCGATGAATCGTCGTATTTCGTAAAAATGACCGGACCTGTCGGTGCATTGGAAGGGCAGTTGGAGAATTTCGACCTCTTCTGCGCTTCTCTTCGCAAGAAAGAAGAGGCTCCCGCTGAAAATACGTCGGAACAATTTTCAGCAGCCTCATCGGATAACAAGTCCGGTCTGAAATGGACCGCTCCTTCGCAATGGGTGAAAGCGCCTGATAAGACCTCCCGGCTAGTGACCTACATTTCAGACGGGACAGAGTGCTACGCGACGATATTGAGTGGGCAAGGCGGCGGCCTCGCTTCAAATATTAATCGATGGCGGCGACAATTGGCCCAAGCACCCCTCAGCTCGGATGAAATCAAGGCGCTGGAGAAGTTGCCCGTGCTGGGGCAGGACGCACCTTACGTCGAAATTAAAGGGACGTTCACGGGCATGGAAGGCGGCGTGCAGGAAGGCTATATGCTTTTGGGTGTCGTGCATCCAATCGGCGACCAGACGCTATTTATAAAGATGATTGGCCCGGAGGCATCGGTGACAGCCGAGGTGGAGAAATTTAAGTCCTTTTGCAGTTCCTTCACGCAATAAGCAGGGAGAAATAGAATGACAACAATTACTAAACGTGCGATTCAGGTCATAGCATCCTATTGGCTGTGTATTCTGTTGCTCTTTCTGCTCTTTTTACTCACGCTCTTCGGAACATTGGAACAGGCCGAGCATGGGATCTACTTTGTGCAGCAAAAGTATTTTAACTCCTTCTACCTGATCCACGAACTCCCGGGCGGTATCCCCTTACCGCTGCCGGGGGCATACCTGGTTATGGGAACCCTGACGCTCAACCTTCTCTTTGGCGCAATATTTCGCTCGCCGCTCCATTGGAAACGCTTCGGAATACTTATTGCTCACGGCGGAATCTTTGTGCTCGCCTTTTCCGGCTTCGTCACCTTTCATTACTCCGTCAGTGGACACATGAAACTTTACGAGGGAGAAAGCGCGAGGTACTTCGAGAGCTACTATGATTGGAGTATCACCGTAACGGAGGTAGGCGACAACAGCCAAGGGCGTCAGTTTACTATTCCGGGTGCTGACTTTGAGGATATGGAGCCTGGGGAATCCCGAAGATTCTGGGCAGAAGAGTTTCCTTTCGAGTTGGAACTGTCAAACTACCAAAAGAACAGCGAACCCAGGAAGATTGAAAATACCAGGCCAGATTCCGTCGATGGAATCATTCTGGAGTCCATTCCGCTCGCAGCGGAAGAGGAGATGAACTTTCGGGGTATTACAGCTACCTTGGTGAACAACGCCACGCAAGAACCCCCAAAGGCTCTTCTCTGGGGAGCTTCAAGAATTCCATGGACCGTGCCCGTCGGGGAGCAGAACTACGCTATACACCTGCGGCACAAGCGCTACAGCGTTCCTTTTACGATTACACTCGACAAGTTTATTCGAGATATGCATCCCGGCACGTCAATGGCCGCAAACTTTGAGAGCCGAGTGACGCTCGCCGAAAAGGGCACGGAGCGAAACGTGGAAATCAAAATGAATCATCCCCTTAGGAATGCCGGTTACACCCTTTTTCAGGCTTCCTGGGGACCACAAAATGCGGGTCCAAACACGCCGCTGTTTTCCTCATTTGCCGTGGTAAGAAACCCTGCGGACCAATGGCCGAAATTTGCTTGCTATATCATCGGACTTGGGATGATCGTGCATTTTACCCAACATCTGTTGAAGTACCTGCGTGCAGAAACCAGGAGACGCTCACATGTCTAAGCATTGGATCATTCCAATTTGCCTTGTTGTTGTCGGAATCCAAGCGGCCTGGGGAGGAGGCCCCAGGAAGCCGTGGAGCGAAGAGACATTGGAACTCTTCAGAACACTTCCGGTTCAGGAGGGGGGGAGGGTGAAGCCTCTGGATACTTTTGCGCAATTTCGATTGCTCAAGCTGAATGGCAAACGAACCTTTACAACCCCCACAGGGGAGCGGGAATCATGGATGCCCTGGTTTCTGGATTGTCTATTTTATCCCGATGCGGCGGTACAGTACGAGTGCTTGATCGTGGATAATTCGGATGTTGTCGCCTCAATCGGTGTGCCAACCCATCAGGGCCGACGGAGTAGATACAGTTACGCTGAGCTGCAGCCGGGAAGAGAAAAACTCTTTGAATTGGCCCGTGAATATATGAAGATCGATTCGAGCCAGCGCACGCCCCTTCAGCGCCAAATCATTGATCTCGCGAATAACGTGTTTCACTTCGAGCAGCTGATTCATTTCCTGGATTTCAGCAAGAAGCGCTACCATGCCCACGAGGGAGACACCCTTGCATCACAGGCCTTCTCCGATCCAGAAGGTGTCCCGTTGAGCGTGCTGGTTCAGCGTGCTCCCGATATCGTTTCGAAACTTGAGACCACCAGTGCCCACTTTACCGCCGAAAGCAGAAAAAAAGAACATGGCGCTCTGGCGGACATTCTGGATCAGGCCGCGCGGGGAACCGCTATTTCAAAGGGCATTCACCTTTTCCCCCCCCTCGACCTGCGTGTTAAGGAATGGCTGACCCCCATGGATATGTTCGTTGTGGGCACACGCTTCCCCCAACCGCGGCAAGAACGTCTGGAATTACTCGCATCCCTTGAACAATTGTGGGGGTTTAGAAACGACCCCATCGCGTTCAATTTAAAACTGAGAGAACTTAATGTAGGAATTACGGCCGCCGCGAAAGAGCGGGGCGAATATAAGAAGTTGCCCCTTGAAGTCCATTTTTACAAGTACAAATACCTCACATACAGCCAATGGCTTTATGCCTTGTCTTTTTTGCTTGTCGCAATCTTGTGGCTGCGCCCCGAGAATAAGCTCCTCCATGGAATGACTATCGCTCTGTTTTCAGTGCCCACAGCCCTGCTGATCATTGGCATGGTCCTCCGATGCATCGTTCGGGGCCGCCCTCCAGTCTCCACATTGTATGAAACGATTCTCTTCATTACAGCGATTGTCGCGCTGTGCGCGCTGTTTATGGAAATTGTCAACCGACGAAGAATAGCATTAAGTGCGGGTGCATTCCTGGGTGTGGCAGGCATGTTTCTGGCCTTTCGCTATGAGGCCAAAGAAGGGGTGGATACCATGCCCGCCCTGATCGCGGTGCTGGACACCAATTTTTGGTTGGCCACCCATGTTACGACCGTCGTTGCCGGCTATGCTGCAGGACTTTTCGCCGCCGCAATATCACACGTATATATTTTTGGAAAGTTATTTCGCCTGAAGGAAGACGACGCCGACTTCTATGAATCGATGACGCGGATGAGCTACGGCATCATATGCTTCGGTCTCCTCTTCGCAACCGTGGGGACCATTCTGGGGGGAGTCTGGGCCAATGATAGCTGGGGCCGCTTCTGGGGATGGGATCCGAAAGAAAATGGCGCATTGATGATCGTTCTTTGGATGCTCATCGTGCTGCACGCCCGTCTTGCGGAATATATAAGGGATCTGGGCTTGCATGTGATGGCAGTTACCCTGGGTATGGTCGTCGCCTTCTCCTGGTGGGGTGTAAACAATCTCGGCGTGGGGCTTCATTCCTATGGATTTATCGAGGGCGTGTGGAGAAACTTGACGCTATTCTGGCTATTCGAGAGTTTTGTGGTGTTGCTGGCTCTTGTCTTGTGGTACCAGAACAGGCAAAAATCACCAGACATTGCCGCGTGCGACAAGAAGTCATAGGCGGGCTGCGGTACGCAGTGCGCTCTCTGGTCGAAGGCGAAATATCGTGCCAGGTTTGGCCCCGGTACACCGAATGCACAGCACGGAGTAAAAAGTGACCATGGTCGCTTTGGTTCTTGTGTGCAGCAGGAGGTATACTGGGGCCATACCCTTCATACGACGCTATTTGCGCCAATTATACCGACGCACAGCACGGAAAGCCTGTCTTGTCATTTTCCCGGTGGCTTGACAGGGTGCGAACGGAAGGCTATCCTGAGCAATATATGGCATGAGTCGGCCCGAACGATAATCTTGAAGTGGGAAGTGTCTAGCAACTGGCGAAGTCCTTTTGGCAACGATGTTTGGTGATACCGCAAAAAAACTAGAGGGTATTCTGTGGAAAATTACCTCTATTCCGATATTCCTGAAAATTACGGGAATCGGCGTTATTGTCGCACTCGTATTCGGCGGCGTTACACTTCAGGTAACGCATAATGTCACCAAGTCGTTCTTCCGTCAAATGATGGAGAACCAGCTCGCCGTAACAACGCTGTATTTGGAACGAAGTATTGAGCCGCAGGTGGGCGACCACGATGACTCCCAGGTGAAGCGTCTGCTCAATGACTTCCTCAATGGCAACACCGATGTCTGCTATGTGTCGGTGCGGGGTCCAGAGGGACGAAGCATCAAGGTGGAAGCGTCGGAACCAATGCTGCCCTTGAACGCCCTGAATGACTGGATGGAAGAGGAGGGTGAGGCGCAGGGAATCCAGGAATACACTTTTGCTGGGGGCACCTTCCTGGTCTCTCGTACGCCTTTGGATAATGAGCGCTACACCTCCCTGGAAGTTGTGATGGCCGAACCTGGCTATCGCACATACATGAATGAAATGCTCCGCCATCTCGCTTGGGGTATGCTACTCAGCGTGACGCTCGGGATGGGCTTGGCCAGCCTTCTTACCCATTTGCTGGCCTATCCGATTCGCCATCTGGAACAAACCGCACTACGTATTGGTGCTGGTGAATTCGGAGCACGCGCACGGGTGTTCAACGGCGACGAAATTGGCCGCCTCGCGGCTACGGTCAATCAAATGGGGGAATACCTGCAGGAGTACCGGCGTGCTGTTCAGGAAAAAGAAGCTATCCGAGCATCGCTTATCGAGAGAATTGTTCACGCGACGGAGGAAGAGCGCAAGAGTGTCGCTCGCGAGCTTCACGACCAACTCGGCCAGTCCTTGTCGTACACCTTGCTAAAGCTACAGCAATTGCCTGCCGAGACAAAGGCCGACAAAAAGCTCCGCAGCGAACTTGAGGATGATATTCGAGAACAAATCGACGAGGTTCGCCGCCTGGCCCAAGACCTGCGCCCCCCCATTCTGGACAAACACGGCCTCAAATCAGCACTCCACCGGCAGACATCACAGGTTTCCAGACAATTAGGAATCCCGATTGGATTTCGTTGTGCAGGAGCGCCCGCACAGGATGGGCTTCTTAGCGCCGTCGAAGTCACACTCTATCGTATCGCCCAGGAAGCGTTGACAAACATTGTTCGTCACGCGAAGGCGACTAGTGTCAGTGTTGTGCTGATTTATGAAGGTGAATCGGTATCTCTCGTCGTGGAAGACAATGGCTGTGGTTTCGATGTGGATGCCCATGTGCAATCCCAGGACTCCTTGGGAATCGTGGGTATGAAAGAGCGCGCGGCATTTGTCGGCGGAGAAGTGGAAATCGAATCCACGCCAGGTCAGGGTGTCGGTGTCTTTGTCAGAATACCAGCGGAGGATGCTACCGATGCAAATTCGTGTGTTTCTCGCAGATGACCATGCAGTCTTTCGGAGTGGACTGCGTGCGCTTCTGGAAAAGGAGGAGAACATAGTCGTTGTGGGCGAAGCGGGCACGGGCCTTGACACCTTTGACCAAGTAAAGGATGGGGATGTCGATGTGCTCCTCCTCGATGTCAACATGCCGGGCATGTCCGGGGCCGATGTGGTGCGCCAGCTTATGCCTGTCAAACCCCGCCTGGGAATCGTAATGTTGACCATGCATGACGACTCCTACTATGTGCAGGAGCTATTCAGCTTGGGTATAAAGGGGTATGTACTGAAAAAATCCACCGGGACCGATGTGCTCAGGGCAATTTCTGCGGTCTTTGAAGGGGACAGCTATCTCGACCCGGCCCTCGTTAACATGGTCATGTCGCCTCCACTTTCGAAGGACAAGCACCAGGATGGCGACCGGCTCAGCCTTCTCAGCCAGCGAGAAAAGGGCGTCTGTCGGCTATTGGCGCTGGGCTATTCGCACGCCAAGATTGGACAAATCCTGAACATATCTCCACGAACGGTCGACTCGCATCGGGCGAATATCATGGATAAACTAGAACTCTCCGAACGGGTTGACCTCGTTCAATTTGCGCTGGACTATGGGTTGCTGAAACCAACATGAACGCTAAGTTGGGTATCCGAATGTAGCAGTGACAAAACAGGTGCGCAACCGAGCCTCTCTGCTAACGGGCACTCCAACACAAGAAAACCGCCCAACGACCTGCTTTTGTAAGTCGTTGAGCGGTAATAGCTTAAATGGTGGGCGATACAAGATTCGAACTTGTGACTTCTGCCGTGTGAAGGGGTTTAATGTGTGCTATACTATAAACAAAAGTTAACGATCAGACGCCAGTTTCTTCATAAAGCCCCTTATTTTACAGCCTATGGTCAGATCATATATTCTATGCTGGTTTACAGTCGTTTACCTTTTTCTCAAAATCTTCGGTAACGGAGCGGTAACGGATTTTTTACAGGGATAGCACAGCATGAAGACACGCCTTACAAACTCTATTGTCAATCACCTTAAACCTGGCCCTTCATACTACGACACGCACGACAGCGAAGTACCCGGATTCTTGGTTCGTACACAGCCGAGCGGAAAGCGCATTTTTCACCTGCGATACACCCTACCAACCAAGGAGCGGCGGTCAATTCGCGTAGGGGACGCGTCGACCCTGACCGTTTCAGAAGCCCGCGACATCGCACGCGACTATTGGGTCGCTGCCGCCCAAGGCAACGACCCACAAGCGGCAAAGCAGGAAGCAAGTGCCCATACACTCCGATCATTTCTCGATGAAATATATACACAGCGGGCAAACCACAAGACAGTTAAACAGACAATCGCCCGCGTTCGAAAGTCATTTTCCGACCTGCTCAGCAAGCCAATGGGTGAAATACGGCCCATGTGGATTGAGCACTGGCGAAAGTCCCGGACCGACTTGGGCCTAAAGGCAAGCACGATAAACCGGGACCTATCTTCATTGCGCAGCGTGTTATCCCGTGCGGTGGACTGGGGATTTTTGGAAATCCACCCCCTTGCCCGTGTAAAGGCCAGCAAGTCGGATACCAGCGGAAAACCCAGATACTTGTCGGCGGATGAACTCGAGCGGCTCCATACAGCACTGGAAATCCACGAATCGGAACTACGGACAAAGCGTGCCAGCTTCAACACCTGGCGACGCGAACGTAATCTGCCCGAGTTGCCCGATCTTTCCAACTGCATTTTCGCTGACCACGTTAAGCCTATGACCATATTGGCCTTAAATACCGGTATGCGGCGTGGCGAGATATTCAATCTTGAATGGAAAGACGTTGAATTAGACGGCCCCTCCCCCATACTAACGATTCGAGGCGAAGGGGCCAAATCAGGGAAGACCCGGCACATCCCCCTGAATGCGGTGGCACTGGATCTGCTGACCGGATGGAAGGCACAATCGGACGGAACAGGCCTTGTGTTCAAGAGTCCCAAGACGGGTTCGCGCTTCAACAATATCAACAATTCATGGAGGACGCTTATGAAGGCTGCGCAACTGACCGACTTCAGGTTCCATGATACCCGCCACCATTTTGCATCTATGCTGGTACAACGTGGGGCCGACTTAAATGTTGTTCGTGAACTGCTTGGGCATTCCGATCTAAAATTGACCCTTAGATACGCCCACCTTGCCCCTCGCAATGCAGCTGCGGCTGTGTCGCTGCTGGAAGACCCGAACAACGTGGTAGAAATCAAAGAGGCTAGCGAATGATAAAGCTAAAATACCTCCCCGTATCGACCGACATTGATGAGCTATCCCCCATTCAGAATCGCTGGATAAGGGACTACGTTCTTCCCAGTCTCGCCGTTGTCTTTCCGAGCTGGGTAAAAGCTCAACCCAAGAATTTTACGCTGGGCCATCTCCTAACCCAAGCTATCAGCGAAAACTGGGACTTGACACCAGCGGGCTGGAAAAAGGCAGAGGAGCTGGGTGTGCTGAAAGCCTTTGAAAGGCGAAAAGAAACTACATCGACTGAATTCGAAGGGTGGCTGAGGCATGGTGAAGCAGCAGAACGGCTCAAGAGCGAAATAGAAATAGCTGGGGGAGAAAAGTCGTTCACGAGCTGCAAATCCACGCTCACAAAAATGGGAAACAAGGGTACCATTCGAACCAACGGGAAAAAGGGCCGAGACCGTAGATATGACCCGGCTGACGTGGATGCACTGGCGCTCAAGTTTCGAAACAAGGGCTTGAAAAACGCCGATGCCGAGGCGAACGATGGCGAACCGGACCTCGGGTATCATAGAAAGGGTGACGCCGAGAACGATGCCCCGCATGGCGACCCTAACAACAGGTTCTAGGCCCTCTCTGTTTCCATCGACTCGCCTTTAATCCAATGTTTATAGGGGAAACAACCCGAGAAACGTTTCACCCCCTAGTTTCCATGACACAATTACTCCAGAACGCGGATAGACCCCCCGCGATAAGGAGTAACAATTTTATGCAAAGAGAAGATCAAATTTCACCAGCCGTACTTAACGAGAAGGAGACAGCACACTACGTCGGAATGTCATGTGGATTTCTGCGCCGTTGCAGGATGGACGGTAGGACTAAATCTGGAGCGAAAGGCCCCATTTATGTACGCATTCCCGGAAGCCGAACGATACGGTATCGAATTGAGGATCTGGACACATGGTTGCTGGAAAACCGTTACGGATTGTAAGGCAAAGCCCTTCAGACTACTACCAACCAGAACACGCCGGGGATTTGGCTCTTCCCGGCGTGTTCTGTTTTCTGTAGGCCAAGCTGCCGTGGAAACAGCATGAACAACGACGTAAAAAGTTGCTTTCGGCCCCAAGCAATCCAAAACACCGTCCCAATGGTCAATCAAAACGGATACCCGATTTTTCTGAGTCATACACTCTCCCATCTCCCCCTGCCTCCGCCACAACTCCCGCAACTGACCACGTAATTCGAGCACAATCTGGCTGAACCCACGACATTCTCCAGGGCCTTTACAACGGGGCACAATTGGTGGAAGAAGAAGTTAAGCGCTTAACCACGGTCTCGGCGTCCGCCAACGTCACAGTCCTCCAGAAATCAGTCCTCTTTGGACACCATTCCGCATCGTCAGATAGTACACCCCCATTTCAGAGCCGTTGATACAGGTCCCTCCTCTCCTCCCCTTGGTCGCTTGCCTTGACATCCACCTCTTGCCGGGACACCAGTAAAGGCGCGGATAAGGGATGACCAGACTCATCTGGATCGACTCTTCAGGAAGCAGCGAATCACCAGATTAACCTGTGTGTGAATTGTGGCGAATTGCCAGACAGGCTGTTCGTTGTGGATATCGACGGAGAAATACCCGAGAACTTGCCGGAAACGTCGACCCAATTTGAGGTGGATTGTTTCCACCGTTTTTTCACATCGCCAACGTAATTGGGGAAAACTGGGGGAAACAACCCGAGAAACGTTTCACCCCCCAAATTGGATGAGACTATTACTCCAGACCACGGACATAACCCCCGTGAAAAGGAGTAATAGACACTATGAGTAAACGTATCAATCATGTACCCAATGCAGGCCAAGTACAAACGACTTCAAGCTCGTCCCACGGACTTCCCGGAAATTCAACGCGCAGCACTTTCATCGACCAAGCGAACGAAATGGGCTGGCGGCTTATTCGCCTGGCGGGGAAACGACCACTAGACAAAGGATGGCCGCAATTACCTGGACTGAATCTCCAGGAAGCCAAAAATCACCAAGGCAACCTTGGCGTAATCTGTGGTGAACCTTCAAAGAGACTATTCGTGGTGGATATCGACGGAGAAATACCAAAAAATCTACCGAAGACGCCGACCGTTCTCACAGGCAGTGGCGGTCGTCATATGTACTATCACCTGCCTGAAGACGTGGAACTGACGAATGCAAACAAAGTGGGTCATGTGGCCCCCGGAGTAGATATTCGCTGGACAGGTGGCCAAGTTGTCGCTCCAGGATCTATTCATCCGGAGACCCAGGGGGAGTATAAATGGCTCCCCGGACTCTCCCCCGACGATATACCCATCGCCTTAGTTCCCGAGTGGATAGTGGTGGCACTACAGCCACCGCCACCAACAAACGCGGTCACTATCGAAGAAACGCCTTCAACGCCCTTGCCGAATCGGTGTAATCTTGTCAATTCCCTGGCTGCGGATGTACGAAATGCCAAGACCAATACGCGAAACCACACGCTGAATACCAAGGCCTATACACTGGGAGGAATTCCAGACATATCCGAGGAGGAGATCTACGAGGCACTTCTCCCGGCCGCAATCGATGCTGGTCTACCCGAAGCAGAGGCGAGAACCACCATAAAATCGGGTATCAAAGCAGGTCGAAAGGCTCCACTTCCCATCACTTCACCGGTTCCGATTCAGGAGACAACCATATCCATGGAATCCCCTGAAGCATTCCAGTTACAACGCTGCACGGATGTGGCAAACGGTAATAGCTTTGAGGAGAAGTTTACTGGTCTCGTGATGCACTCCGACGCTATGGGCTGGCTCGTCTGGGACGGAAAACGCTTCGCTATCGATCCCAAGGGCGCGAGGGAGGCAGCCAAAGAAATCTCCAAAGATATCCGGGCAGAAATCAGGGAGCTTGCGGAGACAATGGATCTCCGTGACCGAGATACCGCCAACCAGTTCCAAGAATACGTGGATTTGCTCAACAAATGGGCGAAAGTTTCGGCCAGTACACGGGGGGTGGACAACATCCTGAAAGAGGCCAAGACAACGCCAGGCATCAATGCCAATTCACGGGAGTTCGATGGACAGCCATGGCTCCTGAATTGCCAGAACGGAACCATAGACCTCAGCACGGGTGAGTTGTTGGCTCACACCCCGGAGCATGGGATCACGAAGCTGGCTCCGGTTGCCTATGACCCTGGAGCAACGTGCTTGCGGTGGGACCAATTCCTGCTGGAAGTGTTTGAAGGCGACCTTGAAGTCGTGGGGTATGTCTGTCGGGCACTGGGGTATTCCTTGTCCGGCGATACGTCGTGGCAAGCATGGTTTCTGCTACATGGGAACGGAGAAAATGGCAAGTCGCGGTTTGTAGAGGTGCTTCGAACAGTATTGGGGCCGGACTACTGCCATGAGATCGACCCAGAGGAGCTATGTCAACAGCAGTGGTCCAAGCATACTACCGAGCGGGCTGCACTACGGGGAGCAAGATATATTACCTCCGAAGAAACCGACGAAGGAAGGCAACTGGCAGAATCATTCATCAAGGCACTCACGGGAGAGGGAAAGATTCGCGCCCGATTCATGCGCCAGGACTCTTTCGAGTTTGAACCCACTTGCAAGCTTTGGTTGAGTACGAACAACAAGCCGGTGGTAAAGGATACCTCCCATGGTTTTTGGCGGCGGGTACGGCTGATTCCGTTTAACGCTTGCTTTGCTGACTCCCCGAATAAGGACCCAAATCTCAGTGTCAAATTAAAAGCTGAAGCTACGGGGATATTGGCACAACTGGTGAAATACGCGAAGATAGCCCATGCGGATGGTGAAGGACCTATCCCAGATCAAATGCAGTCCGCTTGTGAACGCTATCGAGGAGACTCTGATCTGCTGGGGGAATTCCTTGACGAGTATACGGAAGAGGACCCACACAGTACATTGTTGAAGCGTGAACTCTACCAGCGCTATCACGACGCCAATGCTGGAAAGTGCGAGACCCAGAGTAGGTTCAGCGCCCGGATCAAGGCACGGGGAATCCCAGATGTACATACCCGAAAAGGGGCGGCATGGGTAGGCTTGGAGATAAAGACCATATTTTCCGACTGTGACGCTCGTGACGGTATCAAAGTATAAACCCCTATTTGGTCGGAGTGAATAAGGGGTAAGCTCGAAGAGCGTCACAACCGTCACACATCCGCCTATCATGGCATCCCACCTGGGCAACCCCATCACGGTAACGCCCATTAGCCTCCCCAAACACTTCCTGCCCTTCCTTCTATGTCAGACATCTCGATATGGGTTCCTCGCCCATTCTAAGGTCCTTCACGGCCATTCAGTCCACCTCCTCACTGCCCTGACCACTTGGGCTGCTGTCTCAGACATCCTGACTTCATCGATTTTAACCTGATACCAATTCGTAAACCAAGCGCAGATTCGTGCCTGGATAAATGGTCTCGGTTTCGTTGAGATCCTTTGCCAACGTGCGGATGGCCCTGTCGGAGAGGGGGTTGGCCA
>JAJRPE010000464.1 GCA_024280935.1 Candidatus Hydrogenedentota bacterium
CGCCCCGGTCTGGAGCAACGTGGCATCGCCTTGGGCCGTGGTGATGGTCAGGGAGACATCATAGGTGCCCGGTGCCGTGTATTGGTGAATCGGATTCATTTGGTCGCTTGTTTCGCCATCGCCAAAGTCCCAGACCCGGGCAGAAACCGTGAGTGCGCCCGTATCGGTGGTGTCCGTGAAGGAGACGAAAGTCGGGGCATTGCCCGTATCAGACGTCGCGGTGAAGGATACGGCAGGGTCCACCGTGATGAAGGCACCCTTGCTTTCCGATTCGGGGCCGGATGTCGTTGCAAGGTTCAGCGCGACCGTGTAGATGCCGGGCGTTGTGTAGGTATGGAGCGGATCCTCCGCAGTGCTCGTGGTGCCGTCGCCAAAGTCCCACGTGCGGCTGGTGATGGTCTCCGTACCCGAGCTGGAGGCATCCCGGAATTGCACCGTGAGGGGGGCGGCTCCCGCCGTGGTATCGGCAGTGAAGTTCGCGACGGGGCGCTCCTGCACCCGGACATAGTCTATCCGGGTCTCTGTGTCGGTCCCTTCTTCGGTCGTAACGGTCAATTTGACCGTGTAGGGGCGCACATCCGTGTAGATCCGCGTGGGATTTTGGAGATCGCTGGTGGTGCCATCGCCAAAGTCCCAGAGCCACGCCGTGATGGGGCGGGTGCCCGGTGCCGAGGTATCACTGAAAACAACCGTCAGGGGGCTTTCACCCGCCGTGAGAGCGGCCGTGAGATTGGCGTCCGGGGTGGACACCACCTCAATGTAGGCTTGTTCAACTTGGATGTCCGATGCAACGGCACTCTGAACCAGGAGCGAGACCGTGTAGATGCCCGGTTGGGTGTAGACATGGACCGGATTCACGTCGCCGCTCGTTGTTGTGTCGCCAAAATTCCACTGGCGGCCCGAAATAGGCGATGAACCCGCCGTGGAGGCATCGGTGAATTCCACAGTCAGGGGAACCGTTCCCCGGAGGGTGGACGCGTTGAAGGCGGCCACCGGCGGGGCCTGCGCGGCGATGTATTCGCTCCGTATGAACGTGCCCGTGCCCGCTTCGGTCGTGACCGTCAATTCAATATCGTAGACACCCGCTTCGGTAAATTCATGGACTGGATTGCGCTGTATCGAACTGGTGCCGTCGCCAAAGTCCCAGAGCCAATCGGTTATGGGTGATGTGCCGGGGACGGATTCGTCCACGAAGCTCACCCCCAGGGGCGCGGCACCCGAAGTTGGTGTGGCAGAGAATGCGGCCACCGGCGCCTGGGTCACCGTAATGAGGTTGTTCATCACGCCCGTGATCTCACCAGCAATGGTCCGCGTGGTGAGGGAGACGGAGTAGATGCCCGGCGTGTCATAGAGGTACGTGGGGTTTTGCTCGGTACTGGTGCCGCCGTCGCCGAATAGCCAGAACCAGGAATCAATGGGGTCGGAACCCGGCGACGATGTGTCGGTGAACTGTACTTCCAGGGGCGCGGCCCCCAGGGTAGGCGCGGCGTCAAAGGAGACCACAGACAATTCGGAGACCACAATAAAGCCGTCCTGGCTTTCCTTGTCCGTGCCGCCATCTGAGGTCACCGTGAGCGATACATTGTAGGCCCCCGGTTGCTCGTAGATGTGGGCAGGATTGCGCTCGGTGCTGACCTCGCCATCGCCGAAGGTCCAGCGCCAGGCCGTGACTTCGAAGGGTTCGGCGGTGGATTCATCCTGAAATTGCACGGTGAGGGGCGTGGTGCCCGTTCGGGGCGTGGCCGAAAAGGCCGCGCTGGGCACGGCGCGGACGCTGATATAGTCCTCTTTGGTCTCCGTTGACGTGCCGTTGTTGTTGGAAACCCGAAGGGAGATGCGGTAGAAGCCATTCGTCGTGTAGGTGTGGGCCGGACTCTGCTCCACGCTCTGGGAGCCGTCTCCGAAATCCCAGAGCCACTGGGTGATATCGGCCCCGCCGTTGATGGATTGGTCGATAAAGGTGACGGTCAGCGGGGCATCGCCTTCGGTGGGTGATGCCGTAAATGCAGCGGTCGGTCCGGCGAAGGGACAGCCCGAGAGAAGCACGAGCAAGCTGAAGGTGACGAGGAGTCCGCCAAGGCGATTGAAATTGAATTGACTGGTGTTGTGAATACGCATGAACATCCCGGCGAGCGGTTACTGCAATGCACGGGCGCGAAGGAATCCTGACGGGCGAAATTGGTGTCTTCGTATTCGCTCTAAACCGTTGGCGCCAACATGCTTCCCAAGAATTGACACTGCCTGGCGCCCAAGCGCCGTTTCAGTAGATGCATTCTGCCTTCTTTGCGGTCCATTGTCAACTTTGGGGCGACAAGAGCGACTAGGGATGCCCGAAATCGCCCTTGTTCAAACATCAAACCAGTCGGACGTGCCGCACGATCCTGAGGAACGAAGGTCGAAGACTCGCCGTCAGGACTCGTTGATACTCGCCTTTTGGGGATCGTGCGGCACGACTAATACTTGTAAGCGTCCTTTTAAGCACCACGCGTTCAGTCCAACGGGGTTTCTAAGTCATCGTTAATCCACTGGCTCTGCCGTTCCATCCTAGTTCAGCGTACTTGTGGTATACATCAACGAGTGGAATTACAAAGGTGCCCCGGAGGGGCACAGGAACTTAGCCCAAGGTGAAGTGAGGCACGAGCGAAACCTTGGGAATAAGGGATGAATGATCAAAAAGCCCGCGAAGCGGTCGACGGAAGTTTCGTTCGTGTGTTCCGTCACCCGCTACGCGGGTTAGTGAGGTGTAGTCGGCACGGATACCTGGGGTTGCGCTCGTGCCTCGCTTCACCCCAGGCTAAGTTTCGTCGTCCACTTCGTGGACTATTGAGAGCACGCGGCGTTTTTTGTTTGCCGATGAGATAGACCCCTTTCAGGTGTCTTCCTCAAGCTACCTGCTCCACAGGTCGTTGCTGTTTCCCTACGCGCCAGCCTTGGCAATAAGCTGGGAGAGGCGGCGTTCACTCTGTATCATCGCCCGCACCGTGTGGTAGTTGATCTTCCAGGCGTGGCCCATGTAGTCCCACATCCGCGTGTTGTTCTCATCAAAGAGGGGATACCATTCGCCGACCTTGTGATTTATCACGTGGTCCATGGTAAAACGATGGACGTTTTCGTAGCCATCCAAGTACTTCTCGTCGCCGTAGAGGAGGGCGGCATCGAGCATACCCACCATCGTCTCGGCTTGTTGCCAGAATTCCTTGTTTTTCTCTCGTGCCGCGCCATCGTGGGGACCTTCGCAGTAGACGCCGCCCCGCTCCCGGTCAATGCCATAGGCGAGGCAGTGGTCGTAGAGCTTTTGCATGGGAATACGATAGTCTTCCGCATTGAGGTCCAGGATATCAATGGAGTGTTTCAGCAGCCAGCCGAACTCCACATTGTGGCCGAAACTGGTGTTGTTTATCGGGCGGCCCTCGTCTTCCTCCGTATCCCGGTCCGAGCCCCAGACATTTTTGAAGATAATGGCGCGCAGGGGCTTCCAGTCGAGGGAGAATTGGGCCATGCCCGTGCCGAATTCGGGGTGAATCATGTGCTTGAAGAGCAAGTCGATGACATAGGAGGTGTCCTCCTTGTAGCGTTCTTCACCGGTCGCTTCGTAGAGGTTGGTGAAGGCTTCCATGAGGTGCATGTGGACGTCCAGGGATTTGCGATCACCGCCGTAGACACCCGGTTGCTTGGGACTCCAGTCCTCTTCCATGAACTCAAGAAACCCGCCGTTTTCCGTGTCCGCCGCCTGGCTCGTAAGGCACCTGTAGGTTTCCACGGCCATTTCGAGGGCACGCTTGTCGCCGGAGGCCATGGCATATTCGCTGAGGGCGTAG
>JAJRPE010000465.1 GCA_024280935.1 Candidatus Hydrogenedentota bacterium
AGAAAGGCCGCGAGGCAGATGCGGAATTTGTATTTATCCATGAAAACTTCTCGATAGGTCGGGGAAAGGGAGGGCGGGAAGTATAGCGCAGACGGAGGAGAAGTTAGAAGTTAGAAGGGTGAAGGGTGAAGGGTGAAGGGGGCGCTATTCAAGCACCAATCCCGTTGGACGTGCCGTGCGATCCCGAGGAACGAGGGTTCGTGCGCTGGAAACGGAGCGAGATTAAGGCTTCCTGTTCCCGGCGGAATTCGATTTGGCACTTATTGCCCATTCCAACGTGATTTTGCAATCACACCTTGCGGTGTGACAAAACAGCCGAGACGGCTGTTCCACCCTATCCCTTGTTGATTGAAGCATGATTCGCAGAAGCGAGGGTGGCACGGGCGTCTCGCCTGTGATGGTCACGTAGTGAAAACCTGTTTTACATCAATAAATGTGCCAAACCAAATTCCGATAAATCACCCCAAAACCCTGTCGGGATTAGGAAGTCTGAGATTAAGGGACGAAAAGGACATAAGGGATCCGTTTTAACAACGGTGGGCGCGAGTTCCTCATAAGGTCCCTTATGTCCCTGATGTCACTTTCGTCCCTTGCCCCGGGAACCATAGCAGCGCGTGCGACGGTTCGCCTCCTCAGGTTCCGGCGGCGCGGTCGGTGGCGTATTCGCGGATTCGTACCACGGCCACGGAAAGGGCGAGGAGGGTCGCGGTGATGAGGATGAGCATGAGGGCGGCCTTTCCGGCTCCCACGTAGTACAACTGTTTTTTGAAGGCCAGTAGCTCTTCCCGAACGGCCTCGTCGCCCGAATCAATCCCCAGGGGCAGGAGCTCGTTGGTGTATTTCATGATGGTGAGGAAGTCGACAACACCGGGCACAAAGGTGGCCAGCCGCTGCCAGCCGTAGAGGAAGAATAGCCCAATGACGATTGGACGTTTGGTGACAGCGCCGAGGAAGAGGGCCAGGGCGCCATTGGCCAGGAGGGCCATGACCATGGCGAATTCGTAGGTGCCCAGTTTTTCAAGGCCATCCCTGTTGAAGTTAAGGTCGGCCAGGGCGGTGGAGGCGGCAAAGGTGAGGAAGATGGATGTGCCGAGGAGGGTGGCCGATACGAGCAGATAGGACCCGAAGCGTCCCAGTACCCAGGCCGACCGGGGCATGGGCCGGGTGAGCATGAGGGGGATGGTGCGGCTTTCCACGTCTTCCCCGATGATCATGGTGGCGAAGAAGAGGGCCAGCAGGGGGGCCAGGGTGTTGATATGGGCTTCGCTGGCCATCTTGGAAAAAACTTCGCTGCCATCTCTGCCGAATTGGTCATCGGACAGCAGGGCCAGGGCCAGCGGAATTGCCACGGGCAGAAAGGTGATGACCGCAGCAAGAATGATGCGCTGCCGCCGCAACATGAGGGAGAGGCTGTGCCCAAAGGAGGCGCGGAGGCAATGGACGTAGTGGCCCAAGGCCCCGGAAGCCGATACTGGCTTTGGGAGGACGCTTGTTTTCGAGAAAGGCTGTGCGGCTTGTTCCATCATTTCACCAGATAATCAAAAACGGCTTGGAGGTTGTCGTCCGCGCAATGGATGCGCGTCACCTCGAATTCGGGTTTCAGGGCGACCTCGTTGAGGCTGGCGTAGCAGGCATTCGGATCTTTGGTGCGAATCACGAGCCGGGTGTCGCCTTCAAAGTCCAGGTTGAGCACGGCGGGATCGTGGATGAAATGGGCCGCCAGGGCGCGGGTCGCATTGCAGTCCACGTGAATGGTGTGGGGATGGCTGTCGATGAGGGAGCGAATCTCCCGCACCTTGCCGTGGGCCATGACGCTGCCCTGGAAGAGCAGCACCACGTTGTCCGTCACCCGCTCCACTTCGTAAAGGATATGGCTCGATACAATAACGGAGTAGCCATTGTCGCCCAGTTCCTGAATCAGCGAAAACATCTCCTCGCGCCCCTGGGGATCCAGGCCCGCCATGGGTTCATCCAGAAAGAGCAGGTCAGGGTCCGTGGCCAGGGCCTGGGCAATCTTGATGCGCTGCCGCATGCCCTTGCTATATTCCTCAATGGGATCGTCCATGCGCTCGGTCATGCGGACGCGGTCACAGGCCTCTTCGGCGGCTTTCTCCGCGTGCTTCGCCGACATGCCCCAGTAGCGGCTGAGCCAATAGACGTATTCATAGCCCGTCATGTTGTCATAGAAGGTGTCGGTCTCGGGGCAATAGCCAATGCGCCGCAGCACATCCATGTTGTTGCGGGGGGATTCTCCAAAGACGGAAAGGCTTCCCCGGGAGGGGCGGTAGAGACCGAGGGCCAGCTTGATGAAGGTGCTCTTGCCTGCGCCATTGGCCCCCAGGAGTCCCGTGACGCCGGTCGATATTTCAACATTCACGTCATTGAGGGCGACGACCTCGCCGAACCACTTGGAAATGCCTTGGGCAGTGATGATGGTGCTCATGGCGCGCACTCCGCACGACGGACGACCCGTGCGATGATGGCAATACAGAGGGCGCATAGCAGGCCCACGAAGGCCAGGGGCCAGCCCCAGCCCAGTGCAAAAACGAGATCCTGCTGATGAAAAATGGCTTCTCCGACACGGTCCAGCGAAACAGGAAAGCTCAGCAACAGGTAATTCTTGTCGCGTAGAAAACCTGCGAGGAGACCTGCCATCACACTATTGGCCACCAGGATCATGAAGGCGGTAATACCCGCAAAGTTCTGGCTTTGCAGCAGAGCGGAGCATGCGAGTATGCCGAGGGAGATAGGGAGGACGATAATCAAGGAAAATACGCAGATTTCCAGGGGCCACCACAGGGTGGTCGTCAAGGTTTCCCAACTCGGCGCGAGCATGTTGTGAATCACCACAAGCACCACGCCTGGGAGCGCGGTAAAGGCCAGCCCAAGGAAAACCAGGCTCAATAATTTACCGAGGGCGTAGTCCCGCCAGCTAATGGGCTTGGAAAAATAGATTTCCATGAGATTATTGCGAAAATCGTTGCAGATCATGCCCGAACCCGCGAAGAGGCTGATAACAAAGACCAATCCCGCCTGGACGCGAAGAAAGTCGAGAAAGCTTTGTTCATTCACGACGATGAACTTTGCTTGCTGTAGAAATGTCGCCAGGGGATGATTTGGATCCTGCATGATGATATCGTAGGACACCACCTGGAAGAGCCGAAGGAGCCAGTGGAGAAAAGCGATGAAACACAAGAGCTGGAAAATCTTGCTCTTCGACAAGATTCGGAGTTCCTGCTCTACGATCAGAAACCAGCGTGCGTGGCGGCGAAAGGCTCCGTCATAATTTCGATAACTTCGTGTGTAGACGGGCATTCAGGCGGCATCCTCATCGGTAAGAATCCACGGGAAAGCTCGGGGACTGACACGCCCCGAACAGCGTAGATTATTTTCGTTAACACGAAATAGTACGTATCCTCTTGGCTCAAGGGCAAGTACGTTAACGGGCGTGGCTGTCCCGTCGTTGGCGGAAGATCCACAGATTTCTCCGCCAACGACAGGACAGCCACGGACCTTTGAGTAACCTTTCTTCCACAAGGTTCCGTGATAAAGTCGTATACCTCTGTGCATACCGGAGGTGCTTGGTCCGTGTCAGTCCCTTAATGAGCTTGTGAACGCTTACCCTCATCGGAAGGGGATGCGGGGCGTTTGTATGGCTTTCATGAAGACCTCGGCCAGGCTGCACTTGGCCGCTTCCAGATGGCGAATTTGCGTGTGGGCATTCTGCGCAGCCTGAAACAATAGATCGACGGTCGCGCCCTCGGGCAGTTGGAGCAAGAGAAAATCATCCCGTTGCTGGACGCTTCGGCCACCGCGTTGTTCAAAGGCTTTTACAAAGGTGCCTTGCCCGCCATGTACCTGCACTTCATAGTGCCGGTCGCGGGCCGCCGTCAGGGCTTCGATGGTGTCATCCTCCACCACGCGGCCATGCTGGACCATGATGACCCGGTCGCAGACATGCTGTACATCGGGCAGGAGGTGGGAGGAAAGGATCACGGTGACGCCGCGCTTGTTGCCGATATCAGCGATGAGTTCCAGCATCTCCAGGCGGCCTTCCGGGTCCAGGCCGTTGGTTGGTTCGTCGAGGAGGAGGAGCCGGGGATCATGAATCAGGGCTTGCGCCAGCTTGACCCGCTGGAGCATGCCCGTGGAGTAGGTTTCCATCTTGCGGTAGCGGCTTTCTCCGAGGCCCACGTAGTTGAGAACTTCGTGGGTTCGCTCCATCGCGTCCACGCGAATCATGCCAAAGAGCCGCCCCACGTAGGTGAGGAAGGATACGGCGCTCACCTGGGGACTCACCACTTCGCGTTCGGGCATGTAGCCCAGTTCCTGGCGTACGAGCAACGCCCCTTGGGGCATCTCGTGGCCCAGAAGCCGCAGGCTCCCCGAAGAGGCCCGGTTGAAGCCCAGCAGGGTCTTCATCAGGGTGCTCTTGCCCGCGCCATTCGGGCCGAGAAGGCCCACCGCGCCCCCGTCGATTCGGAGGGTGATTCCGTCCAAGGCCTTGAGATCGCCGTAGTGGACTTCCACGTTGTTTAGTTCAATGAGTGCCATGGTCTTCTCGCGGGTTTGTTGTCCTGCCGTGAAGAATGTGCTTGCTTATTTTTCCGCCGTTAATTCTAGTGGATTCCATGTTGATGTTTCGAGTTTCGGTCGATTGTGCAATGCGGCAATCAGGAGGTTGGACATTTCTGTCCGACACAAAGGGTGCCATGGTTTGGAAATTCCCCTGTCGGCACATTTCGCCACCCGTAATGGGGAAAACAAAACGTGCTGGACACACAGGGCAAACACATCTAAATCATATCGACAACGGCCTCCATTTCTACCGAGAAAAAAGGAGATTACAGCTTTCTACTCAAGAACATTCAGCCTAACTTTAATGGGCGCACCACCAATAAGATTCAGCACCAAATAGCAGCCACCTCTATAGTTCATAGGCATCGAAAACGATGGTCACCCGCCCTCCTATTCTTCGGCGACCGTTGACCGCGAACGGTCGCCATAGTACTTCAGCCCCAGCAATGCGCCGGGGATGAAGATAAGCACTTGGGGAACGAGAAAAAGACGGGTTTCCGGGGCATGGGCCAGGCAGAAGTGAACCGGAAACCACACCGGCACCACGGCCCAGAAGAACCGTCGCAGCGTCGGGGGCCAGGCCTTCCAGGAGAGGAGGGCCATGAGGGGCATGAGGCCCAGTGTGGCGAAGAGGAAGACCCAGGTGCGCCACCACGTCAGGTTGAACATAAGCAAGGGGAGAATGGGTTCCTTGCCCGCCGTGGGTACGATATAGGGACGCATCCCATAGACCAGGCGCAAGCCGCCGACGATGGCAAGCCAGAGTAACAACGTAATGCCGACGATCCAGAGTATCTTTTTCGGGGGCAGCTTGAAGTGGCGGGGCCACAACCAAGATCTATGGTCCTTATCACTCGCCGCCTGAGAATTTTCTTGTTTTTTGTGGCGGTTCTTCCAGACTACGGCACTAAACAGCAACATCATGGGAATGCAGCCGCTGGTCTCCCGGTTGAAGGGGGCGATGCACATCAGCGGTATAAGCCACAGGGGCCGCTTGTAGAGGATGAGCAGGCCCGCCGTCAGGAATATGCTCATATCCGTGTAGGTGTTGAAGGTCATGTCCGTGTCGTAAAGGCCGTGGCACATGCCCCACGTGAGGAGGCCGATGCCCAGCAGACCTTCGATAAGCGCCAGACCGAGTTTTTGGTAATACCAAACCGCCAGGCTGAGGGTGAGCATGCTCTGGACGAAGCGAAAGAGGATGAAGGCCATGCCAATCGGCCGCTCTATGCCGAGGGCCTCGAAAGCCCGGACGAGGCC
>JAJRPE010000466.1 GCA_024280935.1 Candidatus Hydrogenedentota bacterium
ATCGGTTTGCAGGGTGCGTCAGTCCCCGCTACGCTTCTTCGGTCAGGGTCAGGCCCATGATGTTGTAGCCGCAATCCACGTGGTGGGTTTCGCCGGTTACGCCGGAACTCATGTCGGAAAGCAGGTAGACCGTGCTCTTGGCGACATCGTCCACCGTGGTGTTGCGGCGCAAGGGCGCGGTGTCGGCGTTGGCCTTGAGCATCTTGCGCATACCGGCAATGGCGCTGGCCGACAGGGTCCGCAGGGGGCCGGCACTCACGCAGTTAACCCGGATGCCCTGGGCACCGAGGTCACTGGCAAGGTAACGGCAGCAGGCTTCCAACGCAGCCTTGGCCACGCCCATGACGTTGTAGTTGGGCAGCACCTTTTCGGCACCGTAGTAGGTCATGGCCACAATGCTGCCACCCTCGGTCATCAGGGGGGCTGCTTCACGGCACACGCCGACCAGCGAATAGGCCGATACGTCCATGGCCGTGGCAAAATTCTTCCGCGGGGTCTGGATGAAGGGATTCTTCAGGTCTTCCCGCTCGGCGAAAGCGACGGAGTGAATCACAAAATCGATTTTGCCCCACTGCTCTTTGAGCTGGGCAAAGAAGGCCTCGATTTGCTCATCTTCTGTCACGTCGCATTCCAGCACGGTGGTACCGGGGATTTTTTCCGCGAGGGCGCGGACGCGCTTCTCCAGCGGTCCGAGGTAGTTCAGGGCGATTTCCGCGCCTTGGGCTACACATTCCTGGGCACAGGCCCACGCAATAGATTTATCGTTGGCCACGCCCAGCACGACGCCGCGCTTTCCGGCCAGCAGTCCTTCTGCCATAATTCCTCCTGCATATCTTGTTTCAACGTCCGTTACCCCAGGCAACGTGACGAATTGCACTCGATCAGATGCGGTGGCCGGGTAGATCCAGCCCACGCAAGAACTGGGGAATCATAGCATTCTTCGGAATTGTGATCCTACCCGGTAAGACTTGTGCAACTAGCGCAAAACTGCCATACTCGTGACAGGCGCTTTCTCGTATGTCCGACCCAGCGCAGATTATGAAACCACGAAAATCTTCTGCCCACACATCGGTTTCTTGAATATTTTTGCATGAGGGGACCATCAACGTGCCAGAAAAGCCAAGAGAGCTAATTTGTCTCGGCGATACCAAGCGAAGCCTACAGAAATTGCCACGACAAGCACGCCGGGATATGGGACATACGTTGCACCTCATTCAAACCGGCGATACCCCGAAGCAGACAAAAGCGCTTACGGGCTTCTCTGTCGCGGTCAGAGAGATTCGTCTGCGCCAAGACAAAGAGGCATACAGAGGAGCCTATACCGTTTCTCTCGGTGATAAGGTATACTTGTTACACGTCTTTCATAAGAAGTCCAAAAGCGGAATTTCTACCCCAAAGCAGGATATAGAGATCATTCGGCAAAGGCTCAGGCAAGCCGAACGAATGGAGGCAGCGCGAAATGAATGAGGCGGAGACCGTAACCAACATCTACGAGGCGCTGGGATTTGAAGACGCCGAGGAGATGACAGCCAAGGGCGATTTGGCAGGACTTATCTTCCGCGTCGGCAGGGAGAGAAACCTGAGCGATGACAGGTTGGCCTCTTTGGCAGGCTGCCCATCCGAACGCATGAAACAACTACACGAAGCGAAGTTAGATGAATTCTCCATTGAGGAGCTATCCAGATACTTGGTGGCCCTCGGGCATGGTGTTCGGATTACCGTGGCGACCACGGCACAAGAGGACGCACACCTTACCGTGGTGGGCCAAGCGGTGTTTTCCGGCTGACAGGGAGTCCCTGCTTGGGCTTTAATGCAATAAAGGTGGTTCTATGGACAACGAAAAACTCTTAATCGGCGGCGGAATCCTCATTGCGTTCGTCATCGCAATTCCGATATTGGCCCCCATGCTTTCCAGCGAGGGAAAATACGATGCCGTGGCCGATACCCACAAGTTGCAGCAGTTGAATGACGCAGTCACGGCCTATGGGCAGGCACATGGGCAATATCCGCCCTCCCTTCACTATCTGGTGCCTGATTACATCGACGAAATCCCCCTGACCTCCACCCGATTGCAGTTTGCCTTCGACCCTCAAAATGGGCGTATCACCAATCCCTCCGCGCCGGTCTTGGTGAAAAAGAACTCCAAGAAGGCATCAACCCGTTGGGGAGGCGGCGTTGGCCCAGCGACCAGCGCCATGACGGGCCTCGGCGTTTCCGAAGAACTCAACTACTAACGTGGCCGGGCCATAACCAAAGTTTATGGCTCGTGAAGTCTGCATTTACGCCTTCGCGTCACTCGTCTTGGGTGTGAAGTCTTCGCCGGGATTGATGAATTGGTTGCTCTCGAACTGGTATTGCTTGTCGTGCAGTTCACGATAGCGGCCATTGAGCGCCATGAGTTCGTCGTGCTTTCCCCGCTCCACGATCTGCCCGTCTTCCAGCACCAGGATCTGGTCCGCGCTTCGGATGGTTGAAAGCCGGTGGGCAATGACAAAACTCGTCCGCCCTTCACGAAGCGAGTTGAGACCGTCCTGTATATAGGCCTCGCTTTCGCTGTCCAGGCTGGAGGTCGCTTCGTCCAGAATGAGGAGCTTCGGGTCGGCCAGGATGGCCCGGGCGATGGCAATGCGCTGACGTTGTCCGCCGGAGAGCTTCACGCCCCGCTCACCCACAATGGTGTCATAGCCCTCTTCAAATCCCGTAATAAACTCGTCGCAGTGGGCCAACTTACTCACCCGCTTGATTTCGTCCAGCGGCGCGTTGGGCCGGGCGAAGGCGATGTTTTCGGCGATGGTCCCGTCAAAGAGAAAATTCTCCTGCAAGACCAGGCCAAGATGGGATCGGTAGTCCCGCAACTTAATCGTGGAAAGCTCCCGGCCATCCACCAGCAGAGAACCCTCGGTAGGGCGGTTAAAAGCCATGACGAGTCCTATGAGGGTGCTCTTCCCCGAACCGCTGGAACCCACCAGGGCCGTGGTGGACCCTGCGGGTGCATCAAAGGAAACCCCCTTCAACACAGGAACACCCTCGTCATATTCGAAATGGACATCCCGAAAACTGATATCACCCCGGAGCGTACCCAGCGCCTCCCGCTCGTTGTCTTCGTCGTCATCCGTGGTCCTATCGCGAATTTCACGGATACGGTCCAGTCCCGCAAAGGCTTCGCTGAACTGGGTGGAAATGTCCGCGATCTGCACCAGGGGCATAACCACCATGGCCACGAAGGCCAGGTACATAAGGAGGTCGCCGTTTGACATGGCATCAGTGAGCACATAGTGGCCCCCGAGCATGATCATGATAGTAACCAGGATGCCAATTACCGCCGTGGAAACCGAAGAGATAGCGGAAACACCCGTGACGGCTGCGGCGACGTTGCGAAAGAGCCGATGGACGCCTTCCGCAAAAACGAGGTCTTCCCTGCGTTCGGCCGTATAGCCTTTCACCACCCGCACGCCACCCAGGGACTCTGTCAGGCGACCGGTGACTTGGGCATTAATTTCGCCGCGTTCGCGAAACAGGGGACGCAGCCGCTTGAAGGTATAGGCCATGCAGAAACCAAAGATTCCCAGTACCACGATAATCACGGCTGTCATCACCCAGTTCAACCAAAAGAGCACCCCCAAGGCGATGGTGGCGCTAAAAAGGCCGCCACTCACCTGCACCAGACCTGTGCCGATGAGATTGCGTATGCCCTCCGCATCCACCATGATTCGGGAGATGAGTACGCCCGTCTTGGTGCTGTCAAAATAGGACACCGGCAGGCGCATGACGTGTTGCTGTACCTTCTTGCGCATCTCCGTGATCGCGCGTTGCGCCGCCACGCCCAAAATCTGGGAAAGAGCAAAGGTAGTAATCGCCTGGATAAGACAGGCGACCGCCACCGCCCCGCCCAACATCATGAGCAGTGTTCCGGGTTCTGAAATGCCAAAGAGCGGCTGCGCGCTCTCCTTTGGCGCCAACACGTTGTCCACGAGGAACTTGGGCGTAATCGGCGCAACCAGCCCGCTGAGCCGGTTGACCAATACCAATACCAACCCAATGCTAATGCGCTTGCGGTGCGCCCACATGATACTGCGGGCATCGGCCCAGGAACTGGAAGAATTACTGCGCTTCGCCATAGAAACTCCATTTTCGAGAATGCGGGTAAGAAAAGGTTAACCCTATTGTATTCAGCAGGTAAGGAAGCTTATTAAAATCGCGCCAAATCAAGAGATGTTTGCCTTAACTCGGAAAAACAGATACAAATAACAAGATAAGTCCGCGTCATTCCCACGAACGTGGGAATCCAGAACGCGGCAGGGGCGCATCGCAACAGCACTGGCTCCCCGCGTTCGCGGGGATGACAATACGCGTTCGCGAGGATGACGGTTTTGGATCATGGCCCAGCCACCTCAACTCTCGTGGGCAACATTCACCCACGTATGCACATGGGGCGAACCCCGAAAATACCAGATGAAGGCCGGGCCTTCTACCCGCCAACGGTCCCAGATTCCGTCGTCGCCCAGATCCCCTTGATTGAAGAAGGAGACATGGAGAGCGTCAACTCCGCCGTTTTTCTCCAAGCATGTCATGACTTCCGCCACATCGCTTGGGCGAAACATGTTGAGCAGCGATTCCAAGGTCTCTTTCATATTGCCCTTCTGGTCCGCTGACAATTCCCCGCAATGGAGTCCAGGAATTGCCGCGCCCTTGCCACGAAACACGAGCGAATAGTCGCTATCCGGTGGGGCTTCGGACAGGAGCGCTTTTCCCCGCTGCTTTCCATCCAGCGAATCGTAGACCGCGTTCGCCAAACGCGCCTGATGCCACCACACATTTCCGGGGTGGTCCGGCTTCTCGTTGAACTCGACCGCGTGCCCGTAGAATATAGGCCCGCCAAAGGCCGTGTTCTTTACAGAATTTCCGTCGGCCCGGATGGTCAAATGCCGTCCGGTCATGACCCACTCGAACTTTGCCTCCCCCGGATTGCCAAAGAGGGCGCAGGTGTAATTCTCGAAGCCGCCAGAATCGTCCTTCATCTGACGCTGAACCCGTTCGTAGCCGTCTTCCGTCAACAGGCCTTTCAGGATATTCCGAATCAATTCCTGCTGGTCCGGCGTGTACAGCTTCCCGATGGCCCCCTCATCCGGGTCGATTATGTTCCAATTGTTCGATACCTTGCTGCGAAGCGGGTGGTCGAAGGAAAAGTGCATTCGCGTGCGCTGCTCTCCCGAAAGTGTCTCGTGAAGCAATTTCACATAATTCTCTGGCGACGTTTTGGTCGAGGCCGCCTGGACCGACGGGAGAGCTCCGGGGCCGACGAGCGACTCGGACGCTGCCGCAGCGACAAGCGCGCCACCTGATGCCGCCAGGAAGGACCGTCGATTTATGGGTGGCTTGTTCGAATCGTGATTGAGAGACGCATCTATAGCGTAAGATTTGGACATACCGACCTCATTTCTGTTGAATGAACTACCCGCTTCCCAAGTGATAGGACAGTTCGCGCTGCTCCATCCATGCAGTATACACTACACCTCATAGGAATGATTCTGCGGCCAGCGGCTTTGGAATGGCGGAAGGGTGCCCAAGGGGTTCCTGGCTGATGAGCGGGATTAAAAAAATGACGAATACGGAGTGATGGGTAATGAATGATGAAAATTTACCAGCCAAGAGCCAGTTCATCGTTTACCAAGCCGAGGATGGCACGGTCAAGATCGACGTTCGCTTGGAAAACGAGACGGTCTGGCTGACGCAGCGTTTGATGGCGGAGTTGTTTCAAAAGGATGTCCGAACCATAAACCACCATATAGCAAACGTTTATGAAGAAGGGGAGTTGCTCCCGGAGGCAACTATCCGAAAATATCGGATAGTTCAAACGGAGGGAAATCGGCAGGTCACGCGCCCCGTGGACTTCTACAATCTCGACATGATTATCTCGGTTGGTTATCGTGTCAAATCACGGGTGGCGACCCGGTTCCGCATCTGGGCGACGCAGCGATTGCGGGAGTATATCGTCAAGGGATTTACTATAGACGACGAGCGGCTCAAGAACCCGGACCAGCCTTTCGATTACTTCGAAGAACTGCTGCGCCGCATCCAGGACATCCGCACCTCGGAGCGGCGCTTTTACCAGAAGATCACCGACATATACGCCACCAGCATCGACTACGACCCGACCTGGGAAATCAGTATCGGATTCTTCAAAACCGTGCAGAACAAGATGCATTGGGCGATTACCGGTAAGACCGCCGCTGAAATCGTCCACAAACGGGCCGACGCCTCCAAGCCCCACATGGGGCTGAGTAGTTGGCGCGGGACGAAGGTCCGCAAAGGCGACGTGACTATCGCCAAAAATTACCTGGACGAGGAAGAACTGGCCGCGCTCAACAATCTCGTCGAGCAATACCTCCTCTTCGCCGAAGGCCAGGCCATGCGCCGCGTCCCCATGCGCATGGCGGAGTGGATCGGGCGGCTGGACGCCTTTCTTGAACTCAATCAGCGCGACATCCTCGACCACGCCGGTCAAATCTCCCACGACATGGCAAAAGAACAGGCCGAGAAGGAATATGAACAGTTCCATCAAAAAAGTATCGTGGAAAGCGACAAAACGCTTAGCGATTTTGACCGAGTGGCGAAGGCGATTGAGAGAAGGAATGATGAATTGTGAATAATCAGCAAGAACCCTTTTCCAAACGGCACGGCTTTGGCCCGGAGCCTCCCAAAATCAAGATCTGGGAAGAGGCACCGGAGTCCTTTCGCACGGCTCTCCTATTTGCTGCCAGCGATACCGCTCAACTTTCTCCGTCTCCCTTTCGCGAGATTGTCTGTCGGATACTGCGGGAACGTCCCGACCCTTCCAATTGGTCCGAGTATCCCAACATCTGGGGCGAGGTTGAGCATCTTGTCTATCGATGTGACTGGTTTCGAGTTTACGACATTCTGGAGGCTGTCGCCCAGTATTTGGAAAAGAGGTATTCCCCCGAAAAAGACGCTTTTGAAAATGAAATGAACAATTGTCTTCGAGAACTTGGCATAGGATGGCAACTCCAAGGCGGCGTTGTTCAATCACGTAGCGAGGATTCGCAGGAAAGTCTTCTGGGGCAGACGAAAGAGGCGCTGAAAGAAGCCGCGATGCCCACTGCGGAGAGTGAACTGTCCGAAGCGGTCAAAGATCTATCTCGACGCCCCAATCCCGACCTGTCGGGAACAGTCCATCATGCGATGGCCTCGTTAGAGTGTGTGGCGCGTCAGGTGACGGGAAAATACAACGCAACATTGGGTGAAATTATCAAGAACACCAAGACTCTAATTCCAAAGCCTCTTGATGAAGCAGTGAGCAAGGCTTGGGGATATGCCTCTAATGAAGCCAGGCATGGAAAAGAAGACCGCAACCTGACACGAGCGGAGGCCCAACTAATTGTTGGCCTTTCTGCATCAGTGGCCATGTACTTGGTCCAAAAGGACTGTCTCTGTGACCAATAATTCTCTATTGCGCGCTTTCAAAGGAGAGTTGTGAGATGCAAGCCATCAGAATAGATTCTATGTCTGAAAGGAGACAGCAAAGATGTTGTGGCATGATTCGAGGAACAAGTATTGAATCGCGACACGCCCCCGGAACCCACACCCGCAAACTTAGCCGGAAACCGGCTTCGTGTGAGGGTGGCACCCTTAACGCTTCCTTTGAAGGCTTCATGCGCACCAATAGATCAGGCGGCCTATTTATTCTTGCCGACAGGGGCAATGGCAAACACTTAAATTTTTGCCGTCTCACTGAGCAAGGCACTAAAAGGAATGTTGTTATGAAGATTCAGCTCCTGCTACTAATCCCGCTTTGTTTTATCGGCTTGGGTGCCCATGCGGGCGAGGAGATGAACGCCTTTCATGTCCCTCTGGGGCAGCGGCAACTCTTTCTGGACGAATACGGAATCGCGCGCATCGAAAACCTCAAACGGACGTTGCACCAGCCGGAGAAGAAGGGTGCGGTCATCGAGCCGGACCAATCCTGGGAGTATTCGCTCCAGACCCGTTGCGCGCCGGTTTGGGACCCCAACGTGGAGCGCTTCAAGCTCTGGATGATTACCTCGACGACGATTCCGGGGGTGGCGGGAACGACCTACGCGGAGAGCGCGGATGGGATTCACTGGACGAAGCCGGTGCTGCGCCAGAAGGCCATACAGGGATCGCTGGAAAACAACATCGTCACGGTCGACCCAAAACGCGAATGGCCGGCCAACGCGATTGAAAATGTGGTATTCGATCCTGATGACCTTGACCCTTCCCGGCGCTTCAAGGGATTCGCCCACGTGTACACCCGTGAACCCATGGTCAGCCCCGACGGCATCCATTGGAAGCTCCTGGATGTGCCTGCCCTCCCGTCGGCGGACGAGTCGAATCTCACGTATGACCGCCTGACCGGCATCTTCATTGCCACGTTGAAGACCAACGGACCTTATGGCCGCGCCCATGCCATTTGGACCAGCACGGACTTTGAGCATTGGACCGATACGGGGGTGGTCTTCCATGCCGATGAAGAAGACCAGATATTGGGACGGGTACATATGGAAGGGCGGCTCGCGGATCCGGCGCTACACCATCCGCCCGATATCGACCCGGAAGATTGCACCGTGGATGTATACAACATCGGTGTGTCCCGCTACGAAGGTCTCTACCTTGGCTTCCCGGCGATGTTTCACCACACGGGCACGATGGGCTTTCACCTGGTGCAACTGGCGTGTAGTCGTGACCTCAAAACCTGGGATCGCCTGGGAAACCGCGAAACCTTTATTGGGCCATCCACGGTGGCCTCGGGCGCGTACGACCTGACGCAAATCCTCCCTCCCACCGGCCCGGTTATTCGCGGCGATGAACTCTGGTTCTACTACACGGGCATCAAGTATCGAAAGCCTCCCGAAGGCGCAAAAAAGGTCGGCGCGATCTGCCGCGCCGTGCTGCGGCGGGACGGGTTCATCTCGCTGGACGGAGGCGATCAGGCGGGCATGCTCCTGACACAACCTTTCACGTTGGCCGGGAAGAAGCTATTCGTCAACGTTGATGCCGAGGAAGGGGAGCTTCGCGCCGAAGTGTTGGATAAGGACGGAACGGTGCTGGCGATGTCCGCGCTCCTCAAGGGTGATCAACTCCGTGGTGCGCTTCGGTGGGCGCAGGGCGACTTGGCGGAACTCACGGGCACCCTGATCCGTCTCCGATTTACGCTTCGTAACGCGGCATTCTATGCGTACTGGCTGGGCGGGGAATAGTCCAGAGGGCTTATGATGACGGCATGGATATTCCCGCGCAAGACAGTTCGAAGATCACGGCATCCTGGGTAACGTCGCGCAATTCCACGCCTGGATAGGACTGTGTGTCATGGGCAAGCAACGCGGCCATAAAGGGGCCAAAGCGTTCTTCCAATTGAACTCGGGAACCTTCCTTTTTCTGAAGCACCAGCCAAATTTTTTCGTAATCGGTACAAGTTCCTTCAGCGCGGAGAATTTCAGATACCTTTTCAAAGGAGAGTTGCTCCCTTGCCACAAACGCGGGACGAAAGAATATGACATCGCGTGGACCAAGGTAGAGGGTAAGATTAATGGCATCTTCTGCAAGAATCAAATCCTTGTCACTCGAAATCTCAGCGAGCTTTTGCACAGACTCAATGCGTGCGCCGTGGGCGCGGTAGTCGTGGGGCGCGGTCGTCTTTGCATGGAGAACCATCAACGCCATGGGGGTCTGGACGTACGCTATCGCCGAAAGCAATACAATGGCGATAGACATGCGCAGAACGGCGGGCCAGCGGCTGAGATGGGCCAATGTAGCCACAAGATAGAGAAAGAGGAACAGGGTGCCAGGAAAAAGCAGCCGGGCACCGATAGCGTCAACACGCACGCGAGTCTGCGTGTAGAGCAAGAAGAGGATGTACCCACCCCCGCAAATCCATAACAGGTAGCGTGAGCGATCCAGAAAAATTGTGTGGCACCAGGCACGCCCGCCGGATTTCCAATAGGATTTTGCATGCACGAGGACCCCGCATAGCAATACCAGCAGTGCGACGGAACCCAAGCCCCCCGGCAAGCGCAAGGATTCTCTTATGGCGTGTAAGAACCGTAGCAAGGTCTCTACGAGATCAATGTCAAATACCCTCCCCCCCACCGTTCCCATTTGTCCGGTGTAATATATGCTGCGTGCAACTACGGGAACGACAAATATCCCGGCACCCGCACCAAGCAGAAGCCCCTTCGTAGCGAGAGCGCGAATTCCCACCCATGTAAAGAGGCCGCCCATGGCCGATGTGTTGTTCTCGCGCCGTGGCAGGAGCAAGGTCGCCGCAACGGGCAAAAGGGGAATCAGCGCATAGCGCGTGATACTACTCAGGCCCAGGAGCATCCCCCCTCCGAATATGAGTCCCAAAGCGACGGAACGCCTGTCGGTGCGCCGCGCCTGCACCAGAACCACGAAACCCAACACCGCCAGCGATAGCCCCATGGTCTCGCTCCAGGCATGCTTGCTCACCAGCAAGAATGGCTGGAAGTATAGTAAAAAGGCCACCCCCACCATAGCCACGTCCGCGTCGTAAAGCTGTCGGCACAACACATAGCACCCAACAAGCAAGATACCCCCAAAAACTGCGGCCAACAACAAGGCCGCCGCTGGCGCGGAGAGTCCTGAAAGCATAACGGCGGCAATAGCAAGGGGATACAATGGCCCCCACATCGTCAGTGGGCGGGGTAACGCTATGCCGCGCTCGTGCAAAGTTCTCATCGAATTGGTGATGCCCCGTCCGCTTGCGATGTTCTGGGCGGCATCGGCATAGAAAATGGAGTCGGGCGTGAAGCGACCGTCATAGCACATGGATTGGATGCCGCTCGACACGATGTTCAGGGCGAGCAAAGCCCAAAAGAGTATGCTGAGGGCGGGCACTGCAAAGCGGGCTATGGAAGATTTATGATCAGAGGATGGCATTCGCAGAGTATGCGAGATCGCCCTTATTCCAAGCAAGCGGAAGAATGAGGATGGGGCAAAATCATGGATTGCGCCTTCTGGTCATCCTCCCGGCGAATCGATTACAATCTCGAGCAACTCCCAGGCAAGTGTCTTAATTCAGGAAGGTTTAAGCGTGCAGCACCAATCGACAAAACATGTGGGGCAGAAGCTCATGTTAGTGTCTCAATCTGGAAGAACCGC
>JAJRPE010000467.1 GCA_024280935.1 Candidatus Hydrogenedentota bacterium
GACAATGCCCGAAAATTTCCGTATAAATGCATTCATGTGCCGTCACTCCTGTGGGATAAGTTACTGTGCAAAGAGCTACATCATAGGAGATTGGCGGCACATCTTAAAAATTGGGTTGTGGGCGAAGCTCACCTTAGTTCAAATCCATGAGTAACCAAGGAGGGTAACCACATGGCTGGAGTATCGGGCGTAGGTGGCGCAACGCTTACCGCGCAGCAGATTGATATTCAACGGAATATTCAGACGGCCAAGCTCGTCAACGATGCGACCAAGTTGCAAGGCGACTTGGCGTTGAAGTTGTTGAATTCCGCTCAGGTTAGTGGAACAGGCCAAAATATCAACATACAGGTTTAATGACAAGACCTGATCGCGTTGGGTTTATGTTGGGAATGCCCCGGTACGGAGGGCATTAAAGGAATTCGTCCGTAACGTTCAACAGGCGTGGTGTGCTCAGGCACGCCGCGCCTGTTTGTGTTTATACCTTGCCCGCATTGAAAACAACCCACCCCCAGCCCCTCCAGAGAGGGGAGTTCATGGGTTCCCGCACAAGCCCCTTGACAGACATGGAAGTTCAAGGCATAGTGAGTCTCATAAAGGAGACACACTATGGCACCCAACAAAGAACTCATCGGCGCGAGCACGCGGCTACTCATTCTTTCCGTTCTCGCACGAGAGGCCAACTACGGCTATGCCCTCATCCGGGCCATCAACAAGGAAGGGGAGGGCCTCTTCGTCTGGCAGGAGGGCACAGTCTATCCCATCCTCCACAAGCTGGAGAAAGAAAAACTCGTCCGCGCCCAATGGCAGGAGGCCGACACCGGCCGCAAGCGGAAGTACTACTACATCACAGCCGGGGGCCGCGCCGCCCTCACCACGGGCACGGAAGACTGGGTGGGCTTTCTATAAGCTAATCACCGCCCTGGGGGATAGGAGCCATGGATAAACCACTCAACGAATCAACCCGCGAGAAGTTTCGCGAGTTGCTTCAACCCATCTACCCAACCCATAGCCCATGCCCGACAAGTATGGCTTCAAGTCACCAAATGAAGCGGCGACAAATGGGAGCGCAGGCGTCTCGCCTGCATTGCACGCGGAGCGTGCAATGTTTTTCGTGCAACTTCGTAGCACGATGCAGCCGAGACGGCTGCGCTCCCAATCATCACCGCGCTTTGAGGTAAGTTCGGGGCTACTACACACGAGCCGGGGCTGCCATTCACAAGACACTCACAGCCGAAGGGGAGACATACCATGGATAACCCACTCAACGAATCAACCCAGCAAAAGGCCCGCGAATTGGCCAACAGCATCACTGTGGCCCACGATCTCGACCCCGAAATCCAGGAAGAACTCTACGGGCATATCGAAGACAAGTTGCTGGCCTATCGCAGGGGCGAGGAAGCGATTACGGACGAAGACGCGCTGATTCTCGTGCGGGAACATTTTGGAAATACGAAAACCCTTCGCAATCTCTTACAGGAGGTGCATATGGAAGCGGTACAGGTGACTCTCCTTCGAAAGCTCTCTGCTTTGGCCATCGTCACGCTGGGACTCGGGGTGATGACAAGGACAATGTACAACGTCCTTGTCGGGTTGGCGGCATTCCTCGTGACCGATGGCGGCCGATCCAACGTATTTCTGTTCGAAGTCTTTTTTGCTTACTTTGTTGCGGTGGCTGGACTCGCCGGTTTCCTGGTGCTTCTCGGTCGTTGGAAACGTGCCGAGCATGGTGGTGCCCGGCCCTGGTATTGCCGCTGGCGCGCGAGGCACATGATCGTGTTGGCTGCCGCGCTATTGGTGCTCGATTCGGCGTTCCCGACAATAGTGTTCACGTGGCAATTCGACGTCCCGCCCTTGAACACCTCGTACACGTGGATCATGCCGGCGTTATTTTGGGCATGGACCATCGGAATGTATGTCGTTTGGTTTTGGTGGGCCGAAGCGGCGACACGCCCCGTGGGCCAGATGATAGCCATAGCGTGCGCATGGGCCGCCTTCCAGCTTGTATCTACCTCGGTGCTGGTAACGTTTCTGATTACGCTCGGTTCCGGCTCGCTCCCGGACCAATTCATAACATTTGCCGATGGGCGGATGGGCGGCATGGACGTTTCCGCATACTACGCCTACTACGGGATCGGATCCACGCTCGGCAGGATGCAACTGTTGGCGGAATATGGCTTTGGGGCGGCGATTTGTACCCCCGTTTTGTGGGCGGGGCACCGCCTGTGGTTCCGGCACAACGATGGCCAGGACTTGCCAAGCATGCAATCCTAGCAGCCCGTTGCAAAAGGCACGTGAAGGCGAGAATGAGGATTCTTGGTCAAAATCAAGGCGTGAGACCGTAGGAAATGCTAGCATTTTCAAGGTTTCGCAACGCAGAGTTCGGGCAAGAAGACCATTCGTAGCCCACGTTCGAGTTTTGCAACGGGCTGCTGGGGAAACGTGGATACTGGACCTGCCAACATGAACTTCGCCCACAAGCCCAGGCATACCCTTGTCGGTGAATAAATTTTGAACCACGAAAGCTTCTTTTTTTTGCACCTTCGCGGCTTTGCGTGCGATCTTTTTTTGTTGGGCACCCGAAGTGATCGGAAAATGCTTACGAACCCTTTTTTCTATTCATGCACCTACTTCCCTTTTCCAAGGGAAAACACGTGCCCCGCCCGGACACCATAGAATCCCGATTTATGCTGTCCCAGCCTGGCAGACCCAATTCCAGGTGCCAACCCATTTTTTCTTTGAATCGGATTGTGCCGTTACGCTACGCTGGACATGCAATGTCTGAGTAAGTCGAAGCAGGAGTTTGAGATCAGTGCTGTTAACTAACTTTCGTGCCGCGTGGGTGTTTGCGGTCATTTTTTCCTGCTGTGCCTCCCTTTTCGCCGATATCTCGATCTTGCCCCAGGGCGAGGGTGCTCCGGCAGTGGAAAGCCGTCACTTTCCTGACCGTGTGCATGAATTCGTGTGGCGGAACTGGAACGCCGTACCGCCGAGAAAAATTGCGCAAATCCTGGGCGCTGCCGAGATAGACGTTACGGCCCTCGCCGTCTCCATGGGATTGCCCGCGTTGGCCAATGTGCCGTCTGCCATGCGGGCGCGGGGTTACGTGTCTCTCATTCGGCGGAACTGGCACCTCCTTCCCTACGAGCAACTACTGGAACTGCTGGAGATGACGCCCGAGCGGTTGGACGTGATGCTGCGGGAGGAAGACTTCCTGTGGATTAAGCTGGGCCGTACCAAGCCTGTGTGTGCGCCGATTCGTTACCACGCGCCCGATGAGGCGGCAAAAAAACGGGCTGCGGAAATTCGCCGGGTGGTCGAGGAAAACTTCGGCGCGGCTATCGCGGAACCCGGCGAGCCGCGTTTCGACTTTGTGCGTCGCCTCAGCGCACCTGTTCCAAATTTCACGCCCTCGGTAGCCGACGAAGATGCCTTCCTGCGAATCGTCCACTCCTATGTCGCGGTCTTTGGTGATCCACTGCTCGATCCGAGCCTGGATCCCTACCCCGACGGCTTTTTGCAACGGTTGGCCGACAACGGCATCAACGGCGTCTGGCTTCACGCGGTGCTGCGGGATCTCGCCCCCGGCGGCGCGATTTTCCCCGAGTTTGGTGAAGGTAACGAAGTGCGCCTAGCCAACCTCCGCACGATGGTGGGGCGCGCCAAGAAATTCGGCGTGAAGATCTACCTCTACGTCAACGAACCTCGGGGGATGCCCCATGCCTTCTTCAAGGACCGACCGGAAATCGCGGGGGTCAAGAGCGGCCAGCTCACGGCCCTATGCACATCCGTACCCGAAGTGCGCCAGTGGCTGGGGGACTCCCTGGCCCACATCTTTCAAGAGGTACCCGGCCTCGGTGGTATTTACGCCATCACGGCATCCGAAAACCTGACCAACTGTGCCTCTCATGGCGGTTGGAGCAATTGTCCACGCTGCAAGGAACGTACGGATGCCGACATTCTCGCCGAGGTGGTCTCCGTGTTGGAAGAGGGTGTACACCGGGGCAACCCGAAGGCCAACGTGCTTATTTCCGATTGGGGCTGGCGCGGTCACGGCGACGCGCTGGAGATTATTGCCAAGCTACCGGAAGACGTGTGGCTCATGTCGGTGAGCGAATGGAAGCTGCCCATCGAGCGGGGCGGCATCGCGTCGGTGGTGGGGGAGTATTCCATTTCCTCCGTGGGACCCGGACCGCGTGCCGTGCCCCACTGGAAGGCCGCGCAGGAAAAAGGACTAAAGACCGGCACGGAGATTCAGTTCAACAACACCTGCGAAATCGCCACCGTGCCCTATCTGCCCGTGATGGATTTGGTGGCGGAACACTGCAACAACCTCCTTACCCAGGCCAATCTGGACGCCATGTTTATCGGCTGGACCATGGGCGGCCATCCGTCGCCTAACATCGAGCTGGCCCAGCGCCTCATGCGCAAGCCCGCGCCCAGCGTTGAAACCGTGCTGAACGAAATCGCGACGGAACGCTACGGCACCGAGGGAGCGCCCCATGCCCGCAAAGCGTGGACCCTCATGAGCGAGGCCTTCCGCGAGTATCCCTTCCACATCAGCGTGGTCTACACCTGCCCCGTGCAATGGGGTTCGGCCAATCCCATGTACCTCGAAGACACCAACTACAGCGCCACCATGTGGGGCTTTCCCTACGACGACCTGAAAGGCTGGCGCGGCCCCTATCCCGAAGACGTGTTCGCCGATCAATTTGAGAAAGTCGCCCAGGGATGGAAGCCCGGCATTGAAGCGCTCCAACAAGCCGTTAAATTCGCGCCCGTCGCGATGCGGACCGAAGCAGCAACGGATCTGCGCTACGCCAAGGCCGCAGCAAACCACTTTCAAGCTGTCGCGAACCAGTCCCGCTTCGTCGCCGCCCGCGACGCTTTGGCCGAGGCCGGAGCCGCCCATTCGCCCGAACAAGGCGCGGCCCTCGTCGCACAGATGAAGCAAGCCTTGGAATTCGAGATTACGCTGGCCCGGGAGCTTTACACCTTGGTGAAAGAAGACTCCCGTATCGGATTCGAACCGTCCTGCCAGTATTTCTATCTGCCTCTGGACTTGGTGGAGAAGGTGGTCAATTGCCGCTGGATACTGGCGAATCTGTAGGTGGCTGCGTCAGTCCCTGGCGGTGCCGTCCTCGTCGTTTGGCCTCCCAGCCACCTCCGTTAAAATTTTTTCCAGACACTTTCGCACCGGACGTTTGTGCATTGCCACAAGAATCCAAGGCCAGCAGAGGCACCAGAAAGTCACATTCAGCCAGAAGAAGGGGTGGCGGAACGGGTCGCTGCCATCCCCGTATCCGAAGTGCCCCAACGTGGCGATACCGGCCACCATGAATGCGAACAGGCAAAGACCGCCGATGACCACATAGCGCGTCCAGGCCCAGAACGCAACCGCAAAGTGGAGCGTGCCGTCATCCTCCCGCTGAATAGTGACATCATTCAACCCGATATTAAAGGCTGTCCACCAGTCCGCCGCCACGAATCGAATCTGGTCGGCGTCGCGGTTGACCACGCGGTAGTTCGCACGGCTCCTGGTGCCGGGGGAGAGGAGTCCTGCTTCCAGTCGTGCCGCGATGCGTTCCGTCATATCGGCGGGCAACGAATCCAGCGTCAGGCGACCATCGAAGGTGGGGGAGAAGAACATGAGAAGGGTTCCTTGTATAGTTATTCGTTGCGGGGAGGAGTGCGGACTTTCCAGTCCGCAACAGAGGCCGCGTGATGCCAGCAAAGGCCGTCCGCGTTCTTCTGCGACCCACGCGCAACGGCTGGCGCAACGTGTGCTTTGTGGCGAGTAGGAAAACCCGTCCTCCTATTCTTCGGAGTATACTTATCTCGTGTCTGTTACCGCATATCCATGGCGGTTATGCGGCGCGCTTCGGTTTTTCCATACCACCAACGCAGCACCATGTAGCCAATGCCGAAATTCACCAAGCCGATGCCGCCCAACAGAACCACCGGATACCACAGGGACCAAGCGCTTCCCTGGCTCCAAAGGAGGAGGCCCGCAGCGACCGCAGCAACGCTTGAGATGCACAACCCCAGCGTAACACCCAATACACTACCCCGCCCGATGCCTTTCAGCGCGAGCAGCACCGCCACGCACGCCCACAAAGAACTTCCAACACCAAAAAGGCTGCCGGCTATACCGGCAAGCAATCCAGCGTTTGTGCCTCGAGACATCCATAGAAGAGGGTTGCGCAACGTCACTGTACCGGGGCCTTCAAAACGCACACCCAGTCGGACAGATTCAACGGATTCACCCGCCTCGAAAAAGAAGAGCGTGCTGGTATCTCGTTCTGCTTGGGTGCCGCTGAACTTATCGTTGAGCGCCCGGGAAAAGTACGCGTTACCACCAATCACAGCCCAGAACTCGAGATAGGCGAATCCATCAACTTCCTGCGAGGCCATCCGGGCGCGATAGACAATGCGCATGTCTGACGTATCCACCATATCACCAAGCGCCGCTTCTTTAAGTATCACCGACGTGGGCGCAGTGTTGCTGTTTTCGATTCGGAGTACAGGACTGCCTTCAAGTTCCTCAAGTACGATGGTGACGCCTGGGGGCATCGGCGCGTTGACCAACTTGCTGAGCTCTAGATCGGCAAGAAGTGCAGCACCAACAGCGTTGGTAGCAAACAGGATCAAGATCGCGAACAAACCATGCGGTTTCATCATTAGTCCTCCTCCGTTTTGATACTTGCTTCATGGGCGCGCAAGAGATCCCGGGCGGACTCCGCACTGAGTTTTCCATCTGCCACCAGCAACCGTATGGTCTGCTGGAAGGGGTTGTCCTTGGCACCGCGCTCTACGGCTTCCACTTTGGCAATCAACCGATCCAGCCGATTTCGCAGCGTGGGATAGGAGACGCCGTATTCCTTGGCCAGGGCCTTCAGGGAACCCGAAGCCAGCACGAAACGTCGAATGAAGTGGAGATCTTCCTCGGCCAAGGCGGCAATCCATGGGGGTATTTCCGTACTCACAGTGGACCTTTCTTTAGTTTTATTAAGTTCTGATTAAATTATATTGAATAATATGTAATTTGTCAACTTTATTGATGAAACATTAAATAAAGTTAAAGGTCTCGTGTCCAAGCGGACCTATTGTCTTCACCCGTAAGTTTGGGCGCATGCGGCAGCCCGACAACGGCCTTGTTTCGTGTGTATTGACACAGCGAACAAGTCGTCATAGGCCTTTTGTTACGCTTCAACGCCCCGAAGGGGCAATGCAGAAAAGCCTATCGCTGCATAGCCGCAACCAAAAAAACGTAGCCTCAAAGAACGCAAAGGGCGCAAAATGAAAACGCCGATAGCGGTACAAATTGAGGGTATCGTTGATTGTGTAATACACGCAGCAGAGGGAATAGCCCCGGAGGGGCGACGGAACTTAGCCTGGGGTGAAGCGAGGTACGAGCGGAACCCCAGGTAAATGCGCAACAAATCCCAAACCCGCGTAGCGGGTGACGGAAAGCGCCTCGGCATTCCGTCGACCGCTTCGCGGGCTTTTTCATCGTTGAGCCTTTATTCCCAGGGTTCCGCTCGTACCCGCCTACGGCGCGTCTTCGACCTCGCTCCACCGCTGGGCTAAGTTCCTGTGCCCCTCCGGGCCACTTTCATGATCGCACTGGCAGATGCATGTCAAAAGCACGCTGCCTGTACGGGAATGAAAGAGCCAGTAGCTTAGCGAGAATTTGATGTGTTTGCCCTCAAAACGTGCAGCCATCCAAAGATATTCACCGAGACTACATGTTATGCTCGACATTCCTAACCCCAGAGAGGCAGCACCCTATGGATTATCAGGAAATTGTATTCGATGTGGCCGACTATATCGCCACGATTACCCTCAACCGCCCGGAAAAGCTCAACGCGTGGACCATGCGCATGGAGGCGGAATATCGTCACGCCATGGCCGATGCGGAGACGCGGGATGATGTCCGGGTTATCATCGTGACGGGCGCGGGCCGGGGCTTTTGCGCCGGGGCGGACATGAGCCTCCTGAGCGGTATCCAGGGTGGAGATATTGAACTGGACAAGGCCCAAGAGCAGGGAATGGCCGAACCGGGCGCGGGTCCCGATGTGAAGGATGATTTCCAGAAGCCCTACACCTTCCCGCTGGCGGTGAACAAACCCATCATTGCGGCCATCAACGGCCACGCCATGGGACTTGGCCTGGTCCATGCCGTTTACTGCGACATTCGTTTCGCGAGTGACAAGGCGAAGTTCGGTACCGCCTTCTCCCAGCGCGGGCTTATCGCGGAGCACGGCCTTGGTTGGATGTTGCCCCGTCTGGTAGGCATTGAGAACGCCCTCGACCTCCTCTACTCCGCCCGTATCATCGATGCGAATGAAGCCAAGAGCCTGGGGCTTGTGAGCCGCGTTGTGCCCCATGACGAACTGCTCGACCGTGCCCGCGAATACGCCACCCACCTTGCTACCCAGTGCTCACCCCGCGCCCTGGGCATCATCAAGCGCCAGGTCTACGAATCCCTCCTTACCGAACTTGGTCCTGCCACCGACATTGCCATCAAGGAGATGTTTGACAGCTTCAGCACCGAAGATTTTGCGGAGGGGGTAGGCTCTTTCATTGAAAAACGCCCACCCCAATTTACGGGGAAGTAGCGGGGAAGAGCTTGCTACGCCAATCCGCAGAATCTAATGCAATTTTTGGTTCATCCGGTTTAAGCGTACTTTTTCGGTTCTACCATTCTTATCCGATGGCTCGCGCATGCTGCTCTTTTCTTAAGATCTGTTGTTTTATCGGCCCGAAGGGTCAGCGCAGAAAAGCCCAGGGCAACGCCCTGGGAAAAGGTGTTAAATTATTTTGAAGCCCTGAAAGGGCGACGCAGTTTACTTGCGTGTATATCATGGAACATAAGCTGCGATGCCCTTTCAGGGCGTATTTGAATTCTGTTTCATCGTCCCAGGGCGTTGCCCTGGGCTGTCCTGCATTGCCCCTTCGGGGCGTAAAACATAGCCAAAGCCTTACGTTGAAGCGGGCGCGACCGACCCGTTAAAAAAAATTTCTCTACGACACGCCGATTACTTAAAAGTACGCTTGAACCGGATGAACCCAATTTTTGGTCCAACGCTCGCTTTTTTGAGTCTTGGACTTGTGCTGCTAATATAAAATAAAAAATAAACGGAACCACGAATGGACACGAATTTTCACGAATAAGAAAGAAGCCACACGAATCTCTGCTCCCAATCTCCAGTTTTCCGAATTCGTGTAGACTTGTGTCCATTCGTGGTTCAGATTTTTTGTTCAAACAATGCGCAGTTGCGCTGTGGGTGAAGCTCGTGTCTGCATATTCCGACTGATTGCGGCCAGTGATTCCAAGGGAAGGCGGCCACCCATTCCAATCGATTGCGGCCACCGATTCCAAGGGAATGCGGCCACTTGAC
>JAJRPE010000468.1 GCA_024280935.1 Candidatus Hydrogenedentota bacterium
CGCCTCGTGGCCGCCTGCCGCTTTGACTGGTCCCGCATATCCCCGGCCATCTTCGGATCCCTCTTCCAGGGCATCATGGACAAGAAAGAGCGCCGCCAGATTGGTGCCCACTACACCTCCGAACGGGATATCCTCAAGGTCATCAAGCCCCTCTTTCTCGATGCCCTCCGGGAAGAGTTCGAGCAGATACGGAAGGACAAGCGAAAGGCCCACCGCAATAACCGACTCCAGGACTTCCAGTTGAAGCTCGGGAAGCTGAAGCTCCTCGACCCCGCCTGTGGCTGCGGCAACTTCCTCGTCATCGCCTACCGGGAACTGCGCCGCCTCGAACTCGACGTACTCAAGACCCGCCACGACTTCGACAACCGCGAGCAGGAATTCGAGTTTGGCGAAGTCTCCAAAATGTCCGTGGTGGACGTGGACCAGTTCTACGGCATCGAAATCGGCGAATGGCCCGCACGCATCGCCGAAACCGCCCTCTGGCTCACCGACCACCAGATGAACACGGAACTCAGCCTGAGTTCTGGAAACATGTTCCAGCGCATCCCCCTGAAAGCCTCGCCCCATATCCGCTGCGCCAACGCCCTCCGCATGGATTGGAATGACCTGCTGCCCGCCGAGGAATGCTCGTATGTGTTGGGGAATCCGCCGTTTATTGGCGCAAAACTTCAGAATACCGAGCAGAAATCTGATGTTCGACATATCGCCAAGGGCGTCAAGAGTTCAGGTCTCCTTGATTACGTCACGCTTTGGTACTTTAAGGCGGCTGACTACATTCAAAACCGTGCTATCCGATGCGCGTTCGTATCTACGAATTCCATTGTACAAGGGGAGCAGGTTGGAGTCCTTTGGTCAGAACTCTACAAGCGCGGAACAAAAATACAGTTTGCACACCGTACATTCTCATGGCAGAGTGAAGCCAAGGGAAAAGCTCATGTACATGTGGTAATTATCGGTTTCGGCCTACAAGACATACCCGATAAGTGCATTTTTGAGTATGATGATATCAAAGGCGAACCACGAAAACTGGATGCGAACAACATAAGTTCATACTTGCTGCCTGGCCCGGATATAGCAATCCTTAATCGCTCCGAGCCACTTTGCAATGCCCCAGGTATCGGAATCGGAAACAAGCCCATTGATGGGGGAAACTACCTATTCAATTTGGAGGAAAAGGAGCATTTCATATCAATTGAACCATCGTCAAAACAGTACTTCCGCAGGTGGATAGGAGCACAGGAATTACTGCAAGGAATTGAACGCTGGTACTTGTGGCTTGGAGAGTGCCCGCCACACGTCTTAAAGACTTTGCCAGAGTGTAGAAAACGAATTCAGGCCGTGCGGGACTATAGACTCGCCAGCAAGAGTGGGCCTACGCGAAAAATTGCCGAAACACCGACACGCTTCCATGTTGAGTTTCTTCCTGACGGAGATGCGCTGGTAATTCCCCGCCATAGTTCGGAAACCCGCGCTTATATTCCATTTGGCTATTTTAGCACCGACTACCTGATTGGCGATGCCTGTCTTGCGATGGCGGATGCCACCCCATATACCTTTGGAGTGCTCACCAGCACCATGCACATGGCGTGGATGCGCCAAGTATGTGGACGCTTGGAGTCGCGCTACCGGTACTCCGCCAAGCTCGTCTACAACAACTTCCCCTGGCCGACGGATGCCACCGATGCGCAACGCGCCAAGGTCGAAAGCTGCGCCCAAGCCGTGCTCGACGCACGACAGGGTTATCTCGACGACGGTGCGACCCTGGCGGATTTGTACGACCCGCTCTACATGCCCGCCCCCCTCTTGAAGGCCCACCAGGCCCTCGACCGCGCCGTAGACCGCTGCTATCGCGGCAGCAAGTTCAACACCGAGCGCGATCGCGTGGAATATTTGTTTGGGTTGTATGAAGAATTGATCTCTGGGGACTGACGCGGACCAAGCCTCTCCGGTATGCGAAAAGAGCGTGGTTTTACAGGCTGTATCCCTTGAAACAAGGGCCACTTCAAGGTCCGTGGCTGTCCCGTCGTTGGTGAAGTGAGCGACGGTTCATCCGCAAACGGCGGGACAGCCACGCCCGGTAAAAGTGTCTGCCGTTGCGCCAAGAAAATTTGCTGGATTTCGAGCAAACAAAAATAGACCACGCTTTTTGGGGCGCGTCAGTCCCTGATGCTTCCTCATTCTTTCTTTGTGCTCGCCATTTCGATTGACACTGTTGCCGTTGTGCGCTATCCTGCGTTCATGCCGCGAACAGCACGTATCGTAATTCCCGGCGCGGCCCATCATGCCACGCAGCGGGGCAACAATAAGCAGGTGGTTTTTCTCGACGACGAGGACCACCTGAAGTATCTTGCCCTCCTTCGTTACTACAGTGCGGAGTTCCACTTGCGTATCGTCGCTTATTGCTTGATGGCAAACCATATTCACCTGGTAGCCGTCCCTGGTTTTAAGACTTCCCTCGCCGATGCCATCGGGCGCACGCACCAGCAATACACGGCTTACTTTCACGACAAGCATAATCTCAGCGGGCACCTTTGGCAGAGTCGTTTCTTTTCGTGTCCCATGGATACCTTCCACGCGATGAATGCCGTGGCCTATGTCGAACTCAATCCAGTGCGTGCGGATATGGTCGCGGAGCCGTGGTCCTATGCTTGGTCCAGCGCAGCGGCCCATGTAGGAATGCGCGGTGATCGGCTCCTCAATCTTTCTCGATGGTTTCAGGAGCTTACTGCGGATGGATGGTTGGAAACGTTGGGTGGTTTGCGAGAGAAAACGGAAATGGCCCAGGAAATCAGGCGATACACGAGGAAAGGGCGACCACTCGGCACCGATGGCAAGTTCCTAAAACAACTCTCGCAATGGCATTCAGAGCAACAAGAAACACAGGAAAATGGGGCGTGCAGGGACTGACACGGACCAAGCCCCTCCGGTATGTGGAAAGAGCGTGGCTTCACAGGCCGATGCTCGCGAAAACAAGGGCCACTTCAAGGTCCGTGGCTGTCCCGTCGTTTGCGAAGTGAGCGACGGTTCTTCCGCCAACGACGGGACAGCCACGCCCGTTGAAAATGTCTTTTGTTACATGCTTGAGTACGTTGAAGTTTGAGGAAAAAAGAATACACAACGCGATTCGGGGCGCGTCAGTCCCTGCTGCGTTCCATCGAGATATAGTACGCGCCGCGCTCGCTACCGTCATCCTCGACGAAGGCCGTGTGCAGTCGGTGTTCGCCTTTCGACAACGCGACCTGAAAGGCAACCGCACGGTCGGTGTTGCTTACTGGTTTTGTCTCGGAGACATCGGCTATTTGGACTCGGGCGGTGGTGATGGGCAGGGCCTTGCCGCCCTCCACGCTGCCGCGAATCGTTCCGTTGGTCTCGCGGGGCCAGCGGCGCAACACGATGGTGTAGGTACCCGTCGTCTCCACGTCGATGACCCAGAATCCGTTCCCCGGTTTTCCCTCGCGAATGTGGGGCTGGTTCCACGGTACCTGGGCGATGGGCGCGTGCCAGTCGTGGCAGGAAAAGTGCATCGCGCCTTGGTCCGCCGCCCCGACCACGAGGGGACAGTATTCGTCGAAGTGTTTCGAGGTGCTGGCCCACCAGACATCATACTGGTCGCGTAGTCGCTTGACCACATCCTGATGTTGTTGGGCGATATCCTTTTTCTGCGCGGGGTCTTTCTCCACATCGTAGAGTTCCTTGCCGTTGACCAGCCGCCAGTGCTTTTCGAGGACCGCGCTCTTGCGCCATTTTTTGGGGTGGTCGATACGTTGCGAATCGACCACCACCGTTCGCTCTGGCACCACTCGGTTTTCGTCTGTCAGCCAGGGACGGAGGCTGATGCCGTCGAAGGGCATGGTTGTATCGCGTTCGATACCACAGTAATCGAGCAAGGTCGGCAGAATATCGATATGGGCCGTCACTTGGTCGATGTTGCGGTCCCCGCCCAAGTCGCCCTTGGGCCAACGAATGAAGCAGGGTACCCGGTGCCCTCCTTCGTATTCGCTGCCCTTGGCCCCGCGCATTCCTCCGCGATGCCCAGCGGAGGTGCCGTTGTCGGTCATGAAAATAACGATGGTGTTGTCCGACAGACCGGTTGCATCGAGTCGGGCGAGGAGGCGTCCCATGCACTCGTCAAAGTGGGTCAACATGCCATAGAAGGCGGCCCGGTCGGGCTTCACCCCCTGGTCTAAAAAGGGCTTTCGGTAGGACTCATCCACAAGATAGGGCGCGTGAGAAATATTGGTGGCGAGGTAACAGAAGAAGGGTTTGTCGGGCTTCGCCTCCATGAAGGTGCGTGCGCCATCAAACCAGACATTCGTGCAGTAACCGGGATAGGGCGTTGGCTGTCCGTTGTGGAAATAGGTGTCGTCGGTGTAGTTGTTGCCCCAGTAGTCGGGCGTTTGGCCGACCCCGCCGCCGCCATGGATCAAAACCTCCTGAAAGCCCCGGTCCTGGGGACGATAGGGGTAGCTGTCGCCAAGGTGCCATTTCCCAAAGATACCCGTGCGATAGCCCGCGTCCGAAAAATAATCGGCCATGGTGCGCTCGTCGCGCCGGAGAATGGAACGGCCCATGATGGTGTGCCACACGCCCGTGCGGTTGTTATAGCGGCCCGTCATGAGGGCGGCACGGGTTGGCGCGCAGGTAGGGCTTACGTGGAAATCGGTCAGGCGGACGCTTTGGTCATGGAGGCGGTCCAGATGGGGTGTGGAGAGGACGGTGTTGCCGTGGCACGAGAGATCGCCATAGCCCTGGTCGTCCGTCATGATGAGCAGGACGTTTGGGCGCGTTGGGCCGGGTTGTTTCGCACGGGCGGAGGATGCCGCCAGGCCCGCCAAGCCCACGCCGGTGACGTGCAAGAAGTTTCGTCGGGAGAGTTGGGTGTTGATGCGGTGGGGATGTTGCATGACGGGCCTTTCGTACGTCGCGTCTGGAAAGGTCATAGCATGGGGCGTGGGTTTTGAGAATTCAAGGAGGTTGGGCATCTTGCCCGACACAAGAAGCACGCGGTTCAATCAAACACGCGAGAAGTTGTGCGAATTCTTGGGTGAGAATAGCACGGGCGCGATGTCTACAACGGCGTATCTTTAGCCTATGCCATGATGCTCTTGTCTACGGCGAATAGGGAAACTCGACCCAACACGCTCCACTGGAATCGAAATGAACCTATTAAAGGGTGCCACCCTCACACGCAGCCGGTTCCCGGCTAAGTTTGCGGGTGCGGGCTACGAAAACTTTCTAATGTCATCGCTTGGGCTGTGAACGCATGTCGATAGCCCCATGCAATTATTTTTGGCGGTGCCCTATGATCTGCACCCGCAAGCTCCCCCGCTTCGCTCCTCCGCGTGAGGGTGGCACCCTTACAGTAAATTTCATAGCATCAAGTGCAACATTGAAGACAAGCCCTTCTGTGAGCGGCTACTTCAGGGAAGCTCCCGATGGTTTTGCGGGGCCAATCACGATCTGATACCACGTCTTGTCGAGCTTCACGATGACTTTCTGTGTCCCGTCAACCAGTTGGGTGAGGTCGGGGAAACGGTCGAGCACCTTGGTCCACGCTTCGGAAGGAATGGCGATATTTTTCAGCGTTTCGTTTTCGTAGTCTACTTGCTGAAGGATGCCGTCGCGAAGTACAAAGGAGCGTTTGCGCCATTGCAGGGGCAATGATGCGTCCTTCTCAGCGAAGGCTGCCGTCTTGCTGCGTTTTTCCTTCTTGGCTTCGAGTACACCGCTTTCTAAGGCGTCCATGGTCAGTTCGTCTTCCATCGGGGCAGACTTCGCGATGAGCTGCGGGGCAATGTCAGTGGGCGCGGGTTCTTCTGCGGCAACGAGGGCTTCCGCCATGGGTTTGGGTGCGGGAGCGGGCGATTCAGGCATCGCAAAGAAAAGGGGAGTGTCGCCATCCGTCGTGGATTGCTGCTTTACGGGTGCCGTCGTTTCCACAGACGCTTCTTCAAGAGACGAAGCGCCTTGCTTCATCAACCGAGACCTTTTTGGGAGTTCTCCACCGCCGCCGCCGAATGCACCGCTGCTGGGATTGTCACTAGCGCTGGCACCGATACGCCCGCCACCGCCCGCCATGCGCTCCTCCTCAGCTTCTTCCATCGGGAGCGTTTCGTCCACGATGACTCCATCGGCGTCTGCATCACCCGCTACGGCCATTTCGTTAAGGCTTTGGCCCTGGTTCGCTACTTCGGGGGCAGCAACAGGAAGCGACCTGGGCGGGGCAGAACTTGTCGCATCGGTGAGCGCCTCGCTTGCGACTTCGGGCATGTTTTTGGTGAGTTGGAGCATGTCGCCATCCCGGTCCGTCATGTGCCATAGGGACAGACTGATGCCAAGGAGCACCACCGCTGCCGCCGCAAATTTCCACACAGGCCACGCCAGGGTGTGCCGCGCTGGAGCGGGGGCGAGGGCTTCGCGGAGTCGTTCCTCGAAATCATCGGGGGCCTTGACGGGGTGGTGATAACGATAGGCATCGGTGACTTGTTGGAAGCCGTGAAGCTCACGGAGGCATTCGGCACATTCCGCGAGATGTTCTTCCACCAGTTCCCGGTCCTCGGTATCCAGTTCATCGTCCAGCAGGGCCGAGAATTCGGTTTGTATTTGTTTGCACGGCAGGGCCATGTCAGAGCACCTCCCGTTGGGTGAGACAGTCCCGGAGACGTTTTCGTGCCTGATTGAGCCGTGATTTCACGGTGCCTCTCGGACAATCGACGGAAGCCGCAATATCCGCATAGCTCAGGTTGTCGAAGGTGCGCAGTACGAAAGGCAGACGATAGGTGTCTGGTAGCTCTTCCAGACAGGCCTTCAGCCCCTCATCCAACTCCCGTTTCTGAGCCAGATGGCTGGGCGTAACCGGGTTGGTCGTGGCGGCCTGTGCCACGGAGGGGGCCATTTCCTGGAGGGCCTCGTAGGAGACACCCTTGTTTCGGCCCTTTCGCGATTGGTCGCGCAGCTTGTTCCGGCTGGCATTGGCGGCGATGCTGTAGAGCCAGGTGTAGACCTGGGCATGGCCTTGGAAGCTGTCCAGATTACGATAGGCTTTCACGAAGACCTCCAGCGCCACATCGAGGCTGTCTTCATGATTTCCGAGATAGCGATAAACCACGTTATAGACCCGATCCTTGTAACGGCGTACCAATTCATCAAAGGCGGATTCCTGACCGTCGCGGCAGGCACGCACCAGATCATCATCTGTGTGCTTTTCTGCTTCTACCATCAACACGACGGGCAGTACTCCATGTTCAGGACCTTAGACACCAAAAACCGGGGATGGTTCTACGGGTATTGTACCGTGGAATTGTGTGTGGAGGAAAGTTGCTGGTGCAATGAGACTATTGCGGCAGGAGTGCGGACTTTCCAGTCCGCAACAAAGGCCGCGTGGCGTCAGCCCAGGCTACTTGCTGCTCTTGCATCACCCTCGGCCTCGACCGAGTCAACGGGTGCCTTGTGGCGGATAGGAAATCCGACCTCCTGTTTGGCTGTGGCCCTGTCACTTCTTGTATGCTATAGGCCCCCGACGAAAGGAGAAGTCCCTTATGGCGTTCTTGAATGACGCACTTACCCATGCCCGAGCGCACAAAGACCGCCATCTGGCGGAATATCGTGAATTGCTGGCGATGCCCAGTATTTCCACCCTGCCCGAAAACAAGGCCGATGTGGAACGAACCGCCGAATGGCTTGCTCAGCAGTTGCGTGATCTTCGCATGGAAAAGGTGTCCATCATGCCGACGGACTGCCATCCCGTGGTCTACGGGGAATGGCTAAAGGCACCCGGCAAGCCGACAATTCTCATTTACGGGCACTACGATGTGCAGCCGGTAGATCCCCTTGACGAGTGGGAGTCGGACCCTTTTGGTGCGGAGATTCGGGGGGATTATGTTTTTGCCCGGGGCGCGTCGGATATGAAGGGGCAGATTTTTGCCCAACTCAAGGCCATGGAAAGCATTGCAGCCCAAGGCGACTATCCGGTTAACGTCAAGTATCTCCTGGAAGGGGAGGAGGAAATCGGTTCACCGAGCTTGCCCGACTTTATTGATAGCCACAAAGAATTGCTTGCCTGTGATGCCGTGTTGAATTGTGATTCGGGTATCCAGGACAAAGACACGCCCGCCATCATTTATTCACTCCGTGGTCTGGCCTATTTTGAGTTGGAGCTGCGTAGTGCCGAGAAAGACTTGCACAGTGGCATGTTTGGCGGTGCGGTGCGCAACCCACTCCATGTAATGGCTGAACTTGTGGCTGCCTTGCATGATGCGGATGGTCGCGTAACGCTGCCCGGCTTCTACGAAAAGGTACGGCCCCTTGCGGACGACGAGCGGGAACTCTTGCAGCGCGTGCCCTATGACGAAGCGGAATGGCTTACCATGGCGGGGGCGACGGCGTGTTTTGGGGAGGCGGGCTACTCCACGGTCGAACGCATTGGCGCACGCCCGACCCTGGAAGTGAACGGAATGTGGGGTGGGTTCACGGGAGAAGGCGCAAAAACCGTCTTGCCGGCACGGGCGCACGCCAAAATCAGTGCCCGTCTTGTCGCCGACCAGGACCCGGATGCCATCGAGGGACAATTTCGGGTCTTCCTGGAGCAGCATGTGGCGGAAGGGGTCACGTGGTCGTTGCACCAGCATTCGAGTGGCCCCGGTTCGACCATGGACCGCACGTCGATCTACATGAAAGCGGCAGGTGATGCGTTGGAGACGGTTTACGGAAAACAACCGGTCTTCCGTCGGGAAGGGGGGAGCGTGCCTATCGTGGGTTTGCTTCAGGACAAGCTGGGGGTCGATTCGGTGATGCTTGGTTTTGCCTTGCCCGATGATGGTATTCATGGCCCCAATGAGCGACAATACATCCCCGGTTTTTACCGTGGAATTGAAACCTATATTCATTACTTGGATTTATTGGGGCGGTAGGGCCAGCACCCATTCCCTCGTTCCCACGCGTCGTTTAATTCGTGGTAAATATTTTTTGTAACCGTTCACCGGGTATCAGGCGGGCGGTTTTTCTTGCCCGACACGGCGTGTCTGCGACCCGCAGCAGGGAACACGTTACGCCAGCCGATGCCTGTGGGTCATGGAAAGACGCGAGCGGCCTTTGCTGACATAACGCTGCCCTTGTTGCGGACTGGAAAGTCCGCACTCCTACCCGCAGTGAACGCTTACCTTTTTTGTTGTAGATTGAATCCACCAAGGAGTAGTACATTGAAAAAGCAGTCATCCTGGTCTGACCTGATTAAACTGGAAGATTGGTGGGCGATCTGGCTGGGGTTTATCCTTCTTGCCAGCGTGTTTACCGGGGCCATAGGCAAGGTTCCCAAGATGCCCAAATGGGCATGGGGTGACTTCGCAGGGCTGGCATCGGGAGTCGACGCATTTCCCCTCATCGGGCTGGCGGTGGGCCTGTGTGTGCTGTTCGTTATCGGGATTGCCATCATGGGCAAGGACCGTGTGGGTGCTTTTTTGCCTGGTTTTGTGGTGATTTTTCTACTCTCCTGCCTGACCTATGTCTTTGCCAATGAGGCGACGGTGAAACACTATGGCATCAGCTATGCCTTTTGGGCGGTGGGCATCGGGCTGCTCATTTCCAACACGGTGGGCGTGCCGGAATGGCTGAAACCCGCCATGAAAACCGAGTTTTACATCAAGACGGGTCTCGTTATCATGGGCGCGGGCATACTCTTCGGCAACATCATGAAATTCGGGGCTTACGGCCTCGCGATTGCCTGGGGCGTTACCCCTATTGTGATTATCTTCATGTGGGTTTTCGGTACGCGGGTGCTGAAGATGGTGAACAAACCCCTCGTGATTATCATCGCCACCGCCACCTCGGTTTGTGGGGTGTCGGCTGCCATTGCCGCCGCCGCCGCGTGTAAGGCCAAGAAGGAAGACCTTACCATCGCTGTGGGGATGACCCTTATCTTCACCGTCGCCATGATGATTTTTATGCCGATTCTTATCGTAAAGATGGGCCTGCCGCCCCTGTTGGGTGGTGCCTGGATGGGGGGTACCATTGATGCTACCGGTGCCGTCGGTGCCGCAGGTGCCGTATTGGGCGAGGAGGCAGAGGCCGCTGCGATTATCGTTAAAATGATTCAGAACATCCTCATCGGCGTGGTCGCCTTTTGCATCGCCGTCTACTGGGTTACCCGCGTTGAGTTGGATGCCGATGCGGAGCGTCCCGGTATGATCGAAGTGTGGAATCGTTTTCCCAAGTTCATCCTGGGCTTTGTGGTGGCTTCCCTGGTGGCCTCCTTTGTGCTGATTCCCTTGCTCGGGGAAGATTCCGTGAAGGGGATGCTGAAACAGACCAAGACGATTCGGGGTTGGCTTTTTACCATGGCCTTTCTTTCCATCGGATTGGAATCCAACTTCAAGGTCATGGCGGCCCAGATGAAAGGCGGCAAGCCCATGGTGCTTTACCTCGTCGGCCAGACCTTCAATATCGTCTTGACGCTCTTCATTGCCTGGCTGGTCCTGAGTGGCGTGTTGTTTCCTGATCCACCCTCGTTGATCAACTAATGGCGGGGCGCTCCACACCGAAGGGCTGGCTCAAGCTGGCGCTGGGATTTGGCGTTGCTGTGCTGCTGGTATCCACCGTGTTGCCTTGGCTCGCGGAGAATGGGTATGCGGGCCACGTGATTCAAGAGAATACGCGAACCGACCGCGATGCCTCGGCACTGTTTTATACAGAGGATGATCGCACGTGGGAGGTGTTGGATCGGATTTCAACGCTGGAAGCGGTGCGCGACGAGTAAGGGACGTACCGCAGCAGGGTGCCACCCTATGCCCTTTCTTTTTCTGCACTCACAGGCTCCGCTTGGGAATACAGATATTGCTAAGCATTCACGACCTGTGGTACCCGCCTTCGTCACGTCTTCGATCCGTAGCGATTCTCTTGGCGGTCAGGGTCTTCTGGAGTTGAGCGTGATCATTTGTTCTTCAATCGTTTTTTTTTGGGAGCGCAGGCGGCCCGCCTGCATCGTGCCACCGGCGCGCCGAGTCATGAGCTAAACCCAGTTTCGAATAGTGTGGATTAGCACCGCTTTCAGCATCTTCCCAAACAAGAATGTCTACTTCCGTGCCCAGCAGGCGAGCCGCCTGCGCTCCCAATAGTCGAGCCGCCTGCGCTCCCAATAGTCGAGCCGTCTGCGCTCCCAATAGTCGAGCCGCCTGCGCTCCCAATGGTCGAGCCGCCTGCGCTCCCAATAGTCGAGTCACCCTTGCTGACGGAGGCGCTGGTTTCTCGGTCACGATGACCTACACAGGCGAGACACCTGTGCCACGCTAGCCTCCGTCCTTGGGCGTTTCTCCTTTAATTCTTTGTCCACATCGGATATCATCCAGTCCAACAAACTGAGTGGCCTGCACCCTTGCTACTATCTGTATTGGAGAACAATCCCATGGCCCGCCAAATCACCCAATTCACCCGGCTTTTGCGCTACGCCTCGATAACCCTTGGTCTTTGTTTGCTCAGCGTAGCAACCGTAGCCGCGCCCCCGGAAGGCTTCACGGCCCTCTTCAACGGCAAGAATCTCGAAGGCTGGTATGGACACAACCCCCATGATTTGGTGAAGGTTCCCGCAGGCCTGAGGTACCCGGCTATAGCCTCTTATCAGAAGCTATTCCAGGAACATTGGCGCGTTGAGCATGCTGAACTCGTCAATGATGGCCACGGTCCCTACTGCACGACGAACAACAATTACGGCGACATGGAGTTCCGTCTGGAATACAAGACCGTCGCCCTCGCCGACAGTGGCATTTACCTTCGTGGGACGCCCCAGGTCCAGATTTGGGATACCACGAAGGAGGGCGGCAAATGGGACCGCAATGCGGACAAAGGTTCGGGTGGTCTCTTCAACAACACCAAAGGCACGCCGGGGCAATTGCCCGCCGTCCATGGGGACAAGCCTTTCGGCGAATGGAACTCCTTTAAGATTACCCAGCTTGGCAGCCGCACCACGGTCATCTACAACGACAAGCGGGTGGTGGACAACGCCATCATGGAGAACTACTGGGACCGCACGAAGCCCCTCCCTGCACGCGGCCCGATTCACCTCCAGACCCACGGTGGCGAAATTCGCTGGCGGAATATTTTTGTCCGTGAAATTCCTGCCGAAGAAGCCAACGCCCTGCTCCGTGGCGATGATGCCGCTGCGGGATTCACCTCCATCTTCAACGGCAAGGACTTCAGTGGGTGGGCGGGCGAACTGGAAAACTATAGCGTCATCGATGGGGCCATCGTCTGCAAGGAAGGCTCGGGCGGCAATATATTTACGGAGGCGGTCTACAGCGATTACATCGTTCGTGTTGAATTCAAGCTGCCTCCCGGCGGCAACAATGGCCTGGCCATTCACTACCCCGGCGAAGGCCGTGCCTCAACGGACGGCCTGACCGAGCTCCAGGTTCTGGATGACACGGCGGATAAGTACAAGAATCTTGACGCTCGCCAGTTCCACGGCTCGATCTATGGCATGGTCCCCGCCCACCGCGGGTACCTCCGGCCTGTGGGTGAATGGAATTACCAGGAAGTGACCGTGAAAGGATCGACCATCAAGGTAGAGCTTAACGGCAGTGTCATCATGGATGCCGACATCGCCAAGGTCACGGAGTTCATGGATGACAAGGAGCATCCCGGCAAAGATCGCAGGAGCGGGCACTTCGGCTTCGCGGGCCACAAGGACCCGGTCATGTTCCGCAGTATCGCCATCAAGAAACTCTAGGGACTGCCTCGCCCAAACGTGCGTGGCGAAGTGGAAAAAGCGTCATGGCAAAAACACATCGTCCTGCGGTAGGTGGAGAGCGCCAAGGTAGGCGGGGCTGTCCCTAAAACAGCGCGCCTCCCCTCTGGGGAGAGCCCCGCCTATTGAAGGGCCATTTTCTACTTGAGAATACATGGTTGACCACAACCTTTACTTTTCTACCCAACGCGGGCTTGGGCGAGGCAGTCCCCTCGCCCAAACGCTGTCCCTTGCGGACTGGAAAGTCCGCACGCCTGCTCACAGCCAAACTCAATGTCCATCGAAATCAACCACGATGCTCCTTTCGGCATTGATTCCACGCCCTTTAGAATGCGATCATGGTGTCCTCAACGGTGCGATGCCTCTCCAGGTTTCCATCGCCGAAAAAACGATTCGATTTGAACACGCAGCACGGGCCAGGGCGTAGAGTCCGCCTTGGAATAATTGAGGCCCAGCCCCTGTTAGCTTGCGTGTATTGCTTTTTCCCCACGGAGGTTTTCCATGTCTGTCCCGCCCAATAAATCTGAAGTTTTCTCCGAAAGCGAGGAAAAAGCCCGCATTAGCCGGACTCCCTTCCCCGGCTCGAAGCGCATTTACGTGGAAGGCTCCGACCCGTCCATCCAAGTGCCCATGCGCGAGATTACCCTGTCGGACACCAATCCCGAGCGGAATAACGGGGTAGAAGGCGTTAATCCGCCCGTAACTGTCTATGATACCTCCGGCCCCTACACCGACCCGGATGTTGAAATTGATGTCCACAAGGGCCTTGCTCCCCTGCGGCAACAATGGATTCTTGATCGCGGTGATGTGGAAGAACTTCCCTCGATTACGTCCGAGTATGGCCTGAAGCGGGAGAATGACCCCGAATTGGCCTCCCTGCGTTTCAATCGCACCCGGAAGCCCCTTCGCGCCAAAGCCGGAAAGTGCGTCACCCAGATGCATTATGCCCGCCAGGGAATCATTACCCCCGAAATGGAATATATTGCCATCCGGGAAAATGAGCGTCACGAAGAAGCCCTGGAGATGCTCAAGCAGCAGCACCCCGGCATGAACTTCGGCGCGAACACGCCCACGTCCAAAATCACGCCGGAGTTCGTCCGTGACGAAGTGGCCCGTGGGCGCGCCATCATTCCCAACAACATCAACCACCCGGAATCCGAGCCCATGATCATCGGGCGTAATTTTCTGGTAAAAATAAATGCCAATATCGGCAACTCGGCCGTTTCCAGCTCCATCGAAGAAGAAGTTGAGAAAATGGTGTGGTCCATTCGCTGGGGCACCGACACGGTGATGGACCTCAGCACGGGAAAGAACATCCACGAGACCCGTGAATGGATTCTTCGCAATTCACCCGTGCCCATTGGCACCGTGCCTATGTATCAGGCCCTCGAAAAGGTTGACGGCGCGCCCGAAGATCTCACGTGGGAAATTTTCCGCGACACCCTCATCGAACAGGCCGAGCAAGGCGTGGATTACTTCACCATCCACGCCGGTGTCCTGCTTCGCTTCGTGCCCATGACCGCCAAACGCCTGACGGGCATTGTGAGCCGTGGTGGTTCCATCATGGCCAAGTGGTGCCTGGCCCACCACAAAGAAAGTTTCCTCTACACCCACTGGGACGACATCTGCGACATTATGGCCGCCTATGACATTGCCTTTTCCATCGGCGACGGCTTGCGTCCCGGCTCCCTCTATGATGCCAATGACGAAGCCCAATTTGCCGAGCTCAAGGTGCAGGGCGACTTAACCCGCCGCGCCTGGGCCAAGGGCGTGCAGGTCATGAACGAAGGCCCCGGCCACGTGCCCATGCACATGATTAAAGAAAACATGGACAAGCAGTTGGAATGGTGCGACGAAGCGCCCTTCTACACCCTCGGCCCCCTCACCACCGACATCGCGCCGGGCTACGACCATATTACGTCGGCTATCGGTGCCGCCATGATTGGCTGGTACGGCACGGCTATGCTTTGCTATGTGACGCCGAAAGAACACCTCGGTCTGCCCAACAAAGATGACGTCCGCGAGGGGGTGGTGACCTACAAGCTCGCCGCCCACGCCGCCGACCTCGCCAAGGGACACCCCGGCTCGCAGATCCGCGACAACGCCCTGAGCAAGGCCCGTTTCGAGTTCCGCTGGGAGGACCAGTTTAATCTTTCCCTCGACCCCGAAAAGGCCCGGAGCTTTCACGACGAAACCATGCCCGCCGAAGGGGCCAAGATAGCCCACTTCTGCTCCATGTGCGGACCCAAGTTCTGCTCCATGGAAATTACCCAGCAAGTGCGCGACTACGCCGCGAAACTGGGCCTCGAAGACAACAGCGAGGCCATCGAAGAAGGCATGGCCGCCAAGTCCGAAGAGTTCAAGGAAAAGGGCAGCGAGATTTACCACGCGGAAGTGTAGGGGACTGCATCGCACAGGAACACCGGGCGCAGATCAGTTTGCCCAGTGTCCAAATCGCGGATTGGTGAAAGGGTCGTTCTCGATGGCATGCGAGGCTGTCCCCGAAAAAAACTTGAAGGAACTTTAGGGACTCAATGCATAGAGGCGCATTGGGCGTGCCACACTCCAGAAAATGGACACCTCTGTGCCTGACTCAATTGGGTACAGCCCCGCCTTCCAAGTGTTCCTCCATACCTCGGCGAATAGGCTGGCCACGACACGCGCTACGTTTGTGCTGCGCGGACTTGGGCGAGGCAGTCCCCTTACCACGTAAGGGGAATCTCCTGGGCCTTGTCGCGCCCAAGCACTGCCACCAAGCCCTTCACCGTCTTCTCATGCGAGCCTTCGTTGATGCGCAAGGTGTACTTGCCTTCCGCGAAGACCTTGGGCTGCCAAGGGAGCCCCTTGACGCGCAGGGTATACTCCACGGTGCCGCTCTCTTCCTCAATCACCTGCACCACGGGCTGGCTGTCGGCTTTGCCGGTTATCGTGGGCAACCACGCCACGGCCTTGCGGGAGTAGTTGTCTTCCTGCGAAATGGTGATGGGCCAGCCGGGATGCTGCTTCGCATCGGGCTGGGTGACATCGACAAAACGGGGCCAGCATTCCATGGTGATGGTCCGTGCGGCCTTGTCGTAGCGCACGAGGCCGTAGCCCGCTGCCTTGAAGTTGTCCTCGGTCGGGTTGGCATAGGCCTCCATGGTGATCTTGTTGTGGAGTCCATCCAGGAATTCACCGGTGTTGGGGAGGGGACCCTCCGCACGATTCTTACCGGCTTCGAGGGGCGACCACCAGCGGCCATAGTAATTTACGATGGAGGGCACGCAGAAGGAATAGCCCGAGTCGTTCCAGGTGTCGGTGCCGTGGTGGATCACCGTCGCCAGGTGTTGGTCGCCGCCGATCATGAAGGCGTAGCCCTTGCGGATCGCCTCCAGGGCTTTTCGCCGTCCTGTCTGGGGCCAGCCGTTGGAATCCAAATCGGCGATAAGTCGCCCACCCAGCTTGCCATGAATGTGTGCCGCGTTGGCGAATATGGTCTGCGAGAGCACGGTCTTCATCTCGGCGCCCTTCCAATCCTGCGCCCAGCTATCGAGGAAATGAAGCTGGCGTTCGCCCAGCAGCACCGCGCCCTCCACATCCGCCAGCATGGGATCGAAGTTGGGGTCGTTGATGTGGTCGGGACGGGGTCCCTGTTTGGGCACGAGGCCTTCGGGGCCGGACTTGAACTTACGGTCCTCAATGATTGCGAAATCGATACCACCCACGTTCATTGAGGTGTAGTAAACCGTGATGCCCCGCTGGACGGGCGTGGGGTCGAAGGGGTCGGGGAGGTGGCTCGTTTGGGCGCGTTGCACCTCATTGACGTAGTCCGCCGGCATGAAGTAACCACCGTCATGCCCGGCTGGAGTCATTGATTTTTTGCCGCCTGCGCCCCAGAGGTTTGCCTGGCCCACATCGTGGTCATCGGGGATGGCGATGGTGGGGCGGTCCCGGATAATCTCGCCGAACTGCTGTCCGAAGAGCAACCAGGCTTCATAGTGTCGCTTGTGGTCATAGGACTGATCACCCGAGAAGAAAAGCAGATCGGGGTCTTGGGCCTTCACGTTGGCGATGATGTCGGGCCGGGCTTGGCGATCTCGGTTGGAGTTGCCGGTGAAGGCCGCCACCACGATCTCGTTCTTGTCGATGGGATCCCGGCGGATACGCCCCTCGTAGGTGTGGGATTTGCCA
>JAJRPE010000469.1 GCA_024280935.1 Candidatus Hydrogenedentota bacterium
CCGCCTTTTTACTGTAATAACCATGGTGTGCGCAGCGGAAAAACACACTACTTCGGGCAGCTCCACAGATCCACGTTTTGATTGCTTTACAGATCCCGTGCTAGAATCCTCTTCCCACCCGCTGAAGTACCCGGTGCGCAAGCCGGTTAACCGAGAGGCCTATCATGTTCATTGGCAGTAAGACGGACAGCACGATTTTCAATGTTTTCGAGATTGGATTGGAATCGCTAATTCGTGAAATGGGCATGCCAACTGCGGTCAAGTTCGCCGCTGGCAAGACCACCATGACCGCCAAGGCCGCGGACATCATGAAGCGGGTTGACCAACTCCAGGTCAAGTTCAAGGTTAAGGAAGATGCTACCCTGGAAGCGATCAGGGCCAGTCTCGAAGAGACCCGGATTCAGTGCCGTGCAGAACTGAAGGAAGGCAAATGCACCATCACCGTGCCGCCCTTTGAAGTCAGCCAGGTGCCCCGCCTCGCCGCCATTGACGCGGTTATTGAGACCTATATCTCCGAAAGTCTGCGGTCCATGACCTGGAACCTCACCGCCCAGTCTTTCGTAAAGTCCGATTTCAACATCAACATGTTGATCGAGACGATGGAAAAACTGGGAGCTTCTGACATCCACCTTCGTGCGGGGAACCGCCCCTTCATTCGCTTGGACGGCGACTTGACACCCATGGAGTACGGTATCGTATCCGCCGACGACATGCGGCAAGTCGTACTGGAGTTGGGTGGAGAAGCCGAACTCAATCTGCTGCAAACGGAGAAGGAATCCAGTTTCCAGTACCACGCCGCAGGTGTTGGTTACCTCCGTTGTTCCGGCTATATCAAAACAGGTGCCCTGGCCCTGGCCATCCGGCTGATTCCCGAGTCCCCCATTCCCCTCAACAAACTGGACCTCCCAAAAGTCGTGGAAGACATGTGCTGGAAGCACCGGGGACTCTTTCTCGTTTGTGGTGTTACGGGCAGCGGAAAGTCCACCACCCTGGCCGCTATGGTCGACTTTATTAACGAGAATAGACAACTCCATATTATCACCACCGAGGATCCCATTGAGTTTGTCTATAAAGATAAGAAAAGCCTCATTTCCCAGCGGATGGTGGGCCGAGACACCTTCTCCTTCGCCAACGCACTGCGCGGTGCCCTCCGTGAGGATCCCGATGTTATTCTGGTGGGTGAAATGCGCGATGTGGATACCATTCGCGCCGGACTCAGCGCGGCGGAAACGGGCCACATGGTCTTCAGCACCCTCCATACCACCACAGCCGTCGACACCGTCAACCGCATCATCAGTTACTTCCCGCCCAGCGAACGTGACCTTATCCGACAGGAAGTGGCCTACACCCTCATGGCGGTTGTCTGCCAGCGGCTGCTCAAGCGCAAGGGCGGCGGGCGGATCCCCTGTGTCGAAGTCCTGATCGGTGGACGCCCCATTGTCCGCGATGCCATTGAAGAAGGCGATCTGGACAAGCTCTTTGGCATCATGGAGCAGGACAGCGATATGCAGTCCTTCGACCAATATGCCGTGGAACTCTACAAGAACGATATCGTGGAGCGCGATGAAGCCATCTCCGCGTGCATGGACGCGGAAGCCTTCGAACGGGTCATGTCCGGCATCATGACTTCCGGCGGAAAGCTGCTCAAGTAGGTCTTGTATATACCAAGGGCGTAAGCGTTTACCGCCCATGGTACCTTGAGCCTGAAAAACAACCTGCGGGTGGCACCCTGAGTTGTTTTGGAGAGACGAAGTTAACATTGGGAACGACGGGTCTGAACGCTTAGCTCCCCCCATTATCGTGCGGCTGGTGCCTACTCGAGGTCGTCGCCCAGATAGCCCAGTGACTCCAGTTGCTCTGCCGTTTCCGCGTCCATGACCACTGGTGCGGCGGGTTCCACGGCGTTCTCCTCGCAGATCTTGAGATAAGCATCAATCCCCTCGTTTAGCTGGGCCTGAATCTCCGCCTCGGCGTCTTCCCCGGCCAGGTTCGCCTGCTCCCCCGGATCCGTCCCGATGTCGTACAGCGCTATGGGCGGGAGATCCCGCTTATTGTCTTCATTCGCGCGAATCAATTTATGGGTGCCGGTCCGCAGTGCTTGTAACACGATGCCCTCAAAATTGTTCTCGGCATAGCTATACCCTATGTTCCCATTCGCCGGATTCCGCGCTTCGTCAAAGAGCGACTGCCCCTGCATCATGCCGCCCTTCTCCAGCCCCGCAAAATCAAGCAGGGTCGGCGCAATATCCAGGTTGCGGGCAAAATCCAGGTTCACCTCGCCACCGTGTGCATTACCCGGCAACTTGACGACAAAGGGAACATGGGTCTGTTCGTCGTAAAGGGTCTGCCCATGCCACCAGCCGCCGTGTTCCTGGAACTCCTCGCCATGGTCCGCCGTGAGCACGATCAGCGCATCGTCATAAATGCCCCGCTCCTTCAGTCCCGCAAAAAACTTCCCAAGCTCCTGGTCCAGGTATTCAATCTCGCCGATGTAGGCGCGACGCATACCCGCAAGGTGTTTCGCCGGGTCGGGATTGCCCATGCGCTTCCGCCCATAGCCCCCGCCCGGGGCCTCGGGATCCATAAAGGGATCATGGGGATCCATAAAGTGAACGAAAAGGAAATAGGGCATCCCCTCCGGCACGTGACCGTCGTCCAACCAGGCCAGCACCCGGTCCTTGACCGTGGCGGCAGGCTGATAGTAGTCCGTTACCCGGATCGCCCGCCCCAGGCGCTTGTTCACGACCTCCCGCACTTTCAGCAACACCTCATACATGGAGAGCCTGGCTGCGGATGGACTCGCCCCAAAGTGCAGGGATTTTTTCAGATCGACGTACTCGTCAAAGCCCTGGCCATAGCCAAAGAGGGACATGATATTCGGGTTGTTGGCGTAGCCCTGGGTATAATAGCCGCCCGCCTGCAACAATTCCGCCACCGTCTCCACGTCCTCTGGGAGGCTGGCCGTTTTTGTTACCGCCGTGTGGCACTCGGGATACATCCCCGAAAAAATGGAGCCGAAAGACGCCTTCGTCCATGAGGCCTGGGAAAAGCCCTGCTCGTAGCGAATGGCATCACCCATAAAGATATCGAGATTGGGGGTCTTGGTTTCGATTGCGGCGTTATAGGCGGGCAGATAGTCCGCGCGCAGCGTATCCACCGCGATGAGAATCAGGTTCGGCCCAGAGGGCGGCGTTACGGTGGTTTCGGCTCCGGTTGGCACCGTTGGCTGCTTGGAGATGCCCAACAGGGTTCCCGTGGCCAACAGGATGCCGTAGGCCAGCAGACCGCCAGCAACAAGCACGGCAGGTTTCCCCGGTAGCCGTCGCCCGAGCAAGCGACCGCCCAACAGAAGCAGCGCACCCCCGACCAGTGCTACGCTGCCCACGACCAACCCGAGCTGAATCAGGGCGCCGGAGTCAGGCATGTGCCCATCGTAAACATCCCGCCGCAGTCGAAAGAGGCCGATGACCATTCCACCAACCACGGTCGTCCCAGCGAATGAAAGGGCGTAGGTCCACCAGGCGGGTGGGAATCGGTTGAAGAGCAAATAGATGAATAGCAGGCCGAAGGCCACGCCCTTCCCGACCGCGCCAAAGATGAGGCCATAGGCCACCACACCCCACGTGAAAATTCCCGTTTCCTCAAAGCCGCTCAGGGTGCTTCCTATCCACCCCGCCTCCACCAGCGCAATTAGTCCACCCGCCACCAACCCCGCCATGGTGCCCGCCGTGAGCGTAGCGAAGACCTTCCCGCGATAAAAGGACAACTCCTCCGAACTCAGGTGGAGGTCCGCCTCCTCACCGGTGCCGACCTTCGCACGCACGTCCGCAATATCCTCCATCAGTTCATCGCGGTTGGGGCGTCCCGTAAGAAGCAGCAGGGGGATACTGAGTACGAAAGGTATGACTTCGCCAAACCAAAGGCCAAGGTGCCCAAAGAGCAGCGCCTTGGATCCGCCCGCCACGCCGCCCAGCAGGGTCGTCATCACCACCTCGCGCACACCCACACCACTGACCGTGGGCGCGAAAACCGAGCCTACAATAAGCAATGGGCTGGCAAAGAGTATCTCCCAGATGCCCGCGCCCTCGGCACGGATGGCCGACGCCGTGCCGAAGTACATCAGGCAGATGCCCAGATGTACGCAAACCCCAAAAAAGAGGGCCTTAAACAAGGCACCGCGATGGGCACTGTAGGCCGTGGCGGCGATGCCCAACTTGTTCACCTTGTTGTGGATAAACCCTGGAAGCGGCAAGGAAGCCATGAATATCTGAATAACGCGCGGTTGCAGCAGGAGTAGCAAACTGACCCCGATAAAGCCTGCGAGGATGCTCAGCACGACTCCGAGCACGACCAGATTAATATCGAACAAGCGCAGCCCCAGCGGAAGTGTCAAGAACACCAGCGAGAAGAGAGCGATAATTCCGGTCAGTTTCTCCACGACGATGACGGTGGCGCACTTGATGGGTTCGCCGGTATGACGTGCCGATTCCACCAGGCGGTAGCCATCCAGCCCGAGGGTGCCTGGCAGCAAGAGGCCGATGGCCCGACCCCAGAACCAGCACTTGGTGAGATACCAGAAGGGGATATGAACGCCCTGCGCCCGCAGCAGGATGCGCCAACGCACAACCCCAGCAAAAATACCCGCCAGTTTTATGACCACCGCAAAGCCGAACCAGAAAGCCGCAGTACCCGGATCGATAGCCTTCAGGTCCGCCAACACGTCACCCGGCGTAACACCCATACGAAAGACCACGGTAAACAGGGCGGCAATAAAGGCCACCTTGAAGACGACGATCAGAACCCTGAAGGTAATGACCAGATTCTTTTTCCAGTGGGGGCTGAGTCCTGAAACTACGTTTGACATGAAATACTCGATTCAACGGGGGGAGGCCAGTGGAGTTACAGACGCAAGGTCAATAGGGTAACATTTTGAAGTTTGAACTTTGAAGTTTGAAAAATGGGTGCCACGGTCAATCCCGGTAGGATTTGTCCAGTTCGCACCTGTGATCATCAGAGGTGCAATGCCGGTGCGGCCCCACCTACTACACAAAATACGCCGACGGGTGCCACACGGGTAAGGCCCGGTAGGGGCGTGGCACCCGTCGGCTGACCTTCAATACAATGCTTCACTCCAGGGAACAGACTTCCGCGATAGCAGCCAGCCCGGCTGCGTGAAGTTTCCCATTCGACGCAAATACCCCCGTGTTATTGGTCAGTTTTCGTCCACGGGCAAAATCGAGAGGCTGGCCTTTCAGGTCCGTAATCTTGCCGCCCGCTTCTTCCAGGACAATCGAACCCGCCGCTTGGTCCCAGATGCATTCTTTGTAGTCCG
>JAJRPE010000470.1 GCA_024280935.1 Candidatus Hydrogenedentota bacterium
CGGTTTGGCCAAGGCCACGACCGAAGGTATCTACCTGACTGCGATGGGCACCCGTGCGCAAGGCGCCTACGATGCCTTGAAGGAACTCGGTGGCATGGACAGCGTGCTGTCTCAGGTCCCGATGGACGGCGGCAAGGTCAAGGTCGCTGCGGGCAACGCGGGCGAATATGAATCTGCGGCGGACGGTATTCGCAAGGTTGCCAAGACCATCGAGTCGGACAAGGCGAAATTCAGCAGTGCGCTGAGTGCTGCGGCTTCCAAGCTGCCCTCGTCGTATCAGGGCGAAGTTTACGAGTAAAGGTCGGTAGCTACTTTTGTCTACGATTATTGAAGAACGCGAAAACACGGGTGACGCACTCAGTGCGTCATCCGTGTCTACCGCTGCCGGTGAGAAGCGGTTGACCCGATGGGCGAAGCCCTTTGGCGAGATGACCGAGATGGATATTCTGGATGTGCTCCAGATGGATCCTTTTCGTTCGATTTGCGATACCCTCGAAGCCGCGAAGAAACCCCAGTTCGTCTCCTTCGGCGTTCCCGTGTCTATTTACGGAATCCTTCTGAATGATGCCCGTATACGCACGTACAGACCGGGCGAATTCGTAATTCGCAAGGATGACTATGGAAACTCAGCATTTTTCCTGCTCGACGGTGATGTTCGTGCGGTAATCCACCCGGAATTGCCGTCGAAGGTGCTGGGCCATCGGGAACGCAGGAATGTTGGTTTTGTCGGGGCGTTTCTGTCTCGCATTCGTGACCTGGTCGCCCCGCCGGTCCGAGAGTATCGTGCAGTCAAGGGCAAAGCGCGCAAGAACGAGGAACAAGGCACGGGAGTCAACGCGCAGCAACTGGCGGACATTCTCGATCCGAGTAAATACGAAACCGCACCCCTTACGGTCGGCGGTTTCTTCGGGGAAATTGGGGCCATTTACCGTATGCCCCGGGAGCTATCCATTGTTGCGGCGGAATCCGCCCGAATATTGGAAATACGCTGGCAGGGCCTTCGTGATCTCATGGAGGCGGATGAGGGCATTGAGCGTCACATCGACGGGATGTATCGGGAGCGATCTCTCAAAGGCACCCTGGAAACCATCTCCCTCTTCAAAGCCCTTCCCGAGAAAGTGTTTTCCCAGATAAAGTTCACGACCTACGGCAAATACGACGAATGGTCCTCTGAATATATCGGCCTGTCGCAGGACGAGAAGACCAAGGTAATTGATCAGGAAGAAATGATCGCCCAGGAGGGAGACTACCCGAACGGAATACACATCGTGCGTGCTGGTTTTGCCCGGGAGAGCAAGCGCTACGGCCATGGGCACCAGACGCTCAATTATTTGGGCGGCGCGCAGATATTCGGATTGAAGGAAGCCCTGTACAACTGGCAGCACCCCAACAACCCCATTCCTTTTCAGCACAGCCTTCGTGCCATCGGCTACGCCCACATACTGACTATTCCCACCCACCTGGTGGAAAAGCACGTGCTGCCCACCCTCTTGAAAGAGCAGCCGGATTTTCCGCGCTATCGAAGCAAGGATATCAAGGCGGGCAAGACCGACACCGCCAACACGCTGCGCGATGACATCGGCGCGGATCTCTTCGAGTTTTTTTCTGAGCACCGTTTGTTGAATGGCACCAAGACGATGCTTATCAATCTGGACCGGTGTACACGCTGTGACGACTGTGTTCGGGGTTGTGCTTCCGCCCACGATAACAATCCACGCTTCGTGCGCCATGGTCCCATTCATGGCAATATCATGGTGGCCAATGCGTGCATGCACTGCGTGGATCCAGTATGCATGATAGGCTGCCCGACCGGCGCGATATCTCGGGAAAGTCTTGAAGGCCAGGTAGTGATTAATGAGGAGTCCTGCATAGGGTGCTCCACGTGCTATAGCAACTGCCCCTATGATTCCATTCGTATGGTTACCGTGCGAAACAGTCGCGGATCATTTCGCATCGCCAGTTCGGGAGAATCGATTGGCGTACCTATTTACAAAGCAACGAAGTGCGATTTATGTGTTGATCAAAAGGGCGGCCCTTCCTGTGTGCGGGCCTGCCCCCATGATGCCCTGCAACGGGTGAATATGCAGAACGTAGACGCACTGGCCAGGTTTATTAAACGGTGAAATATTATACTCGGAGACGAATCACGGCGCTCGTAATACTCAGCGCCATCACGGTCGCGTTCCTCATCTTTTTCGATGGGTTTCGCGTTACCCTGCGCAGCCCGCACATGCTTTCGGGTTGGCTTTTTCTGGCCGTTATGACCTTTCTCGCGCTCTTCAATGTCCGCAAGAAGTTTCCCGTGCCGCCGCTGGGTTCGGGCCGTCTCTGGCTTCAGGTCCATATCTATGGCGGGGCCTTCACCGTTGTGCCCTACCTCTTTCATGTGGGGCTGGGAGTGCCCACGGGCGTGTTGGAGAGATTCCTTGCTCTGTTCTATTTCGCGGTGCTGATTAGCGGTGTGGTGGGCCTTGTAATGACCCGCGTCTTTCCGCGCCGCCTTACGGCCAGCGGGGAAGAGGTCGTCTTTGAACGCATCCCTGAGCACCGTCGAAAGATCAAGGAGGCCGTGGATCGCCTTGCCGAGGAATCCGTGGCCGATACACAATCGACCACCATTTCGACGTTCTACACGGCGCGTTTGCGGGATTTCTTTGACGGGCCCCGCCATAGGTTTCATCACATCTTTGAGATTGCGCCGCC
>JAJRPE010000471.1 GCA_024280935.1 Candidatus Hydrogenedentota bacterium
GAAGCCATCTATGGCCTCGTCTCCTTCAAGGGGAAACTCTATGGCTCTTCGCTTTATGCACCCGCCGGACTCTTCCGTTACGACGGCGGCACCACATGGACGGACGTAGGCAATCCCGGCGGGCGCGTAGAAGCCCTGGGCATCCACAACGGCCAGCTACTCGGCGCGGGTTTTGACCTGGACTACGGCGGAGCCTATCGCTTTGACGACCCCGGCTGGACCAACATGGGCACCCCGCCCGACACCACCCAATGCTACGGATTCATGCAATACCAAGGCGAACTCTTCGTATCCTCCTGGCCCACCGGCAAGGTCTTCGTCCTCGGCGAACCAGGCGACTGGCAGGATCGCGGCCAACTCGGCGACGAGAAGGAAAGCATGGGCATGGCGGTCTACAACGGAAAGCTCTACGGCGGCACCCTCCCCCTCGCACAGGTCTATCGCTACGATGGCGGCACCACGTGGACCAATACGGGCCGCCTGGACATGACCCCCGATGTAAAATACCGCCGCGCTTGGAGCATGGCCGTCTTTCAGGGGAAGCTCTTCTGCGGCGTGCTGCCTTCCGGGCGCATCCTCAGCTACGAAGCGGGGCGGGCCATCAGCCACGACACCGCCCTCCCCGCAGGCTGGGTTCACTTGGTAGCACAACGGAAATCGGGCGCCATGAGCCTCTACATCAATGGCAAGCGTGTCGGTGAAAAGAAAAACGCCGGACTCAACCTCGACAACACCGCCTCCCTGAAAATCGGCTTTGGGCAACACGATTACTTCAATGGTCGTATGAAGGATGTTCGCATTTACGGAAGTGCGCTGAGCGAGTCCGAAATCGCCGCATTGGCGAAGCGGTAGTCGAATTCAACCTCGCCGAGACAAGGGGTAGGGACTGTAGCGGCGGTACAGCGCGCCCCAGGGCAGCACAGCACATCCCACGCCATCATCTACTTGCCGGTGGAGCACGGCGTAGCTGTTGGCCTGAACAGACGGCCCAGGGGACGTACCCCCGCACGGGCGCGTCGTAGTCGGGGTGTGCGCCACGTGGCCCGTGCCGAAAGCTTCGGGAAGGATGGCCCGCCATAACGCGGGGGCATGTCCCGGTGGAGCACGGTGTAGCTGTTGGCCTGAACAGACGGCCTCTTCCCAAAGCCCGCCGGGACAGGCACGCGCATCAGAGGGCGTGCCCGCACCCATGGCATCCAGTTCGCCCACACGTAACCGGTCCGATTGCGGGTGTCGTGGCGCGAGTCCGTCCCTGGGGACTGCCATCTACATCACCAAGGCAGGGTAGGGATTGTGCCGGCAGTACAATGCCCCGTAGACAACTACACAAAATGCTTCTTTCGCTTCTTCGGATTCTGGTAGGCGATCACGCGGGCATAGATGGTTTTTCGCTCCCGCTCCAGGAGCTTGCGCTCGTCGGGCCAGAACATGTCCGGCAACGCATCCAACGGTGCCCAGATCATTTCATCGTGGTGCGCCGTGTCAAGAATCGTACCGCTAATCTGCCCGGTCACGTAAAGAAAATAGTGGTTGATGGACCAATAGTCCTTCTTCTCGCTCATGCGCTCCAGCACGGCGAGTTCGTCCAGCCGCGTAATTTCCGTCAAGCCCGATTCCTCCTCAATCTCACGGAGCGCGCCGTCGTCGAGTGATTCGTCCTCGGTCACGCCGCCTTTCGGAAGCACGTAACCCGCGCATCCTTTCTCGTGGACCAATGCCACGTACAGGTTTCCCCGGTCTATGCGCACGACGGCACCACCAGCGGAGATTCGCTCGGTCAGCCCATCGGCGCGGATGTACCAGGAATCATCAATAACAACAGACATGGAAAAACTCCGAAAGAAGTAGTGAGGGAAGGCAGACGCGAGCCAGGGAGGAGCAACGATTCGAAATTATAACACGCCATAGCCCGCTTGCGCCCTGCAGCATTGACGGCGCTGATTTCTGGGAGAGAATGGGCGGCTGTGTTGCCAGGTGCCAACACCCGCCCCAACGCAGAATCATGTGACCCATTTGCCCCATACGTCGCATGACCCGATTCTCCTCAGTACAAAATAAACGCTGCGAGCGCGCCAATCACGACAAGGGCCACCGCGCCCATGCCCAGCAGTTTCTTACGGGCTTCTTTGCGCCGCGCTTCAACTTTAGCGCGCACCTCAGGCGGCATGTCGTTGATAATGGCGTTGTCGATGAGGGCCTCATCGGCGAGCAGATGGGCGACCTGTTCTTCCGCAGCCGGTTCGGTGGGATCGTCCCACGAAGCGACCGCAGCCTGGTCATACTCGCCAAAGACGACAGGCTTTTCACCCTCATCCAAATCGTTGAGGGCTGTTGAAACGCGGCCTCCCGAGATGGGCAACTTGCCAACGGACTGACCGCAACGGGGACAGGGCTGATTGTCGCCCTGCGCAACATCCACCGAAACCGATTGTCCGCACGCGGCACATTGAATGGCTAACATGGCTCGATCCTCTCGTTAAAGTAGACCATCAGACTAGCATAAAATCGCGCAAATGACCATGAATCCGGGCGTTGGCAAGATGACGTTGGA
>JAJRPE010000020.1 GCA_024280935.1 Candidatus Hydrogenedentota bacterium
CAAGGTTTTCGGGGGGCCTTAGCGCGCCTTGTCGATGCAAAACTCGCCGCCGCCGATCCCGCTTGGGAGAATCTGTGGCGGGAGGTTCACCGCGCACGCCGCCAACTCGCGCTGTCGAACCCCTTGGCGGATGTGGGTCCCCTGCTCTTCGTTAAGCGCGTGCCCGCGGACATGAGCCACCAACTCACCCAATATTACGGGCGTTGTGCCCGGCCGGGCGGCGGACTTTTCGTGTTGGACGAACCGGGCCGAAGCATGACCACCCGTCAGCTTGCGGCGGGCCAACTCCCCGAAGGGGCCTACATGCAGCCGGAGGTAAGTTTCGCGGGGGACCGCATCCTCTTTGCCTTCTGCGACGTATCCGGCCCCTTGACCCCCAAGAACGACCCCGCACGGCTTGACCGTTTCTTCCACCTTTACGAAATTCGACCCGACGGCACAGGTCTCCGCCAGTTGACCGAAGGGCGCTATAACGACTTCTCGCCCTGTGAACTTCCCAACGGAAAAATCATGTTCATCTCCACCCGGCGCGGGGGCTACCATCGCTGCGGGGCGGGTCCCTGCGAGGTCTACACGCTGGCTATCGCGGAAGGGGACGGCAGCAACCCGCGCACGGTTTCCTATCACGAAACCCAGGAGTGGGATCCCACCGTGCTTTCCGATGGCCGCGTGATTTATACGCGGTGGGATTATGTGGATCGAAACGCCGTCCACTACCAGCAACTGTGGACGACCCGCTCCGACGGCAGCGCGCCCATGGCCTACTATGGCAACAATACCCTGAGTCCCGTGGGCGTGTGGGAAGCCCGGCAGGTTCCCGGCTCCCCCTTGGTGATGGCGACGGCGGCGGCCCATCATGCCATGACCGCCGGTTCGATTATCTTGCTGGACACGACGAAGGGCATCGACGGCAATGCCCCCATCACGCGCCTGACCCCCGATGCGCCCTTCCCGGAGAGCGAGACCCACGTCCTTCCGAGAAACTGGCACGCGCCGGGAAGTCCCAAGGAATACGACACCCCCGAGGAGGAACGGCGTTGGCCCGGCCACTGCTACCGGAGTCCCTACCCCCTTTCGGAGGACTACTTTCTCGCCGCCTACAGTTTCGACCCGCTCATTGGCGAGCCCGACGGGAACAAGGCGAATATGTTCGGCCTCTATCTGGTCGATGCCTTCGGGAACAAGGAACTCCTCTATCGCGACCTGAATATCGCGAGCCAATGGCCCGTCCCGATTCGTTCGCGGACTCGTCCCCGCGTCTCCCCCGAAGTGACGAATACGATGTTCGCCGACGAGGGCACCTTCTTCATGCAGAATGTCTACGAGAGCAATGTTGCGCTGCCCGAAGGGGAAGTCAAAGGTCTTCGTATTCTCCAAGTGTTGCCCAAGACCACGCCCAACGCAAACCAACCGCGCCTCGGCCTGGCCAATGCGTCGCCCGGCAAACAGGTGCTCGGCACCGTCCCCGTTGAGTCCGACGGCTCGGCCTATTTTCGGGCGCCCTCTGGCATTCCCATTTCTTTCCAAGCCCTGGATGAGCGGGGCCAGGCCATACACACCATGCGGAGCATCACCTACTTGCAGCCCGGCGAGCAGGCATCCTGCGTGGGCTGCCACGAGTACGGTCTGACAGCGCCACCCCATGGTCCCCCCGCCATAGCCCTCAACCGCCCGCCTTCCATTATTAAACCCGGCCCCGACGGCTCCAAGCCCTTCAGCTACCCCATTCTTGTTCAGCCCGTGCTCGACCGCCTCTGCGTCGAATGCCATGGCGGCGACCAGACGGCCACGCCCGAGAAGTCGCCCATCAATCTGACCGGTGTGCCCGAAGGACTTTACACCAAGTCCTACGCCGCCCTTGCCAAACTCGTGCCCTACTCCTCGTGGGGTTCGCTCGAAGGCAACAGCGAACCCGCCGCCGGACGGGATCGTTTCGGCGCACGCGCCAGTGATCTCATGAAGATGCTCCTCGCGGGCCACGAAGGCGTCGAGCTTGAGGACGACGACATCGACCGCCTCGTCACCTGGATGGACGCCAACGCCCTGTTCTACGGCACCTTCGACCCCAAAGACCAGGCCCGCCAGCAACGGGCGGAACGCATCGCCGGTCCCGCGCTGGAATAGCGGGGACTGCCTCGCCCAAGCCCATGTTGTGCAGATGTCGTGCGCGTTTTGGCAAGCAAGTATATTCTTAAGTAGAAAATGGTCCTTCAGAAGGCGGGGCTGTCCCCAGAAAATCATGATTCCTGCGCGAGAAGCGGCCAGAAGAATGTAGGACAGCCGTCTCGGCTGTCACGACAGACGGTACGTCTGTCAATTTCCGGGGGCTGCGAAGGACTTTTAATTGAGGCCGTGAACGGCCCGTGACAACCGGGACGGATGTCCTACATTCTACAAGCGCTCCCATACTGCCGGTACAGCTCGAAGACGCGCCGCAGGCGGGCACGCACACCTACGATTCCCTTTTCATTCACTAAAAAAGCCTTCACACCAACGCGGACACCCTGCCCAGCGCGCCTTTCAGCGCGATGCAGTCCCCCAGGGACGTACCCCCGCACAGGCGCGGCACGGTAGGGGTATGCGCCACGCGGCCCGTGCTGAATACTCCGGGAAGCGAAGCCTGCCACAACGCGGGGGCATGTCCCGGTGGAGCGGGGTGTGGGCTGGCGGCCTGAAAAGACGGTCTTTTCCCAAAGTCCACCGGGACAGGCACGCGCATCAAGGAGCGCTCCCTCGCCCACGGCATCCAGTTCGCCAACACGCAACCGCCACCAAGCCGAGGTCGGCGGCGCGAGTCCGTCCCTGAGGGACTGCCCCATAGGATCTCGGACATTCTTGTCCGAGGCAAGAGGCGCTTCGGCGGGGAAATTCAACCTCCGTAAGAAAGCTCAGGGTGGTGGAAGTTGGGTTCCTGCCAAGCCGTCGCTTGCTGGCAGTGTCAATCGTGCCTTGGGGGTTTGGGCGGCGTTGCCTCGGACAGGAATGTCCGAGTTCCTTCCTGCCGCCTTCACACCAACGCGGACACCCTTCCCAACGCGCCTTTCGGCGCGATGCAGTCCCTGTGAACCGGAGCAAAAAGGGACTGACGCAAGCGAAGCGAGGTACGAGCGCAGACGGGTCTGTCCCCTTTCTTGCGGAACATTCAAGGGATTTATTCGCTATTCGTAGTCTGTCCCTAGGTTTTTCCAGCTTTCCCGAACACGTATTTCTTTTTCGGGATAAGATAGCGCTTCTTTGGCTATGGGAAGCGCGGGCCTATGAACGGTTACACGGTGTAGCACTGGCGCTGGAGCGTGTGCGGCTCCGTACCGGGTCCCTGCCCGAAACACTCGCGGGCTTGGTCCCCGACTATATTGACACGATTCCAACAGATCCCTACAACGGCCAGGCCATCCGCTACAGCCACAACGAAGGGGGATACCTGCTATATTGCGTGGGGTACAACCTGGCAGATGACGGGGGAGTGGCCTACCGGACGGAACGACGCAAACAGATGGAAAAGGGCGATGTCGTGTTTGCCGTACACCCGAATCCGGCAACGCTTCGGGGCCAGGCTATTGGCGGTCCCGCGCTGGAATAGCGGGGACTGCCCCGAGGTGCCCGGTTTCGAGGGGAGCGTTTGTAGAATGTAGGACATCCGTCCCGGTTGTCACAGGCCGTTTACGGCCCCAATTGAAGGTCCTTCGCCGCCCTCGGTGTTTGACAGACGTACCGTCTGTCGTGACAGCCGAGACGGCTGTCCTACATTCTTCTGGCCGCTTTTCGCGTTGCAACCAAGGTGTGCTTATCAAGCACTGGGTGATGTAACGACACGTAAAAAGTCAGGCAGATTACGAATAGCGAATAGATCCCCTTGTAGTTCCCGCAAGAAAGGGACAGGCCCGTCGTCGCTCGTTCTCTCCTGCGGCGCGTCTTCGACCTCGCTACGCTTGCGTCAGTCCCTTTTTGCTCCGCGCCTTGCCGTGTGAATCCAAACGATTTTATACGGAATTCTTGACAACCCATAGACAGAACTGCAATAAGAGTCCGGTAGTGTCAGGCCGCTAAAGTGGCTGGGCCACAACCAAGAATATTTTTTACCACGAAGGCACGAAGAGCACGAAGAAGAAAGAAACGAAGAACAAAAAAATGGAGGTTGGAGGATTGTGCTTTTTTAAGCGGTGCACTGATATTACTCCGCGTTAATGCCTTCTTTCGAGAGTTCCAAGATTACCCAGCGCAGAAATCTGATTGTGGTGTGCTGGTCATTCTCCCGCATCAGTGTTCTTCGTGCCTTCGTGGTGAAAATTTCGTTGAGAGCAAGCCAATTCCCGGTGAAACTTGAAATAAACGCCAACGGATTTCTGTCTTGTAAGCTGTTTCTTCTGAATATGTTACCTATTGTGTGATTGGTTTTCTTGTTGAAAAATCAAGAAAACGCCGGATAGTAGTCCAGATTAAGGCGCTAAACAGCCCCGCCGCCATCCGCTTGGATAGCCGTTTGCAGGCGACATTGCGCTTATGATCCTGGTGTTGTTTTGGGTCAGTTTCAGGCTGAACTCGATTGGAAAATACCGACTAGCGTTTGTCTTCTGAGGAGCATCTCATTCGTTACTTCATTCTTATCGCCATCCTGTTGCTGGCCAATTCTTCATTCGCTGACGAGCCTCCGAATGTTCGCCCGCCTACCGATGAGGCAGACCTGCGCTATTGGTTGGAGAGCATGGTATGGCATCATCAATACACGGTGGAAGAAATCAGGTCGGCTACCGGTCTGTCTCCAGAGCGTATCACTTCCGCCTTGAAGAAGTTCGAAATAAACAGCACTACGAAGCCTCGGCGGGCGGCCGATGCGCCCCTATTGGTGTTGCCCTATCCTGGTGGTCGGCATCCGAGGATTGGTTTTCTCGATGGCGCCATTCTGCCGCAGCGCGAAACGAAAATAAGCGTATTCACGCCATGGGACGACAAGCAATATGTGGTCGTCGACGTGCCGGAAGCGATCTGGCACAACGGGACCGAGGGCCGCGAACTGTATTACCTTGCCCACGACTACGAGTTGCCTACGATTTGGGTCCGCAAAGGTATTCCGATGGAGAAACTGGAATGGGAGCGTCGAAAGGACGGGACCTTGGAATGCGTGCGTCTTCTTCCCGATGGCGTAGAATTCGGGACGAGAATCATGCCGGGCAAAGAGGAAGTCCGGATGGAATTGTGGTTGACCAACGGAAGCAAGGAAACACTCACCGGGTTGGACGTTCAGAACTGCGTGATGCTTAAAGGGGCGCCGGAATTCGCGGACCTGAGCAACGACCACAATGTCTATAGAGACCCCTACGTCTGCCGCTCGAATGGCGCGGACCGTTGGGTGATCACGTGCTGGGTGCCGCTTTGGCGACCTTGGGCAAACCCCAGGTGCCCCTGTCTGCACTCGGACCCCCGTTTTCCCGATTGCGCGCCGGGGGAGACCCAGCGTCTGAAAGGCTGGCTATCCTTCTACGAGGGCAGCGATCTGGACGCAGAACTCCGCCGCATCGAAGCGACCCACTGGCGATAGGGGGACTGCATCGCGCCCGCCAACGTGGTGAACGAATCGTGCCGACGTGTCCAATACCAGCCAGCAGGAACGAAGGGGCACCATGATACGCGAGGCTGTACCCAAAAGGGGTGGACTTCTGTATTGGGGACAGCCCCGCCTCTGCTGGGTTTAATTTACTACGTGAAGTGGTGCGGCTGACCACGGACTTTGCGTTGCTACACGATGCGAATTTGGGCGAGGCAGTCCCCGCTTGTTGGGGGCCTTCGTTGCGCAACACAGGTGACATGCTTGCCGTGCCGCCTATTTGGTCCTGTCGGGTCCACTTATCGAGAGGCGCTGCGCAGGGATGTTACGGAACGGACGACGTGCGTGATGGCTGCCTTGATTTCCGATTGGGTTGTGAAGCGCCCGAGCGAGAAGCGAATACTTCCTTTAATGCGTTCTTCGTCGTCCTTCAAGGCGGTGAGCACATAGCTTGGTTGCATGGAGGCGCTGGTGCATGCGGCGCTGGCGGAGACGGCGATTTCGGGCATGTGTTCCATTAGGGCGCTTGCGTCTATGTTCGCGAAACTCAGGTTCAGGATGTTCTCCAGGCGCGCCTCTGGATCGCCATTGAGCGTAACGCCGCCGAGCTGTGATGTTATTTCCCGTTCCAGCAAATCTCGCAGGGAACGAATTCGTTCTCGGTCCTCGCTGCGTTCCCGCTGCGCCAAGCGCGCCGCTTTTCCCAGACCGACGATTCCGGGCACATTGAGTGTTCCAGAGCGCAGCCCGCGCTCGTGCCCGCCGCCGTGAAGGAGGGCCTTGCAGCGGACCCTCGGTCTCTTGCGCCTTACGTAGAGGGCCCCGACTCCTTTTGGTCCGTAAATCTTGTGGCCGCTCAAGCTCAAGAGATCAATGCCACAGTCCTCCACATCGATAGGTTCTTTTCCGAAGGACTGGGTTGCGTCGGTGTGAAAGACGACGTTCTTCTCCTTGCAAATACGTCCGATTGCCTGGATGGGGTGGAGGATGCCAATTTCGTTGTTGGCGTGCATTACGGAGACCAAGAGCGTCTTTTCCGTGATGACCCCGGCCAAGCGCTCAAGGTCCAGCGTACCTTGATGATCGACCGGAAGATAGGTTACCTCGAAGCCCCGCTCCTGGAGTTCCTGGCACGGATCGAGAACCGACTTGTGCTCGGTGCGCACGGTCACAATATGGTTTCGCTGAGGGGTGTAGTAGGGCGATGCCGCCAGCCCCTGGATAGCCAGGTTATTGGACTCCGTGGCGCCGCTCGTCCAAATAATTTCCCTGGGATCGGCCCCGAGCGCGGACGCGACCTCCGTTCTTGCATTTTCCACCGCTTCCCGGGCGAAAGTGCCCAGGGCATGGTCGGTGCTGGCGGCATTGCCGAAGTGCTCGGTAAAGAAGGGCAGCATTTCCTGGAGGACACGTGGATCCACGGGGGTGGTGGCCGCATAATCGAGGTAAACAGGCTTCATGAGACTTCTCTGGGTAGGGCGGGGTCTGAGACCGTGCGATGTGCCTGGGTGAGTGCGCCAACGGTGAAGGCCAGGGGATACAGTTGCTCATGGTACCAGAGATTGGCGAAGTAAAGGCCAATCGGTGTGGGCTCAAAGCGCGTTCCACCCTCGGTATTCGCGATGAGCCAGTCACATCCCCGCCGGATCGCTTTTTCCATCTGTGATCGCGTTGCCACTACTGCGCGGGATGAAGAGGCCAGGCATGTTGCCAGTGTTTCGACGGCTAGGGCCGTTTCCTCGATGCTTGGCTTGACACCAGCCGCGCCGCCCCAGCCGCCGTTATGATCCTGGGCGGCCAAGAGCCACTGAAGCGCCTTTTCCCGCGCACACGCCCAATTGGCTTGTGTGTCAGCGTCCAACAGGTTGGGGGGGAGGTCAGGAATGCGGAGCACCTGGCTTGTCCCGTAGAGGGGATTGTGCTGTTCGGTTGCGGACTGATTGCCAAACCAAAGGGGGAGCCAGGTGCCATCGCCACACTGGGTTGTGGTGAGGAAGCGAATACCCCGAAGCACGGTGCGGTCCGTCGGCCTCTTCATCCCTTTGGGCAGCCCATTGCGCCAAGCCAGTATGGCGCGTAGCGCATGGGCGGTGAGATCAGGACTGCTCATATCAAAGGGGAGCAGGCCCCAGCCGCGGCAGAAGGTCGGAATGCCGCCGTCGCGATTTTGCAGATCGAGAAGCCACCGGACACCGGCTTCGGCACTTTTTTGTATTTCCGGGTTCGGCGCTATGGACGTGTTCTTTTTGGGTGCAAGGGCATGTAGCGCGAGGAGCGCGCCCGCCGTGTCGTCCGCGTCGGGCACCCCGCCGGCAAGATCGGTCCAAGCCCAGCCGCCGGGGGCCGCCAGCGTATAGGTATGTGTCGATTTCAGTTGCTGGTCGAGAAGCCAGCGGAGCAACTTCTCCCGTTCGGCTTCCGTAAGGGCATGGGGGGAGGGGGTGTCCTGGGCGAGGGCTTTGATTGACAAGGTGCTGACCCAAACGCAGAGATTACTGTCGATAGGCCAGCTTCCATCTTCCCGCGCCGAGGCGATCAAGAAGGCGAGGCTTTTTTTTATGACCGGGTGATCGGCGGATTGCCCCTGAAGCAGACTCATGGTTACAAAGCTCGTAAGCGGCGTGGCTTCCAGGAATCCACCGGAGTCAGGTTGAATGGCGGTGAGCAGGCGCAGGGTTCGTGGCCGCACCCAATTTCGCAGGAAGCGGCGCACCGGGTTCCGCGTGGGATTATGATGGTGCTGCGCCTGTCCGATTGCGATGAGTGCTGGCAGGGCATAGCTTACCACGGGGAGTCCAAGCCGGTGAAACCAGCTTCGCGGAAAGGCGCTAATCTCGAAGGGCAAGGTGGGAATGTCCCGCCAGATATCTTTTTCTGTGCCAAAGCGGCCCGCCAAGGCACACATGGTCAGGATAGGGACGGAGAAGGTTCTGTCGAGTCCATACTGTTCGCATATGGTCTGGGCGATAGCTTCCTGGGTGAGTTCGCCCACCTGTTGCCGAAGCCAGGCTTCCGCCTTTTCAAAACCTGCGGTCGGGTCCGGCTCGCCGGTATGCATGCCGAGGGCGGCCCAACACAAGGTGGTGGTGCTGATATTGGTCGGGCTGTCTGCGGTGTCGCCCCAGCCGCCATCTTCATTCTGATGCGTGAGCAGCCAGTTTCGGCCACGTGCGATCAGGGTGCCGATAGGGGCAGAGGCCACCCCTTCTTCGTTTTTTCGCAGCAGGAGTGTCAGGGCGCACACCGCCGTGGCCGTGGAGAGCGCGCTGGAGGAAAGTTCGCCGGTCCAGTGCCCTGTGGAATTGCGGGCAGCAAGGAGCGTCGCTTGGGCGTTCGCCCGTGCCTGGTCAAATTCGCTCTTTTTCGGTAGGGTCATGATTTGCCTAAATACTGAGATGGCCCAGCGCCAGGAGCGCGTAGTAGGTATACTCGCAGTCTTGTTTCTCGTCGGCCCAACTGCCGCAAAAAGCTTTTCCGGTCCAAAGACTGTCAACGTAGTCTAAACACGGCTCCTTGATGTGATCAAACGACACATGCATGGCGGAGAGGGCGTGAAGTGAAGTCGCGGTGGAGAGGAGGTCCGGCATGGCAATCTCTGGAATGGCGACGAATCCACCCGCTGGATGACAACGCGCCAGCAGCCAATCCCCAACCTCCTGGGGTACGGGCTGGTCGAGTTGCCGCATCAGCGTGACGGCGGCGGCGGTTGCAGGCGTGATACCGGTCTCCATGCCCGCCACGTTCCCAAAGGCCCCATCCGCCGTTCGCAGTTCATTCACACAATTGACAAGCCTCTCGGGGGTGGGAATTTCCACGCCCATATCCTGGTAGGCGCCGAGGGCGAGAAAGCTGTGGTACAGCGTCCCGCGTTCCTCTTCAGGCGTTGCCGCATAGCCCCCGTCGTCGCTTCG
>JAJRPE010000472.1 GCA_024280935.1 Candidatus Hydrogenedentota bacterium
AGGACACCATTGTCTTCGAGGGACATGGAACCGGCCAGGGCAGTAACTTCGCCGTCGTTCACGATATCAAGGGGCACGCCCATCTCTTCGCCGATGCGGTTGAACATCTCGCGCACCTCGCCGAAACGGCCTTCGGGAATGCCGCGAAAGAGGGAGGCGATCATGGCGCGGTTATTGACATAAACACCCGCCGAGCTGCCGCCGATGGCGTCTACGCGGGGCATCTTGCTGGCGGCCGTCTTGAGGGCCGTCATGACCTCGTTGTAGTGATAGGTCGGGTCGTTTTGCTTGCGGGGTTCCCAGACCACTTCCTCGGAGTAAATGGCCTCGCCATCGACCACCGCCGAAACCTTGCGGTCGGAAGCACCCAAGTCAAAACCGATGCGGCAGCCTTCCAGGTGACGGCCCAGGGGTTGGGTCGAATCGTTCTCTGCGGGGACCTCCGCCGCCGCGCAACCCACCAGCGTAAAGGTCTGTTCGTAAACGCTTTTGCCCATGAAATCGTAGTCAAAGGCCCGCGCGCCATCGGCGCTATAACAAGCGCTCAGATAGTCGGCAACATAGGCGGGACCGCCCACATGAACCTTCCACGCGCCACGTTGCCAGAGGAGAAATTTGAGGATGCGTTCGACATAGAAGCAACTGGCCTCGGCCTTTTCATGGCCTTCCGGGAAAACCTGCATTTCGTAGCGGGACAGGGCACCTTCGTTGCGCTCTAAACCAAGAACCAGGGGGACACCATCACCGGAAGCCTTCACGGCCTCGTCAAAGGTCTGGCAGGCCAGCACGGCGGGCCTGAAATCGGGGTCAAGGGGCGGCACCGTAGTCGGTGCGGCTAACATCCAAGCGCAATTCATCGGAAAACCTCATTCTCGGTTGCTTCGGCGAATGCCGAAATTTGAGGCCCTAGGATAGCATAATTCGACCGGCCTTTTTAAGGCGAAATCCACGCCGAATACTGCAAAAACGGCCATTGCCTGTTATAATAGGTGGGCATCAACAGCACCGGCGGATCCCATAAAGGCATCCGCGATCACACAATCGAGACGTACCATGCCCCTTTTTGCCTATACCTGCAATGTCTGCGGCGTCGAATCCGAATTGCTCATCCGAGGCAGCGAAACACCCCGGTGTCCCGCCTGTGATGGCGCAGACCTGGAAAAACAACTGAGCCACATACGGCCCATGTCGTCGAGCACGCCAGAACCGACCGCCTGTGGCACGTCACAATGCCCGGCCATGCAGGGCGGCGGCTGTTGCATGAATTAGTGGCAGGACCACTAAAAAAGGGACTGACGCAAGCGTAGCGAGGAACGAGCGAAGACGGGTCTGTCCCTTTTTTGAATCAAACGTCAACACGTAGGTAATCGGAGGGCACCGCAATGAAAACACAAGCAAACGAACCCCGTCCCATTCGGACGCTCCGCCAGCATTTCTGGAATGGCTTCAAAAAGGCCCATCGGCAACGTCCGCTGAGCTTCTACCTGCTTCTTTCCATTCCCGTGGTGCTTCTCCTCGCCGCCCACCTTTTCCGCTCCTTGGACGATCCCCGGCGACTGGCTTTCGGATTGTCCCTGCTATTCGTATTCCTTGGCGTGGTGCTTATTGGCGCCTTGCTGGACACCCTCTCCATTATCCGCGAAAGCCTGGTCACCAAACGCACGTCCTACAAAGAAACCCTCGGTGACGACGAGTTTCTCGCCGAGCTTCGTTCAAATCGGCTTTCCGGGGACGACTAAGCGTCCGCGCCAAAGCCAGATCCCACGACTTTTTTGGACTCATCGGCGAAATTGCAGTACAATCATCCCACCTTGCGGAGGAGTAGCATAATTGGTAATGCAGCGGTCTTGAAAACCGCCGCCCTCGGGCTTGCAGGTTCGAGTCCTGTCTCCTCCGCCATTTTTGAAAACCACAACGCCCCGAAGTTCCGCAGTGGACTTCGGGGTGTTTTTTCGCATATCCAACGAACTTCAATCGCCTACTCACCCGCCACTGGATTCACCCGCGCCGCCTTGCCGCCTTCAATCGCCACCACATAGCCGGTTTGTTCATGCGCTTCTCCCGGTGGAAAATCGGTGGTCACCAACTGCGCGCCAGAGGCGAAGGCCTTTTCGCGGCGCGTTGTATCGTTTGCAATGGCTTCTTTCAGATTCGAGTCGGCACGGGTGCGGACGATGTAACCCTTCCGTACCAACGACGGAATCTCTGGATCGGTCGGGTCGTTCTTGACGTAGACGGCAGCATAGTCTTCTTCGCCGAAGGCTTGGAGAAATAGAACCCGGCCCTCCAGCGAGGGGTGGTCGGCGGCGTAGCGTTCGGCGGGGGTACCGCTGGTATGCAGGACAAACATGACCCGGCCCCGGACATCGTCGAGCTTCGGCCAGCCCTGATTCAACACCGCGTCTTTCAGCGTGAGGGCATCCCCCCGCACATCGTCGGGACGGAGGAGGTGCTTTTCGTCGAAGACCGAAAGCAGTTCCGCTTCCAACTGCTCAAGGGCCGCTCCATTGAAGGGCAGCACCGGGGGCTTGGCTTGGGGAATGGGTTCATCCTTCAATTCAAGCAGGACGATGACGGGCACGTGTTGCGGGTGGGTGCGGGACCAGTCGCGCAGGACCGTCAGGCAATCGACGAGAGTTTCGCAGGTGGAATTCGCGTCAAAGGCGGGCACGTGAAATACCCGAATGGCCTCGGGGTCGTGGTAGAGGTCCAACTCAAAACCGCGCACGCCGCTGTCGAGCTGTTCGTCCAGAGGACGGTGCTCATACTCCCACGTTACCGCATCCGGGTAGACGGCCTTCACCTGACTGAACAGGGGCTCGCTGGGCCGCAGGTGGTAGCTGTTGTGGGTGGCCACGACCTGAATCTGATTCATGCGGAGATTGGCGCTGTTCTCAACAGGGTCGGCGGACGCGCAAAGCGGTACGGTCAGCATAGCCAGTATGACAAAGGTGGTTTTCATAGGGGTATCCTCGGTTGCTTGAAAGACACGCTATTCAGACCATGTTGCGCCACCCGGCGGTTTCAGCGTTTACCACCTATCGTCAATATCGTCGGCCCTGATAGTCCAATGAGGCGCGTCGCTACTCACGTTGACAGATTCACGGCATCTGATCCGCGCCTTATGAATTCTGTCTATGTTTTTTCGAAGCCATCCGATTTCAGCGCGTTCTTGTCGAAAGTGAGCACCGCCGAACAGCCCGATGCCAGCGCGATTTCCCGGATGAGATAGTCCGAAAAATCCGCTGCCCCATTCTTGCTGGCGCGAAGCGCGTTGTGACAACAGTCGAGACGCTCTATTTCAAAAACGGATACGGCGGTGATCCGGTTAAAGGTTGCAATACAGTATCCATATCTTCGAGCGACAGCGTGGGACCGGTATAGTTCAAACAGCCCTTGAGTACGGTCACATTCAACGTCTTGGGCCGAAGTTGTCGACTGACTTTTTTCGGAACGTTGTAAACTGCATTCGAAAGCGGAGCGTAGGACCGAGACAGTCTTCTTGGCTACGATATGTCGTCCCTACGGGACTAACTGCGCTGGCTTCGTAATCGGCCCCTTTTAGCAGGGATTTATTGGGGGCTTTTGATTAGTCCTTCGTTCTTTTGCCGCCCTCCGAAACCCACCAATAGCCTCGTCAATCGCATGAGCAATCGTTTTTGGTAAAATAAAATGTGGCGTCAGATGGAGGATTGAAGCGAGTTAATGGCAGAAAATATCAATGATAATGGTCCGACAGTGCCTCACGAAGCTCGTTATAGCGCCATATTTAATTTGCCTTTCGTCCTTCCTTCTGATAGCCTCTCCCCAGGAAACGCACACCAAGGGAGAACGACCATGTTGTCTATCGACGGAAAAAAGAAAGTGCTGAGCGGCTCCAAGGGCACCCTCGCGGTGCCCGAAGACGACGAGATCACCTTCAAGTTGGCGATGCTATTTGAAGGCCAGTGCGAGGGACTCGGCCCCACGGCGGCGGCCAAAAAGTTCGGCTACAGCAAGCAACGGTATTTCCAAGTGCTCAAGGACTTCCGGGAACGCGGAGCGCGTGCCCTCAGAAGCGAAAAGCGCGGACCAAAGAACAATTACCGAAGAACCGAGGAGGTCGTACGCCAGGTCATACGTCACCGCTTCCTCGATTCCGACGCTTCCGCAGAGGTCATCGCCCAAAAACTCAGCCAGTGCGGATGGCCCATCAGCGCCCGGAGCGTCCAGCGTGTCATTGAGGAATTCGGCCTTCAAAAAAAAACTCCATCGGTTTCGCCCTGACGCATCCCAGGTAGAGACCCAGCGCACTCGACGCAAACAGCGGAAGGAACATCGGACATTGCGAGTATAGAGCGGGGTGTACGCCAATTGTTGGCCGACAAGGTCTCGGGGACCATGATGGGGATTTGGCTCCTGGTGCCGGAACATTTACGCTTGGGCACATGGGATTTGCTTCAAGGGTGGAGTGCCCAGCCCGGCTGCTGCGTGGAACCGCGGTTGGCGCTCCAATTGGTTCATGAGGCCGCACTGTGCGTGAGCGGCGTGCGCCAAGGCCGTACCCTGAGCCAGAAGGGCTTTGAACTGGCAAACGGATTGCCCTTTGTTGCAAGCGCCCAAGCCATTCATAAGCTCCTCGAAGCCCATACTATCAAGGAGGCTCAAGCCCTCCAAGTTGCTTTGGGACACCTGCGGCGGGCCAGTGGGCACTACGAAGGGAAGTTGTTGGCCATCGACCCCCACCATATGCATAGCCACACCAAGCGCCAGACCCGGCGCCATCGGCACAACGAAAAAGCACAGGCGGTCAAAACCATCCAGACCTTCTTTTGTCTGGATGCCGACACCCATCATCCAATCGCCTTTACCATGGCATCGTCGGCAAAGACCGTAACCCAAGCCACTCCCGAACTCCTTAACATGACCGCCGACATCTTAAAGCCTGCCCCAGGACAGGCCTTGGTCTTGGCTGATAAAGAACACTGCACGGCGAAGCTTTTTGAGTATGCGGCGCATAAGACACCCTTCGACCTGCTTGCGCCCATGGCCAACACGCCGCAACTAAAAAAACAACTGAAGCGCATACCGCCCGAAGCCTTCACCGAACGATGGGCCGGTCTCGCCACCGCCCAGCGGAACTACCAATTCAGCAAGCATCCAGACCTTGCCTTGCACCAAATCATCCAACGTTGCGGAGAAGGCCAAAAGGACCTCCATCTCAACGCATTCGTATGCACCGCCCCGTGCGACGAGATCCGCCTCCTCACCCAAGAGTTTCCCAAGCGCTGGCACATCGAAGAATTCTTCAATACGCACCAAGCCCTCGGCTGGAAGCGTGCAGGCACCCTCAACCTTCATATTCGATACGGGCACGCCACCATGGCCCTTCTCGCCCAAGCCGTCCTACACCAACTGCGTCAGCGCAAGGCAATCCCATGGCTCAATGGGACGCAGGCCACTTGGCCCAAGCCATATTCCACGGCCTTGATGGTGATATCCGAGTCCATGATGACACTATTCTTATTACCTACTACAATGTCCAAAATGCCGACCAACTTCGCTCCCACTACGAAAACCTTCCGGAAAAGCTCGCCCAAGAGAATATCGACCCCCATATCCCGTGGCTATACAACTTAAAACTCGATTTCCGATTCAAATGAAAAATCCAGTCAAGTCAAATTAATAGCCCCAAATAAATCCCTGCTTTTAGGGGCCTTCCTCATACCCCGGCTCTGCCGGTGGTTACTGATTTCCCCGAGGTCCACTTTTGCCTCCTGTAAAATGTTCCTACTCAGCCGTACCGGGTCCATTAAGCCATCCACATACTTGCGACGTAGCTTGACGGGCTTGACCTTGGTGGACTTTTCAGCGGGGAGGTTGATGTGGCGAATCTTCCCCTTGTCTTTGTTGAGTAGGTAGCCCGTGGGGCGTTTGGAGCCTATAACGGTTTCCAGTGTTGCCGTGGCGTGCCCATCTGGCCGCTGTCGCGTCTTCGGGGCGTGGATTTTCCGTGGCTACACTAGCCTGAATCGTTGCAGCGTGTTGCAAACCGTTTTTCGAGCTGGAGAGCATCATTTTTGCATCATTGCACAAAAAAAGGGTGACTCGCTTTTGCGAATCACCCTATGTTCATTGGTGGAGGTATGCGGGATCGAACCGCAGACCTCATGACTGCCAGTCATGCGCTCTACCAACTGAGCTATACCCCCCAAAACAGGCATACTCAACAGTTGCTGAGCATGGTGCAATTATAAAAAATGAAAGTGGATCATGTCAAGCCCGGTTTCTTAAAAACGCTGTCTCTATGGCTGGGCTGATTGCCTTTTCGGCCAGAGATCGTGTTTAGCCCTCGGGATAAAACACATCTTCCAAGGAGTTGTTCACGCCGGGGGCACCCATGAAGGGCAGGTTGCGGCCCGTCATGATAGCATCCATGGCCCGAACCTCCTCCCGGCTGACCTCCTTGATGTCGCCGTGGACGATGGCGCTGTGAATGTGGAGGGAGGTCATTTCGAGGAGTTCTGTGTTCATCATGGTCCACTTGATGTCGAGGGGACTGAGAATCACCAGCCCGTGGTTCTCCATGAGAAAGGCGTTGTACTTCTGGAGGAAGGGCAGGAAATTGTCCGCCAGTTCCTGGGTCAGGGGTTGGGCGAAGGGCACGACCGGCACGGGGCCCACTTCCGTGATGGTCTCGGGGAAGAGGGGCCGCATCAGGTGATTATCGCCCTTGGTGATGGTGAAGGCGTTGGTGTAGGGCGGGTGACAATGGACGACGGATTGCACATCGGGGCGCTCGTTGAAGAAATTCATGTACATGGGCGTTTCGCCGGTGGGCCGGTTCTTGCCTTCGAGCTTCTCACCCTTAAGATTGATGAAGACCACATCATCATGCTGGATGTCGCCCTTGTTCATCTGGGTAGGGGTGATGAGCAGGACGTTGTCTTCCATCTTCCAGGCCGCGTTACCGCCGAATCCGGTGACATATTTGTTGGCGGAAAGCTGGTGACAGACCTTGACGAAAGTTTCGATTTGTTCGCTGTATTTTTTGTAGTAGCTCATGGGATTTCCTATTGGCTGGGGAAAAAGGACATACGTTTTTTGGTAAGCGTCAGCGCAAAGGGGGCAAGCGTTCACGGCCCGATCCAAGTGCCGCGACAAAGGAGGTTGGGCATCCTGCCCGACATTGGGCGCACGATGGGTGTTGAAAGCGCACTTGGTTTCTGTGGTGATGCGTTGATGGTCCAGAACAGGGTATGTTTTTTCGTTTGATTTCTGAGTGACTGCACGTGCCGATGGCGGGTTTTACGACCGACGTGCCCTTTGTGTCGGGCAAGATGCCCAACCTCCTGGCAGGGGCATCGCCTCCACGAGGCATCGTGAACGCTTACCAAATGCGCCCTGCGACGCAAAAACACAGCCGGGACGGCTATGCTACATTCTTTTGGAGGGGGCCTCAATGTTCCAGGACCACCTTCAGCGATTTCACCGCTGGGTCGGCCTGGGCCTTGAAGGCTTCGTTAAATTGTTCCAGGGGGAAGCGGTGTGTGATCAGGGACTCGGCGTTGATCTTGCCGCTTGTAATGAGGTTGATGGCCTCTTCGTAGTCCCGGCGCACGGAGCTGTTGGCCCCGTGGAGGTGCAACTCGCGGTAGTGAATGTCATTCAGATCGATGGACTCGAAGGGATCCTGTTTCGACATGCCCGCGAAGATGGACAGGTGACCGCCCATGCCGAGGAGTTTCATACCCAGCGGCACGAGTTCCTTCGCCGATGCGGGCACCACGACGCCGTCTACGCCGAGTCCATTGGTATTTTCCTGGACCCATGCCTCGGGGTCTGTGATGCTGGTGTTCACCAAGTGGTCGAAGGGAAGGCCGAGTTCCTGGATCAGATCAAGACGCCCCTGGGAGCGGTTCATGATGGTCATCGTCTCCGCGCCCCAGGCCTTCGCCACGAGTCCATTCAGGACACCGATAATACCGCCGCTCAGGACGACCACGTGTTTCATTTCGTCGAAGGGGAAAAAACGCAGGCCGTTAATGCAGCAACTGATGGGTTCCAGCAAGGTGGCAACCTCGGCGCTCATGTCGTCGGGAATGGGGATGAGACAGCCCTGCTCCACGCCTTCCCTTGGCATGATCATGTACTCGGCAAAGCCGCCGTTCCAGGCATAGCCGATAGCCTTGAATCCCTCCAGGCAACGGATCTGATGATGACGTTTGCAGGGCGCACATTTACCACAGCCGATGACGGTCTGCACGGCGTAACGCTGGCCGATGGTAATGCCTTCGACATCCGTGCCGACAGCCTCCACGGTGCCCGCCACCTCGTGTCCGATAATCGCTACGGAAACGGGCTTCTCGCCCCGGAGTACCCGCTGGTCCGTACCACAGAGGGCGCTGGCATCGACTTTCAGGAGGACTTCACCGGCTTGTGGCGTGGGCTTGGGAACGTCCTGTATTTCAATCACGCCGGGGGCGGTGATGACGGCTGCTTGCATGTTTGCGGACTTTCTGGTTGATATCTGTAGGACAGGCGTCTCGCCTGTCTCAGACAGCCGGGACGGCTGTCCTACTTTCCGACCACGTTCTACCTAATCGAAATCAATCATGGCCTTCATGACACCGTCTTCGTAGCCTGCGACGAGATCAAAGGCCTCCTTGGTCCGTTCAAAGGGGAAGTGGTGGGTGATCATGGGCTCCACGGGCAACGTGCCGTCTTCGATCAATTCGATGGTGCGTTCGGCGCACTCATTCTGGCGGCGCACGTTCTGCACGCAGATCTCCTTGCGGCGCATGTAGTCGATTTGAAACGAAATACGGTCTACCTCGGGAATACCAATCATGACGAGCTTCCCGCCGGGCTTTAGCATCAGCACGGCCTGGTCCACGGCTTCCTGCTGACCACAACACTCAAAGACATAGTCCAGCAGCAGAGGCTCGGCCTCCGTGACGACCTTCACCGCATCGAGCTTGTCCACATTCCCCACCCAATCGGCACCGGCCTTCTTTACCAGTTCGAGGCGTGCATCGATCTTGTCGGTCATGTACACTTTGCCAACCCCGGCGGCGCGGGCAGGCATCAACACACTCAGTCCAATAGGACCACTGCCCAGGATGCCAATATGTTTGCCCTTGAGTTCACCGGCCAGCTTGCAGGCGTAAACACCAATAGCCAGCGGCTCGCTCAGGACGCCTGCCTCCAGGCTGGTCTCATCTTTCAGGGCAAGGCAGCTGCCTTCGGGCATCACAATAAATTCCGAGAGGCTGCCTTCGGCCTGGCCCGGACAACCGAGAAAAGTCAGCTTCCGACAGGTATGAGAACGTCCGACCTTGCACTGGTCGCATTCTCCGCAGGGCATGGCAGGCTCAACCGCAATGCGATCACCTGCCTTGAAACGGGTCACGCCCGCACCGACTTTCACCACCGTGCCTGCGCATTCGTGGCCCACGGCAAAAGGATATTCCACGACTTGGCTGCCAATGCGCCCCGTGGTGTAGTAGTGGACATCCGAGCCACACACGCCGACACTGCCTATTTTAATGAGGACATCGGTGGGGGCTTCGATTTTCGGATCCGGCACCTCGTGCATTTCCATTGCACGGATTCCGGTAAGCACCATGGCTTTCATAGGAGAACCTCCTTCTTGATCAATACAAATTTGAGTGCTTGTTATATGCCAAACGTGGCCCTGTGTGCAATGAGATAGGGATGAAACGAGGAAAATATCGGTGCGACTCCTCTTCGCTTCACCCTTCAAACATTGCTACCTTGCGCCGCAACACCACCCGCCTCTACAATGCCCGTTCACCTTCAAACCCTATGCTACGAGGAGCTTTTTCCATGCCAAATGCCAATTCACCTTCACGCCGAGGCTTTTTCAAATCCGCCGGACTGGGCCTGGGTGCCGCCATCGGCGCAGCCGCCACAACGAGCCACGCCGCCAAGCCCTTGCCCCGCAACGGCCAGTCCCACATGAAATTGAGTCTGGCCGCTTATTCTTTCCACAAGCTTCTGGTCATGCGCGGTACGCCGGAAGAAGTCGCCAAGGCCGAAATGCGGCTCGAAGATATGGTGGATTTTTGCGCCGCGAACAATCTCGATGGTGCCGAGTTGACCAGCTACTACTTCCCCAAAGAAGTCACCCATGACTATCTCATGGGCCTCAAGCAGCAGTGTTTTCGCCTGGGACTTGATATCTCCGGCACGGCCATCGGCAACGATTTCTGCCACGATCCCGGTGCCAAGCGTGATGAGCAACTCGCCATGACCCGCGAATGGATCGACTACGCGGCCACGATGGGCGCGCCGGTCATCCGCATTTTCTCCGGCCAGGTGAAATCTGGTTCCAGTGAAGATGCAGCCCTGAAGAACTGTATCGCGGGTATCAGCGAATCCCTGGATTATGCGGCAACGAAGGGGGTCTTTCTGGCGCTGGAAAACCACGGTGGTATTACCGCGACCCCCAAGCAAATGATGCGCATCATCGATGGCGTGAAGGATTCTCCCTGGTTCGGCGTGAATTTGGACGGCGGAAATTTTGCTACGGACGACCCCTACCGCGATATGGCGGTCATCGCACCCTACGCCATTAATGCCCAGATTAAGGTCATGGTTCGCAAGAACGGTGTCAAAGAAGAGGCCGACTTCGCCCGCATCATTGGCATTTTGAAAGACGCGGGCTACCGTGGCTACATCGTGCTCGAATATGAAGAAGGCAATCCGAAGGAAGAAATCCCACGCTACCTCGATACCCTGCGCGAACTGCTGGTGCGGTAGGTTTTCGAGAGATCCCACATCCGACCCTCGTTACCAAGCTCTGCTTGGAAACGAGAAAATTCACAGCCGAGACGGCTGTGCCACCCTCTTCCCTGAAATTCGATAGGGTGGCACGGGCGTCTCGCCTGTGGTGGTCACGTAGTGACCAACGAATCTCCATCCTAAGCCAAAGCACTAAGCAGACTTCCCATCGGCCGCCTTGGGAGGTAATATCTTGGGGCGGCCTTTTTTGTCGATACAGACAAAGGTGCCCGTGGTCTTAAAAACCACGTTTTCGCCAACGCGTCCTTCCATATCGAAGGTGACGCTGGTACGGCCCCGGCGCACGTTGCCCGCGTAAAAGTCGACCCGGTCCCGTTCGCGCACGGGGTGTTTGAAGAGGATCTCGGTGAATTTCAGGGTTACCATGCGCGGTGCCCCGGTGCAGATATGGGCGTAGATGCCGGCAGCCTCGTCCATCCAAGCCATCATGGTGCCGCCGAAAAGATTGCCGCCCGTGCCCAGGTCGCGGGTCATGCATATGTGAGAAGTTACGTGTTTCAAAGGGGATGCTCCTGAATTTTGTTGGAATCTCTGCAAACGTTGTACAAGCGGCTTCACTGTAGGTTTTTTATAGAATCAGGTAAACATTTGGCATACCTTCACGAGCCACTAAAGGTGTCATACAAACTCGCTGCGGGTGCCACCTACACAGACGCGAGGAAGGAGCGGCTTTGTGGGTGTGGGCTTTCGGGGAAAACTCGGTATCTGAAAAAATAACTTTAGAAGTATTGACGATTCGCGGTTATCGGCCAGGCAATCCGTCGGATCACTTTCCGCAAATCCGCACCCACAAGCTTAGCCGGAAACCGACTGCGCGTGTAGGTGGCACCCTCCCTCGCTCACAGAATCTTACACGGGCAAGCCCTGCGGGGCTTGACCGTGGCACCCCCGAGGTGAAAATAATGTCCAAGGAGAGGAACATTTGCACGCAAATTCGCTATCGCGCCAAGGCATCCAATTGCCGCAACAGTTCCGCCTCCAGTGCAATGCCGAGGGTCTTGCACCGTTCCGCCGCCGCCTGTGCTGCTTGCGCATTGCCGGTGGCTACATAGGCAGCCACCAGACCACGATTAATGGGCGCGTTCTCCGGGGCCAGATTTCGAGCAGATTCCCAAGTTTCGATGGCTGCCCCATCCTGCCCCAGGCTGTAGTGGCAATAGCCAAGTCGGTATGTGTTGGCCGCCGCCTCCAAGCCCCCCGCAATGAGTTGTTCATACACGGGAATGGCTTTTTTATACTCGCCCAACCCGTAGAGCACAGCAGCGTAGGCCCCGATATATTCCATGTTTTCGGGTTCCAGTGCGTACAGCTCACCATAGCACCATCGTGCCCTTTCCCAGTCTTCGGTAAGCTCGGCGACAAAGGCCAGGTTGTTGAGAGTGTCCTTGTCCGCCGGATTAATATCGAGCGCCCGCGCATAAGCACCCACAGCCGCTTTCAGGTTGCCCAGTTTCCGCATGGCCAGCCCCAAATTGGCGTAGGCATTGGCGTGGTCCGGCTTGTGTTGAACCGCTTTCTGGTAGGCGAGATAGGCATCCTGATTGCGTCCCATGTCCAAGAGCGCATTGCCCAGCCGATAGTGCAATTCGGCGTCTTCGGGTGATTTGGCCACTTCGTCCTGGTAATAGCGCACCCGCGCAGCGACCCCCTGCGCCTCGGGATCGAAGGCTTCTTCTTCCTTCGTCGTTTGGCACGCACTCAGGCCAAAGAGACACAGCGCGACCACAAAAGGACAAGCGAAGCTGAAAAAATGCCGCATGGCGGAGCGCCTTTCGATATTTACCATAAGCGTTCAAAAAACACTTGGGGTGCCACGAACAAGCCCCACAGGGCCTGTTCGTGGCACCCGAAGGTTGCTTTTTGCGACGGAGGTTACCTGTGTCTTGGACGTGTACCGCAATCCTTGACCGATTAATCGCCAGGCCCCACCGGGTAGAAATGGAAACGCTGCGAATTATATCATAAGGGAACTTCCCGTCGGGTAAGCGGATTACCCAAGGCGTATAGAAAAGCAACGTGCGGGTGCCACCCTTACACGGAGGAGCGAAGCGGGGGAGTTTAAGGGTGCAGGTTATCCGGGCAAGCATTACGCAGGAAAGAAAATACTGTGTGTGCGGATGGCACCCCTGGCGCAGCTCGTGAATACAGGAACTACCAACACGATGAGTAAAACCCATGTCGCCGTCTTTATGGGCGGTCGCAGTGAAGAACACGAAATCTCCCTGAAATCCGGCGAAGGTGTTGTCCGAGCGCTGGATTCTGATGCCTATGAGATCACCACGGTGCTCATAGGGCGCGACGGAGACTGGCGCATCAACGGTGAAGCGCCGTGCCGACCAGGCACCGGTGTGGCTTCGCTGGAAGAACGAAACGTGGACTGTGCTTTCATCGCCCTCCACGGCCCCTATGGCGAGGACGGGCGCCTCCAGGGACTATTCGACATGATCGGGATGCCTTACACCGGATCCGGTTGTGCCGCCAGTGCCCTCGCCACCGACAAGGTTCGGTGTAAAGCCGTCGTGTCTGCACAAGGCATTCGTGTGGCAGGTCATCTGGCCCTCGACCGTCCCACCTGGGCCATCGACGCAAACCAGGTCATGGAGGCGGTGGAGAAAGATATCGGCTTCCCCTGCGTCATCAAGGCAGTCTCCCAAGGATCCAGCAAGGGCATCGCCATCTGCCAGAGCGTTTTAACCTTCCGTCAGGACATCGAAAGTGTTCTCACTGTGGAAGACTATGTCATGGTGGAGGCCTTTGTGAAAGGCACGGAAGTTACCTGCTCCGTCTTGGATGCGGACCCCAGTGGTCGGATGCGGCCCTTGCCTGTCACGGAAATCTGCCCGAAATCCGGTACGTTTTTTGATTACGAGGCCAAATATACGCCCGGTGCCGTGGAAGAAATAACGCCCGCACGCATTCCAGATGAAATGACCGACCTCGTCATGGACATGGCCGTTCATGCGCATGAGGTGGTGGGTTGCAGCGGATGGAGCCGCAGCGACTTTATCATCGACGAAGAAGGCCCCGTGTGGATCGAGGTAAACACCATTCCCGGCCTGACGGAGACCTCGCTGTTTCCCCAAGCGGCGAATGCCGTGGGCATCAGCTATAAAAAATTAATTTTCACCTTGGTGCAAGATGCCTTGCGACGGGCTGAGATGAAAAAATCGTTGGTGTAGGAATCACTGTTGACCGATAAGGGTGCCACCCTCACGCGGAGGAGCAAAGCGGGGGAGCTTGCGGGTGCGAGTCCCAAGATAGTGCCTGATTGTAAGAGTAAAGACCGAATATAATTGCAATACGACTTTCCAGGCCACGGCATGACACAGAGGGCTTCCACGACCCAGCACCCGCAAACTTAGCCGGAAACCGGCTGCGTGTGAGGGTGGCACCCTTGACGCTTCCTTTGTAGGCTCTGAGTCCAGAAAATAAAGACAAGAAGGAAATTTTCATGAGCATCCAATTCACCAAGCTGCACGGCTTGGGCAATGACTATCACTTCATCGAAGCCGACAACTACCCTGGCGTCGACTGGCCCGAGCTATCCCGCCAAATGAGCCACCGCCATCTGGGCGCGGGAGCCGATGGCATCATCCTCATTAAGGCGGGCACTACCCACGATTTCGCCATGCGCATCTTTAATGCCGATGGCAGCGAGGCAGAGACGTGCGGCAATGGCATTCGCTGTTATGCTAAGTACGTCTTCGAGCGGGGGATGACCGACAAGACCGAATTCGTCATCGAGACGCTGGCCGGTCCCAATGCGGTCGTGCTTACAGTGGAAGACGGCAAGGTGGTGTCGGTGCGTTCCAACATGGGCCAACCAAAATTTGACCGTGCTGAAATTCCCATGGCGGGTGCGCCAGGTCCGGTGAAGGAAGAGGCCATCGAAATCGCCGGGACCACCATGCGCGTGACCTGCGCCAACATCGGCAACCCCCATGCCGTGTTCTTTGTGGAGGATGCGACCGCCATCGAGCTCACCGATATTGGCCCCAAGGTCGAGCAACACGCTAGCTTTCCCGAAAAAACGAACGTGGAATTCGTCAACATCATCGATCGCGACAATATCGTCATGCGTATTTGGGAACGGGGCAGCGGCATTACCATGGCCAGCGGAAGCGGTTCCTGCGGCGCGGCCCTCGCCGCCATGATTACGGAACGGGTGAACCGCAGTGTCAACGTCCATCTGGTCTTTGGCGTGCTCACGATTGAGTGGGCGGAAGACGGCTGTGTCTACCAGGAAGGCCCCGCCACGGAAGCCTACAGCGGCACCTGGGACCACGAGATTCCGATGGTGTAGGGGGGCGAGCTTGGGTAAGCCCCCTACGCAGAGCGTAGGAACACGCATTCCCAAGCGGAGCGTGGGAACGAGAAAAAGAGACCAAAGGGAGGTAAGAGACTCAACGGACAAGGTTGCCAACCCATTGTCTCCTTTCAAACTTCACCCTTCTAACTTCAAACTTTTCAAGACAGCGCGGGCGACGTGGTAATCCACACCTTCTCCCGAGCCGCCGCCAGCCGTTCCATTGCGATGGCGGCGGTGTCCCCTTCGGTCACGATAAAGCCGCCTCGTTCCCGCGAAGGCAAATCCACCACGTGACTCAGGATGTCCCCCGGTCGGGCGTTGATGTGTACTTCGACGACACCCGGCATCGTGCGGGCGCTGTCCACGTGTTCAAGTCCGGTCACGACGCCGCTTCGTGTGAGCAACCACGTGAACGCAACACCCGTATTTCGGGTGGGTGACAGAGACGGATGGCGGCCCAGAGAGCATTCCATCGATGCCAGCCGAAGGTCCACCCCCCGAGACAATCGGACCACGGTGCGTAGATCTTCCCCCAATCGGGCGGGGGCCTGCACGTCGGTCAAGATGACCTCTCTTTCCGATGCGACGAATTCCATTTCCACATAGCCCCACCCCGAAGGCAGCACAGCGTTGACCTCTTGGGCTTTCGATACCATCTCGTCCATCAGCCTTCCGTCGGCAGGAAGGGGCATAGCCATACCAAGGGGAACACGATACACGGACGTGGTTACTGTTTCTTCAAGCACATCGAAAGGCACCAGATCACGTCCCGTCTTGAAGGCCATAAGGCGGTAGACGGCTCCCTTCACCGCAGGCTGAATACGTAGTACGCCATCGGGATTCCGCTTACGCAACTTCTCCAACGCCAGGGAAAGGTCACTGGGATGCTCCACCCGCATGCACGACGTATCCCCATCGCCACAGCTCGCCCGAACCCACGCAGGCAGCAGTATTTCATCGCTCCCATCCTCTAGAACGCGGGCAAAGTCATCCATGGTGAAAATCCGGGCACCGGGAATGGGAAGCGCTCCATCGGGTATTCCGAAACAACAAGGCAAACGCGGCCAGTCAAGATGCTCGGCTACCCGCCCGATCTGCCGCCGATAGCGCCCATTCGCAACCCACACGCCCGCCAATTCCAAGGGCTTCAAGACGGGTAGCACATCGAACCCATCGTCGGCATCGATGAATACGGCCTCCGCGCCCGGAGGCAAGTCACTGGCCTCGGGTTGCCCGTCCAGAATAAAGACCAGAGACACGTCCAGCGCTTCACTGATCGCGGCAAGAGAAACAATATCCGTTGGCAGCCCGGCAACACCCAATCGCACCTTCATAGCCGTCCTCACATCTTCCTGGTCAATCCCAAGAACTACCGCCGCCTACTACCATACACTATCTCGTGGCGGAATGGGCATCGAAAAGCCACTGCGCCCAGGGCCGACACATCTAATTGTGTTAGATTCTAGAATTTCATGATTTTGTCTTCTTCCCTTGTTTTTTTATTTTCTCTTTCGCGGCGTGTTGAGCGGATGGCTTCATCCACGTATTGCTCGGCCAGCTTGATGAACAAGTTGTACCCCGCAATGTTTTTTTCAGTTCCGGGGCCTCCTCTCTTCGGACGTAGCGCACCACGTTGCGCCCGGCGCTCCTTTTCCAAAAGCACGAACCCTCGTGCCTCAGGATCGCATGGTACCTCTGACGGGATTTGTGTTTGCCACCTATTTTAAGGTGATCTGGGGTGGTGTGATGGCGAGCAGGGAGATATCCGTGAATTGCGCCCGGCCATTGCGGGCAACCTCCAGGTAAATACGTATCGAGTCGTCGCTTTCGTGGGGTTGAATACAGGCGGCACTGTGCGCTGTGTCAGCACCTTCCCTGCCTTGCAGCAGTACCCGCGACTCATGCACGTTTGAATCGGGGCCAAGTGTCTGCCATTCGAGTCGTGCTGAGCGGGTTAGCGCACGAAGTGCGCCGGTCAGAAGAAAAACACGATCCGAACTTGATGACGTGGGCACGCTGTAGAACCAAGCCAGCCCAGGAATGTCGAGGCCGACTTCGCCAGTTGACATATCCATTCGGGTGGCAGTGTAGTTGGGCCGCAGGTCGAACCAGTCGTGCGCACCGTCTATCCAGCCAGGGAGGGGGCCCGCTTTCGTGGCGGATTCCAGGAGCGTAGGACTGAGGAGACGGTTTTCCGCCCATTGAAGCTGTAGCAGGCTTCCGGTGTCGCCCAACTGGTAGCTGGGGGGATCGGAGACCGCACCCGGCACAAGGGTTATCTCATTGAGATTGCCGCGTGCCCCTCCCCAAAGCAAGGCAAGGGGGCGCGGCCCATCATGGAGGACGGATGGGAAGCGTTCGCTGTCCGAGTGCGAAAGCAGGCCGTCATCCCCGCGAACGCGGGGATCCAGTGGGGAGTTGAGGGCTTCCTGCCGTGTTCTGGATTCCCGCGTTCGCGGGAATGACCGTGTCGGTTTCCCATGCGCGTGAACGGTTCCCCGGTAGAAGGCAGTGAGTGCCAACGGGGAAGACCCAAGCGACTCCAGCGTGGTCATTTCGGCGAGAGCCTGGGCTAGTTTTTGCCCGATTTCCGCCGCAGTGGGAAGGGCGTCGCTACCTAGCGTCCGACGAAGCAACAGCGCGTGGGCCAGGGCGAGGGGATAGGTTAGATCCCCGGGAGGGCTGGATACGAAAGCCGCCACAGCCTCTTCC
>JAJRPE010000473.1 GCA_024280935.1 Candidatus Hydrogenedentota bacterium
AACAACACCTGAGACAATTGAAAACCCGCGTCGCTACGCTCCGACAACTGGCCGCAATCGATTGGAATGGGTGGCCGCCTTCCATTGGAATCACTGGCCGCTTTCCTTCGGACTGGGTGGCCGCAATCGCTGGAATACGCACTCGTGTCCATTCAGCATAGAAATCCAGCCCAACATTCAAAATATCAGGAGGTTTTCCCATTGAGAAATTCATGCAACCACGCATCGCGCAGTTTCTTACTTTTCCTGTCAATTGCGCTCATGGTACTCGGCGCCCCAAAATCTCAAGCCGACGAAAAATCAGCCGCTGAGAAAACCTTCGTTCAGACCATGCTCAATGGCGAGGTTATCTGTCCCGGTGAATATGGCGGCCATCAGCAGGGCATGGCGACGGACCGAAAAACCGCCATCTTTTGGTCCCACACGGTCGCCCTGGCGAAGACCGACCTCACGGGCAAGCTGCTCAAGGTGATTGACGTGCCAACCCATTCTGGCGACCTGGCCTACCATGACGGCAAGGTTTACGTGGCCACCAACCTGGGGGATTTCAACCGGGAGGGCGGCAAGCGGGATTCCTGGATCTATGTGTATAACGCCGAGGATCTTGCGCTGCTGGACAAGCACCCCGTGAACGACGTGGAATTCGGCGCGGGTGGCATTGCTTATCACGAGGGGCGCTTTATCATCATCGGGGGCCTGCCCACGGAGTACGAGGAAAACTACGTTTATGAATACGACGAGAACTTTACGTTTCTGAAACGATACGTGCTTCCCACCGGACACACCAACGTGGGCATTCAGAGTGCGGCCTATCACAATGGTTATTGGTGGTTTGGCTGTTATGGGGAGAAGGGACTGGTCCAGGTGGACGAATCCTTCAAGCTCGTGAAGATGTATGGGCTGAATTTTGCCTGGGGTATTATCGGACTGGAAGGAGATACCTTGATGCAGGGTGGAGAATGGGGAAGTATGAAGGCAACCCGCCTGAAGCCGTCGGACGTGTGGAAACGAAATACTTCCGACAACGAGTAGGTGATTGCTACCCAAGCGAAACTGGAACCTGCCGAGGCTAAAAAATAGCTTCGAACACGGAGTGCTACTCGCGGATCGAGGGCAACAGTGATGTCTATTCTTTCGTCAATACCGACTCCAACATCGCCTTGAAAGTGTCCCAGACATCGAATTCAGGGCCTTCGGTGATGCGTTGGTTACACCACCCGAGGGTAAAACACTGCTGGCCCCGCCACGTCACGACCAAATAGCCAAATCCCTCTTTCGGGATTTCCTCGCACCAGGAAGCGTCGGAGTTTGCCCGTCGAATGCACTCGCCCACATAGGCCCCAAAACAACACGCCAGTTGCCCCGCGTCCTCCAGGCCCTCTTTGCTCTTGAAGGCCTCATGGAGTCCTCCCAGCATCTCTTCGACGATTTCCACCGACGCAGGGCTGTAGTCCAGCGCCACGTCGAAGTTGTCCTGGGCAATAGCGACGGCATCCGCACACATCGCTTCAATCAATTCTTCAACCGTTTCCATGGTAACAACTTCCTTACTTGTAAGCACTCACGACCTGTGGTATCTTGGCCCTTAAAAAATCTATATTGGGTGCCACGGGTAGGCCTCTCAGGGCTTACCCGTGTTGTTCCTGGCGATAAGGAAGACGAACCCGATTCAGAGGAAGCTTGTATTGCACGGGTAAACCCTACCGGGCCTACCCGTGGCACCCGAAGGTATTCTTATTGACTAAAAGGTCTCCCTGTCGTGAAGGATTACCTTTACTTTAATGGAGGAATCCCATGAACTCCATCATCTTTGGTCTCCGTTTTTACGTGCTCAGGTCAATATCATCCCACGCCGCACCCGGCGAAAGGCACCATGTGAGGGCATGCCGACGCTCTTGGATTACACCGCAGGGAAAGCGCATCTCTTTGTTTTCTTTCGCCAGGCTGCGGGCGGCATTGTGGGCGCAGTAAAACAGGTCTTCCAGCGCGACGATGTCATCGAGCGGTCGCAGACCCCGTTTCGACACAAGGCCATCCACATCTACGTCGAAGACCTCCAGAAAGTCGCGGGTCAGCGGTGGTCCCACTTCGTTCTTGATGGGCATGCCGTCAATGCCGGGGGTCATCTCAAAGCCCAAGGTCCAAGCGAGGGTCCAAATGTTCTCCGTATACCACCCGACCTGTTCGCGGTAGGCGGCTGCCTCCGTACGATCCGAGTTTACAATCTTGCGCTCGGGGTGCGTGAGGGCCTCGAAGAGCTCGTTGGAATCAATATACTCTACGAGCGTCGGGGAGGGCGCAAGCTCTTCCGGCGCACAGCACCAAGCCACCGTGGCGTGAAGCCCCATGAGCCGTCGCGCAATTTCTTCGGCAGGTCGGCGTTCAATCTCACCGCGACTATCGGCCAGCGGCAGCCCATCTACCGCTGGAAGTCCGTGGACGTTCAGCGCCTCCATACTGTTTTTTCGGATGGCTTCTGCCTGTGCTTCGGTCATTTGCTATGTCTTCCCAGGGTGGTTGTTCGGAGTGACTTGGATAGAAGGGCAACTAAAATCGACAAAAAGACCGCCGGGTGCCACGGGTAGGCCCGGCAGGGCCTACCCGTGGCACCCGACGGTTATTTTTTTAAGGGCCAAGATGGCATGGGCCGTGAACGCGTACAAATAATTTTAGACAGATTCCGGTACCACGAAGCCCTCGCGGTAGTTGCGCGTCAGATAGGTGTTCGCTTCGTCGTCGTTCTTGACCATTCCTGACTTCGTGTCGATTTCGAGCACCCGGTTGACGCGGGCCGATGTCAGCGCATAGTGCGAGAGCGCGGACGAGTGGTGGCCGTCGATAGCCTTCGCGTTGATGTCCTCGGCTTTGCGGCTGCGCACGCAATCGACGAAATTCTGGAAATGGTTGACCGTGGCACCGTCAAAACGCTCTTTGACCAACTCGCCCTTCTTGGCACCGCGATAGGCCCGGTAGCCCTCGTAGTTCGGGAAGGTCATCCAGCCCTCAGAGCCGTAGAAGAGCACGCCGAAGGAGGTGCCACCCGCCTCGTCGTTAGAGCACCAGGGCCGCACTTCCAGCGTCATCATCTTGTCCTTGCCATCCTCGCCCTTGAACATGTAGGAGGTCGAGGAGCAATCAAAGACTTCCTGTGCGTCGTCCCACAGCAACTTGCCGCCCATGGAGGAGCAGCGGTACGGCGTGTCCACGCCCAGGCCCCAGCGGGCCGCATCAAGCTGGTGTACGCCCTGGTTGCCGATATCGCCATTGCCGTAGTCCCAGACCCAGTGCCAGTAGTAGTGGACGTACATGCCTTCGTTCTTCTCGTTCAACATGAAAGGCCGCTCCGGGGCAGGTCCCTGCCAGATATCCCAGTCCAATCCTTCCGGCACCTTGCCGGGGTGGGCCTTGCCGATGTCTGGACGCCACTTGTAGCAAATGGCGCGGGCCATGTACACGTCACCGATGATGCCGTTCTTGAGTTCCTGGATGCCTTCCTGGAATCCCGGGTTACTGCGGAGTTGAGTGCCGTGCTGCACGATTTTCTTATACTTCGCAGCCGCCTTGACCACCTGCCGACCTTCGAAGCAGTTGTGGGTCATGGGCTTTTCGACATAGACATCCTTGCCGGCCTGGCAGGCCCAGATGGTGGCCAGGGAGTGCCAGTGATTCGGCGTGGCGATGGAGACAACGTCGATGTCTTTGTCGTCGAGCACGCGCCGGATGTCCTGCTCGGCCTTCGGCTCCTTCAACCCCTTGTCGGTGTAGAATTCTTTAATGCGGGGCTTGAAAAGGCGTGCGTCCGGGTCGCACAGTGTCGTCACCTCAGCGCCGTCCACACTGGCGAACTCCTTCATGTGGGTCTTACCCCGGCCATTGATGCCCATGACGGCCACGCGAATGCGGTCGTTTGCACCGGCCCAGGAGGTCTTGGAGGTACCAATTAACACGGTCGCGGCGGCCGCGCCTTTCACGAAATCTCTACGGGATAGTTGTTTCATGGAAATGCTCCTTGTATTGGCAGGGATATAGTGTTATTTTCGATGAATCATGGTAGCTTATTTCCGCGACACCCTTCAACGAACAGAGCACATTAAATCCTGGTCAATCCACCGACGCTGCCGGTGCTTTCTGATTTCGCCGACCCGCCTACGTGTAGTATAGTGGCTCGATGCGCACCAGTGGTGCCCATCTAACGCAACCGGGTGAAGGAAAAATCATGACTGCAATGGGAATCTTATTCTGTGCCATGAGCGCTGTATCCGCAACGCCGAACCAGGTTGTCTTGACGGATGTGGAACACGTTACGGTCTATTACGAATCGGGACGTTTCGGCGGGTGGCCGGCCAATCACGGCATCTGGATTTGGGACAATGAAATCCTCGTGGGCTATGGGCGGGGCTACTACAAAGACCTCGGGAGCCGCCACCATATCGACCGGGAAAAGCCGGAAGAACACTGGCTCGCGCGGAGTCTGGACGGCGGCAGCACTTGGCGTTTGGAGCATCCGGCGGAAAAGGGATATCTGATACCCGAGGGTGAGGCGCTCCACGGTATCGAAACGCCAGGGTTGGCGATCAAGCCCACGACGGCGTGTCCGGGCGGCATCAATTTTGTACACCCGCAGTTCGCGATGACCGTGCGTATGAACAGCGCCAACAGCGGAATTTCGCGATTTTACTATTCCTACGACAAAGGAAAGAACTGGGAGGGACCCTTCGGGCTGCCCAACTTCGATGCCCCCGGAACGGCCACCCGCACGGACTACATTGTGGAGGACGAGGATTCCTGCATGGTATTCGGCACGGCCGCCAAGCAAGACGCGAAGGAGGGGCGGGTTTACTGCATACGCACCGACGATGGCGGCAAATCCTGGCAGTTCGTTTCCTATATCGGCGAGGAAATGAAACAGGACGGTTATTTTGGCATCATGCCGTCTTCCGTTCGCTTAGGAAAGAAAGAGTTACTGGTCACCCAGCGCCGCAGAATGGGGCCAGACGACCGCCACATTGCCCAACACCGTTCGCTGGACAATGGCAAGACGTGGACGGAAGAACCCAACCCGGTGGCCTCGGTGGGCGCGGGCAATCCACCCGCCATGATAAAACTCCAGGACGGACGCCTCTGCCTTACCTACGGCTATCGCGCCGAACCCTACAGTATGTGCGCGAAGCTCAGCGACGACGGCGGCAAGACTTGGGGACCAGAGCTCGTGTTGCGCAACGACGGAACGACCACCGATATGGGCTATCCCCGGACCGTGCAGCGGCCCGACGGCAAAGTCGTGACGGTCTATTATTTTGCCGACGGCAAGCGTGGTCCCGAACGCTTCATCGCCGCCACCATCTGGACACCGCCCGCGAAATAAAAAGGGACGTACCACCGCACGGGAACGGCACGATAGGGGTATTATGCGCCGCGTGGCCCGTGCTGAACGCCCCGAGAAGCGCGGCCCACTGCAACGCGGGGGCATGTCCCGGTGGAGCAGGATACGCGCTGGTGGCCTGACAAAACGGTCCTTTCCCAAAGCCCGCAGGGACAGGCACGCGCATCAACGATCACCTTCCTCCCCACGGTATCTTGGTCGCCAACATGCATCCGCAACCAATCCGATGTCTGTGGCGCGAGTCTGTCCCTTTCTTGCGGTCGCTATGGCACAATCCGCCTTTATCCGTAGTCCGTCCCTAGGTTTTTCCCTAGGTTTTTCCCCCTAGGTTTTTCCCACGAAAAGCACGTCGGATGCCGATGTGTCCGACCTGTTTTTCTCATGCACTCATTTGCAGCGGAGGAAAGTTAAGTATGCACCGATTTCGTTGTGCGGGGTTCCTCACGTCTGCTTCCGCAATTCCCTGAGCCGTTGTTGTATATGCGCCAGGCACTGTTGCGCCCGTGCGGACCCCGTGTGGTGCTCCAGCAGATGGGCATGGCCTGCTTGGGCGATGGCGATGGCCTCCTCCGGGTGGGCGAGGTAATAATGCGCCTTTTCTTTCAACTCGGAGACCGTCTCGAAGAACACCGCCTGCTTTCCGTCGATGAAGTCGTGGGGGATGGCCAGGGGTGGGCGTTCGGACAGGAGCATGGTTCCATGGGCAGGGAGTTCCCAGTACCGCACGGTGTCGAAACCGTTACCCGGCAGTGAAATACCCATCAGGTGCTCTTGAAGTCTGGCGGCATAGGCATCCGGCGTGTAAGGGGTGCCGGGTTCAGCCTTCAGCGGGAGCACTTTTTCGAGCCAGGACAATTGAAGCCTCCGTGCGCCCCCCATAAGCTTGCCCGCCCAGAAAATACCCTCTCGGTTATCCCAGGAAACAGTGGAGGGGATACGATCTTCAGGGAAGGCAAAGAGGAGGGGCCAGGTGTGTTCGGGATAGGGGCAACCTTGAATCATTTCTCGTTTGAAGTACCCAGCGACCAAATCCAGTCCGTCCCGGCTTCGGATTATTTCGAGAGAATCTCCGCACTCGTCCCACATGTCTACCACAAAGAGTGGTGTGCCCGCCGCCGCACGAAGCAGTGTATGGGTTTCGTCGCGGGGCAGCGTGCCCAGGGTGTCCGAGTACAGGACGACATCGAAGCCCCCCTCTGCCGCCCGCTGCACCAAGCGCTCCAGGGGAACGGGGCCTTCGGGCCAATCAAAAGTGCAGGGATAGCCCGTGGCTGCTTCCGTCGCACGACCATGCAAGACGGGTTTCCACGGATAACCCACGACGTTCTCCGCACCAAGCACGCGACGAAGCCCGTCGTGGAGAACGTCGGATCCAAAATCAGACTCGGGGTGGCACAAAAAAAGAATGCGCAATGGCTTTGTGGGCTGATACTCCGGGAGTTCCGGCATCGGAAAGGTGGGTGCCGACGTTGGAAAACTCAAAAGGGTTTCTTGAATGCCTGAATCGGGCAAAATCGTAAGAACCGTGGTCAGGAGCCGCCGTCCGAGGTCGGGCCGCCCCAGATCCCGCCAGAAGGAGGCCATGCAAGCGTATATCGCATGGTGCTTCGGAAGCCAGGTACACGCCCGGTTGTAATGGAACAAAGCGGCGCTGAGATGCTCCAGGCCGAGTTTTCCGCCGCTATATCTGTTCTGAGCCAAGAGGGCCATGAGATATTCTGCTGCGTGAAGTCCGCGCTCTTCGTCCGATGCGAACCAGTGATCGGGTACCGTGCGCAACACGTCAATGGCGCTGTAATAATTGAGTTCCCGCAAAAACGAACGGGCATGGGCAACGGGATCATAGCGTTCGCGCTGATATCGAAAAAGATAGGGACCTGCGCCCGGTTCTGGCGACTGTTCCAGTTTGACCAATGCTCCAACGTCGGGAAGAATGCGCCAGGCTTGGTACAAGCCCAATCCCAGTTCAGCAAGCGTGTTAAGGTGTTCCCCAAAGGACAAGGTGTTGCAGTCGTCGGCACAAAAAATAGCGCCTTCGCGCCGTACCTTCAAACGGAGGGGCCGCAGTCTTGCGGAAAGGGCTTCCGCCGTGCAGCCGGATGAGTCGAGATAAAGTGCATCCGCCCTGGGCGGCACATCGCTGTCCGAGAGGCGGTGGACACTGATATCCCATTCTTTTCCGGGGGCGCCATCGGGGGAATCCCCGGCAAGGACCGTTTTTACATGGGACGGCAATACGCCACGGAGCATTTCGTGGGTCGGTGCCATTCGTCCCCCTTAATCCGTGCGGTCGCTGGCCAGTTGGGCCTCGCGCAACGAATCGAACACACGTTCCTCCCCCCCGCGATAAAGCAGCACATCATCCACCTCCAGCGTCTCTTCCCCAGTGAGCGGCAGAAAGCGTCCCGTAGCCCGTGCGAAGACGGTGCCTGCCTGATCCACGATTTCCGCTTCTGTCGATACCATGCGCCGGTGACTGCGGATAACACGGGCCACGACCGTAAGATCCTGTTCGACCGGCACGCGCTCAATGTAGCGAACCGTCAACTCGGCCGTAACGCACATGCGTGCGATAGCCCGCGCAGCCGCCCACCCCATGCATTCGTCCAGCGCGGCCGCCACGACACCGCCATGGACGGTGTTTTCATAGCCACAGTGGTGCTCCACAGCCGTCAGCGGCATTTTTACCTCGTCCTCTTCGACATAGAACCGGGTTTTAAGACCGGAGGCGTTGTCCTCCCCGCAAACAAAGCAATGCTTGGAATTCGGCAGGTACCGTTTTTTATTGTGGATCTGGGGCATCCAGCGCTCCTTTGTATGACCCGCCGAGAGAATGGCCGGGACAGGGATAACTTATTTTCCTGCGCTATTGTACGCGAGAGACAGCTTTGAAAGGAATTCCGAGCTTCCAAAAATTTGACAGGGATAAAAAAATAACGGACACTGAATACGATATGTCCTTGCTCTTTCTGTCTTCGGGGCAATGCAACATTCTAACCTGCTATTTGAGGGGAACTACCCATGGGTCTTTTTCACAATATGCATCAGGCGGCACGCAAGGGCGATTTTGCCACCCTGCAAAAACTCATAAATAAAGGGGCCGAAATCGACATGCGCAACGACGAAGGCGATACGCCTCTTCTTGTCGCTACAGATCAGAACCAGATCGAAGCGATGCGATGCCTGTTGGCTCACGGTGCCCATGTCAATAAGACGGGGCGCAAAGGGGATACGCCCCTGTATCGCGCCGCGAAGGCGGGGCATACTGAGGCGACAGCCGCTCTGATTGAATTCAACGCCGATGTCGATTTCGCAGCAAAAAACGGAATTACGGCGCTCCTTACGGCAGCCGCGCTGGGGTATGGCGAAATCGTCGCCTTGCTCGCGGAGGCCGATGTGGACTTGGAGCATGAAGACGGTCACGGACGCACCGCGCTCTTCGTTGCGGTGGAAAAAGGGCAGGTATCATCGGTCAAGGCGCTTATGGATTGGGGAGCCGATATCGGTCATCCGAACCATAGCGCCAAGACCCCGCTCATGGTTGCCGTAAAGCACCATGACCCAAGTCTGGCCCGCTGGTTGGTGGAGCGTGGCGCACCGGTCGACGCACGGGACAACAAGGAAAGGACAGCCCTGCAATACGCAGTCAAAAAAGGGGGCTATGAATGTTCCCTGCTCTTGTTGAACGCGGGTGCCGATCCCAATCAGTTGACACCGGGAGGTTTGACCCTTCCGACAGCAGCCTTGCGTGACGATCACGCAAAACTTGCCGCGCTCATCAACGAATTTGGTCAGGGCATGACCTCGCTGAAGACTCCCAACAATATCATGGATGCCATCCTGTCGGGAGAAATAAGCCTGTTGCAACGTCGTCTGCGGGAATTTCCAGAGGATGTTCACCTGAAAACAAAGTCCCGGGGATGGACTCCCCTGCTCATTGCTCTCAAGGAAGGGCACTACGCCATGACGGAGCTGCTCTTAAAGCATGGGGCCGATCCAAACACGGCCAACAACAACGGCAAAAGCCCCCTCCACCAAGCGGCCAGCCGGGGAGACGTTTCCATAACGCGGCTGTTGCTTCGCCACGGGGCCAACCGAAAAGCACTGTACCGGGGGATGACACCCGCAGCACTGGCAGCGCGGGAAGGCTTTACCGCGCTAACCCACCTCTTTGAGAAAAAAGCGTTGGCGAGCAGCTCTTCAAAGTTTTAGGCCCTTTGGGCCTGTTATCGACAAAAAAATATGAGTTTGCGATGTCGTTTTCGGCCTGAAAGGCCTCAACAGGTTAGCCCAGGGCAACGCCTTGGGAAAAAGGAACTAGAAAATCAAAGCCCTGAAAGGGCGCAATAGAAGCACATTACAGCCACTGTGTCGCCCTTTCAGGCTGTTAATTACTTCTCACGCTGACCCAGGGCATTGCCCTGGGCTAACCTATTGGACCCCTTCGGGGCGGTCGTTTATGCGACAGGCTGTAACGATTGTACGCTGATTCACCCGCTACACCGAAGGTGCCACTTCTTCCGGGCAGCGTCCCGGACGAAGCGTAGGTCCTTGGTTGCACCTGTCGCCCCGAAGGGGCACAACAGGATAGCCTATCGCTGTATAGCCGCAACCAAGAATAACGTAGCCTCAAAGAACGCAAAGGGCGCAAAAAAGAAAACGCCGATAGCAGTACAAATTGAGGGTATCGTTGATTGTGTAATACACGCAGCAGGGGGAATAGCCCCGGAGGGGCGACGGATTGTAGCCTGGGGTGAAGCGAGGCACGAGCGGAACCCCAGGTAAGGCGAGTACTCACCCCCTTGAACCCCCGAAGGGGGTGGCACAGATGCGTTAGTCCGCGTCGTAGATCACAATGCGCTCCCAGTAATCGCGAAACTCCTCCAGAAATTTCTTGTGGAGCGGATCAATCTGATAGGCATCGTGGACGGCCATGTCCTTCATCAGGACGGTCAGGCTGATGTCATAACTCCGGTCAACCACTGGACGATCCGTTGCGGCGGGCGTGCCGATATAGACCGCGTCGGCACATTTGATTCCTGCAAGTGAATCCACGCCCCTCTGAAACGCGGTACGTTGGGCCGCGTCCAGATCTGATTTCAACCAAAAAAATACGGTGTGTATCAACATGTTTCGTTTCCTCCTGCGTTTGTCTCTTGTTGTCGTTTACAACGCGGCGCGGTTGGCGGCGCGAATTTTTCTATTAGTTCAGGGGGTGTAAAGTGCTCACCAAGGGCTGGGCACCACCGTTCTTGTCGGCTCAAATAGACACCGGCGCAGCAATGATGATGTCCTCCTCCTCGACGACTACCGGATAGCGAATCACGCCATCCCTGGGGGCGTCTGCTTCCGCAGCCAGGTCAAAGCGCCAACCATGCCACGGGCACGAGATAACTGTGCCGGCAATCATACTGTTTTGAAGTGGTGCGCCCGCATGGGGACAACGGTTGCTGCACGCATAGAAAACACCATCGATGTTGAATACTGCGATATCCTCGCCGTGGCAGCGAACGCCAATCGACTTTCCGAGCGGAATGTCGTCAATCTTGGCGACAGATACACCGTTTTGCATGGGAGAGAACCTTCATGGGTCGAGACGAAGTCAAGACGGAGCGCTGCTGCACACCCTGTCACGCTTTGCCACACGTTGTACCCCGAAGCCTGTCAGCGTGTCAAGAAATCTGTGGCGCAGCACCTCTATTTCGGCTTTTTTCGCACAATGATTTCTGAATACTTTCGCTTGTCCATAATATATTCAGGTCGAAGCGAGCGTGAAATACTGCGAATACTCGAGAAACATTATTGACAGGGGCGGGTATGTGGACTATGATAGGCATTTGTAGTGGATGCATAGCATTCAAAGGAAATAGTTGACGGTGGATTTCTCTTGTCAGAAGAGTGTCAGGTCGGCTCTTTTCACGACGTATGAAATTGAGGATACTCGTTTTTCTGCGCTCCAAGCGAATGCGCTGCTCGCCGCTTTCGTGGTGTTTGATCATGGATGATCAAGCACAGTCGTTGTTTGGTAGTCTGCACCATGAACATGGTTGTGGTACCGGCCCAGAATATTGTACGGAGGCACGAAGAGATTATGTCCGAATCAAATGGCAGCAACTTGTTACAGGCCGCGATAGACAACGCTGGCGTAAGCATTATGATGTGCGATCAAGATTTGCGTATTACCTACGCAAACCAATCCACCATGAGGCTGCTAAAAACCTATCAGAGTGAGCTTGCAGCGCTGTTTCCCGGTTTTAGTCCAGACAACATCATCGGTACCTGCATTGATGAATTTCACGCCGATCCAGAGCACCAGCGCAAGCTGCTGAGTGATCCCCGCAACCTGCCCCATACAGCGGATATCCAAGTGGGGAACCTGGTCTTCGCCCTTAACATCTCCGCCATGCACAATGAGAGCGGTGAGTATGTGGGCAATTGCCTGGAGTGGCAAGAGGTGACGGAAGAACGGCGGAAAAGTGCTGATTGGGAAGGGCAGCTCAACGCAGTAAGCAAGGCGCAAGCCGTGATCGAATTCGAACTCGATGGCACGATCATAACGGCAAACGACAATTTTCTTACGGCCTTGGGCTACACGTTGGAGGAAATACAAGGCAAGCATCACAGCATTTTTGTGGAGGAATCCTACCGGTCAAGTCCGGAATACAGGCAGTTTTGGGAGCTGCTGAACCGTGGGGAATATCAGGCCGATGTCTTCAAACGTATTGGCAAGCAAGGAAACGAGGTTTGGATACGAGCTTCGTACAACCCAATCTTTGACCGAAATGGAAAGCCTTTCAAGGTCGTAAAGTATGCCGCAGACATCACCGAGACAGTGCGCCAAAGTGCTGATTGGGAAGGGCAACTCGACGCAGTAAGCAAGGCGCAGGCCGTGATCGAATTCGAACTCGATGGCACGATCATAACGGCAAACGACAATTTTCTTACGGCCTTGGGCTACACGTTGGAGGAAGTCCAAGGCAAGCATCACAGTATTTTTGTGGAGGAATCCTATCGGTCAAGCCCGGAATACAGACAGTTTTGGGAGCTGCTGAATCGCGGCGAGTATCAAGCCGGTGAGTTCAAGCGTATTGGCAGACAAGGCAATGATGTCTGGATACAGGCTTCCTACAACCCAATATTTGACCGGGATGGGAAAGTATTCAAGGTTGTAAAGTACGCCACGGACATCACCGAGCAGCGCAATGCCAAGATCAGGGCGGAGAGCATGCTTGCCATGATCGAAGGGGCTTCCTCGAATTTTATGACCTGCGACATGGACCTCAAGGTTACTTACCTCAACCCCACGTTAACAAGAATGTTCCAGAATCGGGAAATGGAGATTAGAAAGGCCCTCCCAAATTTTGATTCCCGAAACCTAATAGGTTTTTGTATCGATGATTTTCACAAGAATCCCGCTCACCAGCGGCGTTTGCTGGAGGATCTCCGGAACCTGCCCGCTACCGCAGAAATCAAAGTGGGTGAGCTGGAGTTTCAGGTGACGGCCAATGCGCTTATGGATGACCAAGGCAATCATATAGGAAATTCGGCGGAGTGGACGGACCTGAATGACCGGGCCGATTATCGGCGCGAAGTCGATGGGCTTATCGCCGCCGGGGTGAGCGGCGACTTGCAGAAGCGCGGCGAGATCGAGGGACTCTCGGAGGCCTACAAGCCCATGATGTCGGGTATCAATGATATTCTCGATGCTGTTGTCGCACCCATGGCCGAGGCGGGTTCGGTGCTACAAACCATGGGCCAGCAGGATTTGACTGCTCGCGTTGTGGGGGATTATCAGGGCGATCACGCCGCTATCAAGGACAATCTGAACGGTGCGCTTAATGCCTTGGAGCAGGCCTTGGGCCGGGCCAGAGAGGCTTCATTGCAGGTGAGCCAGGCAAGTGAACAAATCGCCAACGGTAGCCAAACCCTGGCCGAAGGCGCCAGCGAACAGGCCTCGTCACTGGAAGAAATTTCGGCGAGCTTGGAGCAGTTGACCGCCATGACTAACCAAAATGCGGACAATGCATCCCAGGCCGATGTTCTGGCGAAGGAAGCCAATGGGATGGCCAGCAAGGGCAACGAGGCCATGGTGGACATGGAGGATGCCATCAACAAGATCAAGGTTTCCTCAGACCAGACCGCTAAGATTATTAAGACCATTGATGAAATCGCCTTCCAGACCAACTTGCTCGCTTTGAACGCTGCCGTCGAAGCGGCGCGGGCGGGGGAGGCAGGCAAGGGCTTTGCCGTGGTGGCTGAGGAAGTGCGCAACCTTGCCGCACGCAGCGCCGAAGCCGCCAAGAACACGGCGGAAATGATCGAGGAGTCCGTGAAGAACGCTGATGGTGGTGTCCAGATTTCCAGCAATGTGGCGACTATCCTTAAAGACATCATGGAAGGTTCTGAGAAGGTGAGTAATTTTATTTCCGAAATTTCCGCAGCCTCGAAGGAGCAATCCGTGGGCCTGAATCAGATTAACAGGGCGGTCACCGAATTGGATAAGGTCACCCAATCGAACGCGGCGGGTTCGGAGCAATCCGCAGCAGCCGCCGAAGAACTCAGCGCCCAGGCGGAAAGCCTGGGATCGATCATCTCCGCCTTCCGAATATCCGGTAATACAATGGGCGGCGGTGGCATGATGCAGCCTGGACTGCCCGTCCCTGGTGGTGCCATGCAGTGGCAGCAGCCACAGCAGCAACAACAACAAGCCTGGCAGCCTCCTCAGCAACAGCAACAGCAGCAGCAGGCGTGGCAGCAACAGGCTCCGCCCCAACAACAGCAGCCTTGGCAACAACAGCAGCAGGCTCCGCCGCAGGTACAGCAACAGCCGAGCGTGGAGCGGCGCGTACGCAAGCCAGAGGAAGTTATTCCGCTGGACGATGGCGACTTGGCCGACTTCTAGGTTTGCCCAGAAGACTTCTGAATCGCATCGAATTGAACATTGAAAACATCGATGGTCAGGATCGCAGCAGGTCCTGGCCTCGGTGTTTGTGGTGGTGCCCCCGATTGGCATAGGGCGCAGCGCCCACGAAAGGAATTTCCCATGGTTACGATTGGTATGAATTACGAGGTATTGGAAGGCAAGGGCGAACAGTTTGAGGCCGTTTTTAAGAGCGTTTTAGAACTTATGGAAGGTATGGAGGGGCACAGCGCGTCTTCGCTCTACGCCGATGTGTTTAAGCCCAACACCTACCTCATTGTCTCAGCGTGGTCCGATGAAGCCGCCTTCAAGGCCTTCACTACCTCGGAGAAATTCGGCAAGGTCGTCGATTGGGGCAAAGAGAAAATCCTGGTGGGCCGTCCCCATCACGAAATCTATGGTGGCGAAGAATCGGCTCCAGCGCCCCCTGCGGGAAAATGCCCTGTGGCTCACGACCAGGCAATGTGAGATTCCAACAGAGGCTTTGGTGTGCTTGCCCCGCCGGGCTGGGCCGTTCAGCCGGCGTAGTCTGATCGACCCATTCGCCCTGATTCATAAGCTAAACCATAAACCATCGGCGCTGCCGTTCCGGTGTATGCCAAAGCGATTTGGACATGTATCAACGTGTGGAATTACGAAGCTGTCCCGACTGGGCACAGGAACTTAGCCCAAGGTGAAGCGAGGCACGAGCGAAACCTTGGGAATGATGGACAAAGCCCACAAAGCCCGACTATAAGTGAAAAAAGTATGTTTGTATAACTCACCGCTCCGATAATTCCCGCTTTTGTCTCTCCGTACGCTTTTGTCATCAGCACCTGTGAAACAGTTGCAAACA